>DATGYA010000141.1:0-4568 GCA_035298405.1 Kamptonema sp. | reverse complement strand
TTGCAATTGGGTTTGCTGCAAGTCATGTAAGGCTTTTTCTAGCTCCTGAGAATATGTTTGCGACTGTTCATAAAGTTGGGCATTTTCCAGGGAGATAGCAGCTTGAGCACAGAGTAAATTCAGTAGTTCAATGCGATCGCTAGTAAACGCCCCCGTAGCTAAATTATTTTCTAGATATAAAATGCCCATCAACTTGCCCTGATTTAAAATCGGGCTACACAAGATACTCTTGGGCTGCTGACGCATGATATACGGATCATTAGCTAAAGTCAGATCGGCACTGGCATCAAGCAGCACAACTGTTTGCCTGTCATGCTTGACTTTATAAATTAGTTTCAGGGGAATCTCTTGACTCTCTTCAATGGGAAGGCACTGCAACACGACTGGCTCAGAGCCTTCAGTAATTGACCCTTCGATCGACAGGCGCGAGTCTCGCAAGAGCATTAACACACACTTATCGGCTCCCGCATTTTCAATAACGATAGAAAGCAACGATGAAAGCAGTTTTTCGAGTTCAATTTCGCTGGAGAGTGTTTGAGAAGCTTTAAGAATGGCAGCTAAATCTAAAGCTACAGAGATACTGCTACTACTGGATGTGGGAGAACTGGTAGAGGTGACACTCCCGAATGTGAACAGAGTTTCGTGAGTCGAGAGAGGAGAACGGGTTTGCTGTAATATGGGAGCCAGCAGTTGCGGATAGCGTTTTTCCAAATCAGCGACTTTGGCTTTTGCTCCCCAACGAGCATAGCTATAGTAGGCATTGATTATGTATTCTTGGGCAATGCGCTGTTTACCCCATTCCAGGTAGAACTTTGCCGCCAGTTCGTTAGCCAATGCTTCTACTTGGATATAGCCGTTGGTTTTTGCTCCTGCGATCGCGCGATCGTAACTATCTCCTGCTTCATGATTCTTGCCTAAAACCCGATATTTTTCAGCTTCTACTAGGTCGTATTTATGTTGAAAGTTCATCGGTGCGGAAACTGCACGATGGTGGAGTATGGCTTGATTTTTAGAAACCCGATCCAGCAGTTCGGTTTTGTCTGTGGCTTCGGTATAGGTAGCCAGTGCTGTCAGGGAATCGTAAAAGTAAAAAACTAATTCGCTAATCCCGCTTCCTGCAACTGCTAGGGTTTGACGCACTTCTATTGCGTCTTGAATTGCCTGTGGATATTGATTGAGGAGATAGGAAGTAGTCAGGCTATAGACCCAATAATAATGCAATCCAATTAAATCATTAGTAGCGGTGAGTGCGGCGTGTATTTGCTCTGTTTTATTTGTCAAAGTTGACTGGTTTTGACTATTTTGGAGCCGCTCAACTGCTTGTAAAACAATGTAAGAGTAGTTTAAAGATGTTTTGAGATTGAGCTTGGATAGGGTATTTAAATAAGGTTCTGTTTCTGTCACCAAAGTATTTAAATCCTTACCAGTTATATAAACGCACTGACACAGATGGTGGACGTGATAGCCTGCAAACTCTGAATCGCCGACTTCCTGGGCTGTCTGGAAACCTTCCCTGTATAAAGCTAAACTGTTGCGAAAATGAGATTTATAATGGATAAAAAATGCGGCCAGGAGAAGATTAACTTTTGGCTGCATAAAACGTGCATTGAGTTTTGCCACTAATTGTGATGACATCTGAGCAAAGTCATAAGCTGTATCCAAATCCCCTAACATCTTGCTCAATAAAACCGCATAGTTACTGTAACTAAAAGCTGATAGGGAGTTATTACCTTTCTGAATCGACAATATAACTTGAGTCAGAACAATAAATGGAAATAGTTGGGAAGCAGAAAGATAGGCTGCACCGGTAACACTAGAAAGTAACTGCATAATTGCCAATGCTTCTGGTTCTGTCATCACTGGCAAATCGAGTAAATCTTCAGCAGTTCTACCATTAAGCAATTCCGTTACCTTTTCTACAGCCGATGTTATATCTGTCGGTGTCGGTTGCTCTGGAAGATAAGTATTAAATTTGGTTAAAGCAGTCTGGGCAATCGCGATCGCCTCTTGAAATCTCCCCTGGGTTGTATAGGCTTGAATCTTGATTTCGTAGGCTTTGACGTACTCAGTCGGTTGGAGATTTGCAGCTAAAATTACCTTTACTCCCTGCTCAATTTGCTCGTAATTACCGCATAAATACGCCGCTTCTATTGCTCCTTCCTGCAATCCTAATATCAGGCTGGTTTGGGTCTGCCAAGCACCATCAGACAGCAAATTTATACCTGTAGTGAAATATTTGAAAGCTGGTTCGTAAGCATTTGAGGCTTTAGCTTTGCGTCCAGCAATTAAATTAAGTTGGGCAAGATTATCTTTTTCCGATTGGTCAAGGATAATTGCGATCGCCCTGTTCCAATGGTTGACAATCTCGAAAATCTTGGCTTCTAGTTCGGTGTCTGGGGTGCTTTGTCGCAGCAACCGAGCGATCGCTAAATGAGTTGACTGTTGTCGATCTTCTGGAATCAAGGAATAGGCCGCTTGTTGAACGCGATCGTGTAAAAACCGATAAGTAGGATTTGCTGAAGCTTTGAAAACTTGTTCGCTATCCGATTGGGTGAAGAATTTATAGATTTTTGTTGTGGGAATTACTAACCCTTCTTGCAATGCTTTCCATAAAGCTGTAGCCGTTTTACCTGCCGTTTTCTCACTGACAATTACCAAAGTATTCAAATCAAACTCAGCCCCAATACAAGCCGCCAACTTCAGGATCTCCTGAGTTTCTATAGACAATTTCTGTAATCGCAGTGCCATAAATTCTACTACATCATCAGTAATTGCTAAGGCTTCAACTCCAGCAATATCGCACTGCCAATGTCGAGTTTCCCAATCAAAACTAATTAAATTTTCATCATGTAATGCTTTAAGAAACTGAGTTGCAAAAAAAGGATTTCCTTGGGTTTTTTGATTGACTAATTTAGTTAATGGTTTAGCTAGAGATAATTCACAATTCAGGGTATCTGCTACCAACTGATTCATGTCTGATTCCCTTAAGGATGACAATGTAATTTTATTTACTGTTGCTCCAGCTTTCACAATTTCATCTACAGTTAAAATAAATGGATGGACGGGAGAAACTTCATTATCCCGATAAGCTCCTAATACTAATAAATATCCCGTATCCTGAATTAATAACTTTAATAAATTCAAGGAAGCAGAATCTGACCATTGCAAGTCATCTAAAAACATCACTAAAGGATGTTCTTTGGTTGTGAAAACTTGCACAAAATTTTGAAATAGTAAATTAAAGCGATTTTGGGCAGCAGTTCCTGATAATTCTGTCGCTGGTGGCTGTTTGCCGATGATGTTTTCCAATTCAGGAATTACGTCAATTAAGACTTGTCCATTATCCCCCACTGCTTCGAGAATTTGGGTTTTCCAAGTTTGCAATTTCTCATCAGATTCTGATAATAATTGCCCCATTAAATCTCGAAATGCTTGCACAAATGCCGAAAAGGGAATATTCCGATTTAATTGGTCATATTTACCTTTAAGAAAATAACCACGTTGTCTAACAATGGGTTTATGAACTTCATTAACAACCGCAGTTTTCCCAATTCCAGAAAACCCAGCTACCAACATCATTTCTGTTGCCCCTAAACTCACTCGATCAAAGGCTTGCAGTAGGGTTGATACTTCATTTTCTCGACCATAAAGTTTTTCTGGGATAATGAAGCGATCGCATACATCCCTTTGTCCAATTTCAAAGCTCTCAATCGAACCCGTTTCTTGGAATTTAGTTAAACATTTTTCTAAATCAAATTTAATTCCTAATGCACTTTGATAGCGGTCTTCAGCATTTTTTGCCATCATTTTCATCACGAGATCGCAAATAACTTGGGGAATTTCTTCTCTATTCCCTAAAAGGGGTGGTTGTTTGGCAATATGAGAATGTACCAACTCCATTGGATCGTTGGACGCAAAAGGCAACTTTCCTGTCAGTAATTCGTAGAAGGTGACACCTAAAGAATAAAAGTCAGTCCGATAGTCAATCCCCCGATTCATTCTTCCTGTCTGTTCTGGGGAAATATAAGCGATTGTCCCTTCTAAAATATTAGGATTGATGAGTGTCTGGGTTTCTCGCGGTAGCAAGGAGGCGATACTAAAGTCAATTAATTTGATTTGTTTAGTTTCAGGATTAATTAAGATATTACTGGGTTTAATATCTTTATGAATAATCCGCTCGCGATACAATATATCTAATGTATTGCATAGTGCGATCGCTACTTCTAAAAACTCTCTCAAAGATAGTGATTTTTCCGCTTTCAGTGCCCATTCGTGAAGAGAAATACCCCCAAAATCTTCCATGACTAAGGCATAGCCATTTTGATAGGGTTCTAAACTATAAGTTTGGATGATTCCCGGTTGATAAAGGTTTTTAGCAATGGTATACTGGTTGCGAAACTGCACGAGTTCGCTGAATGTGGGGTATTCATTTTTCAACAGTTTGATGACGACAGGTAATCGATCGCTGGTACGGATAGCTCGATATACTAAGGTACGACTTCCTGAATAAACTGTTTCAAGAATTTGATAGTTGAGAATTTGATAGTTGAGATGGGGTTGGCTATTTT
>DATGYA010000140.1:0-2222 GCA_035298405.1 Kamptonema sp. | reverse complement strand
GAGCGCCGAAATAATCGCGCTGAGCTTGCGTCAGATTTTGTGGCAAGCGATCGCGCCGATAGCTATCAAAATAGTCTAGCGACGCACTAAATGCTGGTACAGCAATCCCCAACGTACTCGCAGTAGATAACACCTCCCGCCAAGCTACCTGCCGATCCAAAATTGTCTGCTTAAACTCTGGCGCTAGCAACAAATTCGGCAACTTAGCATCATCATTGAAAGCCTTTTTAATCTTATTCAAAAAGCCAGCGCGAATAATACAACCGCCTTTCCAAATTCGGGCAATTTCACTCAAAGCTAATTCGTAATTAAACGACTTAGACGCAGCACTTAACAACGCCATACCTTGAGCGTAAGAGCAAATCTTCGAGCAATAAAGTGCATCCCGAATCTTGTTCACCAACTCCTTAGTATCGCCTTCATACTTAGCAGATGGCCCTGTCAACTGCTGAGAAGCTTTAATCCGTTCGTCTTTGTAAGAAGACATAATCCGGGCATTGACAGCAGCAGTAATTGTGGGAATACTTACGCCCATATCCAAAGCACTAACTACCGTCCAGCGACCCGTACCTTTTTGACCCGCTGAGTCCATAATCACCTCAACTAAGGGCTGCTTAGTTTCCGGGTCATTGTACTTGAAAATATTAGCAGTAATTTCAATCAAAAATGAGTTGAGTTCGTCAGTGGTGTTCCATTCTGCAAACACTTCGTGCAACTGTTGGCCATTGAGTCCGGCCACATTTTTGAGCAAGTCGTAGGCTTCAGCAATTAGCTGCATATCGCCGTACTCAATGCCATTGTGTACCATTTTTACGTAGTGACCGGCACCCCCTGGGCCGATGAAAGTCACGCAAGGGCCGTCGTCTACTTGAGCGGCAATTTTGGTCAAAATTGGCTCCAATTTCCCGTAAGCTGTTTGCGTACCTCCTGGCATCAAACTAGCACCATTGAGAGCGCCTTCTTCGCCGCCGCTAATGCCCATACCCACAAATCCCAGCCCCGTTGCTTCTAATTCTTTGGTGCGGCGTTCGGTATCTTCGTAGAGGGAGTTACCGCCATCAATGATCATGTCTTCCGGGTCTAGCATGGGTTTTAGCTGCTGGATGACGGCATCAACGGGCTTGCCGGCCTGTACCATGACTAGGATTCTGCGGGGACGTTCTAGGGATTCGACAAATTCTTGAAGAGTCTGGGTGGCGATGATATTCTTGCCTTGGGCGCGTTTAGCCATGAACTCTTCGGTTTTGGCGTAGGTGCGGTTGAAGACGGATACGGAAAAGCCGCGACTCTCTACATTTAGCGCTAGGTTCTCGCCCATAACGGCTAGACCAATTACTCCAAAGTTTTGCTGTGCCATAAATCTTTGTTGACTCTGTTGTTGGTTTTGGGCTTGGATTCAATTTACTTTAATTTTTCTATTTGATACCTGGTTTTTGATAAAATTGGTAAGGTTTTTTTAAGATTTCCAGCTATACAAAGATATGCAGGATACCATAAAAAGGCAATTATAAATATTGTGCGGTAACGATAGATACCATTACACGAATAGCTAAGATAAAAGTTAGGAGGCGATAACAATGCAGGAATTACAGCACCTTGCGGCTTGGGTAAAGGAGCGCTACGCTCAGGAGTACATTTTGACGTGGTTGCTGAGTCAGCCGGGTCTGTGGTGGTCGGATGGGGAGGTTTACCAGGCGGCGATGCAGAGGTCTGGGAAGTTACTTAAGGAGTACGTTCGCAAGAAGCAAGAGGGTGAGGTATTCCAGGGAATTGCGGATAAGTTGGTGCAGGATGAGACTTGGGACGCTGTTGCAGCGAGTTTGGGTAAGATTTTTGCGGTTTACCAGGAGGAGTTGGTGAAGTTGCAAGACCCCAGTCGTAGGGATGAGGGAGTAAAAAAAACAGTGAGTAGTGGGGAGTTGAGGGTGCAGCCTGCGTCAGTGTTGGAGGTGCAGCAGGCTTTGCCAGATCCTTATGCTGACCCTTTGACGAGGCGGTGAGGGGAATTTGGGGTTGGATGATGGTTTTGGGGATGGGATGGTAAAAACATACAATTCTGAAAAATAGGATGGTACGGATTAGGTCAGCACCTCTTAGGTTGGCACTATTTGGGTTAGCATTAATTAGGCTGCCAAAGATTAGGTTGACACCAATTAGGTTGACTAAGATAAAAATAATTCAGGGTTTTTCCATCCTTCATAAGCAGCAAAGAGAATATTAAC
>DATGYA010000139.1:0-8214 GCA_035298405.1 Kamptonema sp. | reverse complement strand
GGGGATCGTGGTCTGGGATACTAAGTATAACAGCAAAGTCATTCAACCCCGACCGGACGATCTGATTACTGGGGGATTTGGCGAGAAACACGGCATTTCAGGAACGGTGACAGACCCGGAATGGGAGCCCCTACTCAACCCTACGCCGCCGTTCCCAGATTACATCTCTGGACATTCGACTTTTGGCGGTGCATTTGCCGGGGTGATGACCAACTTTTTTGGCGAAAACTACTCTTTTACGGCTGTTTCCCAAGAACTTCCCGGTGTAACGCGCACTTACAACAGTTTTTACGATGCTGCCTATGAGGATGCCATCAGCCGGGTTTATGGTGGCGTGCACGTGCGCGAGGCTACGGTTGAGGATGCGCTGCCAACTGGGTTGGCGGTGGGCAATTTCGTCGCGCAAAATCTGTTTAAGACTGTGGTTTAACTGATACAGGCCTGCATCGGGATGCTTCCCGATGCGGCAAATAGACTGACAGCAGGTAGCAGGGCGGTTTCATTCTAACAAAATCATCAGCCCCCAAAACCTGTCCCTGAGCTATCTTCGACCTTCGGTAACAGATACATTAGTCGCTTTCTTAAGATGGGAAATATTACGCCAGATGACTTTAGCGATCGCACCCTACACTTCCTCTGGCGGATGCAAACCCTCTCTCACCAACAGGCGGCGCAAATTCATAACTCCTGTTCTGTTCAAACGTAGCGCATTAATTGTAGCTCTGCCACAAGGTGTTTTGCCTATAACTTCCGTGAAGTCCTGACTCCAACCAAAATGCTCTGTCCAAATTTGTTGACGCGGGTTATAGAAAGCCACTTCTCGATCTGTTTCCGGGTCAGTTCCTCTGGTTCTAGCTTGCTTGTAACCGTTACACCCAAAACAAGCCCAAGCTAAATTGTCTAATGTAGTTTCCCCACCTGCTTGACGGGGATTAATATGGTCAATTGTAAAACTATCAATGGCAAATTCTGCTGAACTCCGACAATACTCGCAGTAATTTTTTGCTCTTGTGGAAACGACTCGCCTAATAGCAGATGTAACTCGCTCAGATGCCATTATATATTCTACTCTCTGGTTTAAACTCGCTGATTAAGGTTGTTAAATCGGTCTTTCTGATTTTAGCCAATTTTATCAGAGCTTCAACTCGCTCCACATTCATATTTTCTAACCTTTCTTCATAGGCCAATAATTCTGTATGTTCTACCTCGGTTATCTGTTTCCATTCATTATGTTCGCGCAGATAATCCAGGCGTGTTTGTTCTTCTAATGACAAATAACGCTGAATAATTTCTAGCAAAGCGTATTCTTCCGAACCTAACGCAGTTTCATCTCCTAGTTGATTAGCCTTTAAAGACAAAGATTCGAGGAGTGTAACTGCTTCTGCTAACATTTCTTTGGGCAATTTATCAATTAATTCAATCGCTCTTTGGCGAATGTCTATTGATGCCGTCATGTTCCACCTCTTGAGTTCAAACTGATATCCTGTCCGGTCTTTTCTTTCTTGTATGGGCGGGGCGGGTTTATGAATATCTGGGCTTTGAAATTAAGGATACTGGCGAACCCGCCCCTACAAGAATCTATATTCTATAAGAACAAATCAATCGGACTTGATCTGACTTAAATTATAACAGTTGTAGAAAACGCGGTCTAAATGCGATCGCTCTCCCCAACCCCAAAATTCAAAAGACTTGACTACTCTTATTCTCCAACTTCGGCGCTTCAGGAACAGGCCGCATTAACAGCATGACATTCATCAGCGCGATCGCACTCAGCAACGTCACAATTACAGCAAAACCACCAATCAACCAGTGACGCTCAACAGTTATAGTGACTAAATCCGGGGTTTTCTGACGAACATTGCGATCGGGCGCAGACACCGCTACAGGTGCAACATTTGCTTTAGCCACAGCGGGAGTAGCAACTGGGGGCGCTTGCACAGGTGCAACCTCAGTCACCGCAGGAGTAGCAACTGGCGGTGCTTTCACAGGTGCAACATCCGATCGCGCTTCCACAGCAACAGGCCCAGAAGACACTAAAAGAGGCATTTCAGGAGCATTAGAAAGCGCGATCGCTAATGCCTCCAATCCCTCAGCAATGCTCAAATAACTGAAATGATCGCAGCCAACCTCCGAAATCTGCGGCTTTCTCCCCAAACCCAACTGCGTCATGGATGCCACACTCACCGTGATATCATTCGGCTGGCCGAACATCGCCATATTCCCAGTCATTCCTCCCGCCTTCTGCATCATGCGCTCGAAGGTGCTTGCCTGGCCGTTTCTCTGGGCCAGCGCCGCCGGCTGGATGGACTGATTACCAGCTAACACTGTATAAGGAATTTGTGGATCGGGACTCGCCGCCAGCTTCTTCAGAAACTCCGATCCGGGCTGCATTTGCTCTAGAGACACGCTTGCAGCTTCCACTGCCCCTTTTAGCAGCAAATCGCTGAGCCACTTGACAGGAGGCGCGATCGCAGTCACCCCATTGATCGCACTTAGTAATGCCGTTTTCGCCAAACTCTGCACCGTCGCCCAGGGAGAACCGCCATTCGGCGGCCCCAATAGCACTAAGTGCTGCACAACTCGATTCCCTTGTTCTTGTTCAATGAACCACCGCGCCACTAAGCCGCCCATTCCTTGGGCTACAACGTGCAGCACTTTGCCATGATTCGCGCCGAGTCCAGCCAACTCCAAGCGGTGCTTTAACGATCGCGCATTCTCCTCAATCGGAGTGTTTATACTTTCATAATCAAAAGTGAGAACAAGGTCATAAAACTCGCTGAGAGGGTGATGCTGACCGTCCTTTTGCACCGCTACTTGCCCGATGCCAGGAACCATTTTTTGAGTATCTCCGAGAATGCTATGAGTGAAGAGCAGAATTCGCTGAGCCTTCGCCACTCGCGCTCTCACTTCGTGAATGTCTTTCTGATAAGATACTTTATCGTCTGTGAGGAGGTCGGCGATCGCTAAAATCGGATATTCGTAATCGTAGCCCAATTTTTGCAGCCCGACTTTCTGGAAAAAGATGCGGACAGAACCGCCAAGACTGCGACTTCCCGATGATACCGGATCGGGCAACCGATCTAACTTTATCTCTGTTTGGCCGCGATCGCTCCTTTTCCCCAACCCCGCCGGCACGAAAAATTCCCCATCATAGCCAATCCCAATCAGCGCCTCGTTTTCAGCCAATGGTGCGTCAATTACCAATTCTAACGGCTGTTCCGGCGTTACGGCCGCTGCATCTTCCACATTACTGAGTTCTAGCGCACTCAGGCCGGGGTCAGTACCGCGACTGACTGTAAATTGGAAAGACTGGATCAACTCTGGATTATCCCGCAAAATTGGCGGCAAAATCATATTACCTACATCCCGCGTCGCTTGGGGAATCGTCGTTAAACGCGCATTTGCCTTTAAACTGGGATGCGATCGCATTTCTACACCCGCACCCAAGGAAACCGCTTCTCCCGTTTGCGGTATCGGTGTCGTTTCCTGCGGTCGCACTGTGGTAAATGTAATCTGAGATGTCACCCAATCATCCCATACTTCATCCTTCTCTGGTTGCGATAAAAGATCGCGAGTTTGTACGCGGTTCATCAAGCGATTGAGAACGCTTTTTCCTCCCTTTCCCGCAATCTTAACTGCACGAGTTCGAGGCGCATCTAACCTTTCTTGTTCCAGCAACGTTGCGTCAAATTCCGCTGTACTGACAATCAATTTTAGGACATCTTTAAACTCAGTCACACCCTGTTCCCAGAGTTCTTTAGGAACTGTGGCATAAATCGGATTTCCTCCTAAAACAAAGACGCATTCTCCAGGTTGTAACCAAACACCGCCAGAGGCAAAAAAGCCAGTTAAAATCGCGTAAGTTTCGGTTAAATCTAATAAGGCACAGTAAAGCGGCTCGTTGCTACGATTGATTAACTTAATCCGAATGGTTGGTTGCTGCCATTTGCCGTTCTCATACTTATATTCTAAGCGAATTTGCTGCGCCTCAATTTCAACTTCCCCCTGATATATTTTCACTTCCACTGCATCGGGGTCAATGCGACTGGAGGCGGGACTAGAAAGTTCAGCGATATTCGTCCAACGGGCGATGTGTTCCAAACGCGCGATCGCTAAGTTAGCATTACCTTGGTTATAACCTGAAATTTGAGCCACCAACGGGCGATCGTCTGTGGGCCGAGCAATGATATACTCGCCATTACGAGCAATTAACCGAAATTCAGCTTGAATTGCGGTTTCTACTTCCCCAACATACATCGAAGCTTGACTTTCCGGCCCCGCTTGCTGTAAGGATTCTTTTGCTAATTTTACACCTGCTTCTTCCCCTTCAATGCAAACACCTAAAGGCGGCATTGGCAAACTGGTAACAACTGCTTTAAAAGTTTTTTCTACATCCAGCGAATTGTGTACAACTGTACACGAAATTTTGCTGACTTGGGGCAGAACTTCAGTGACTTCGGCTTCTGCAAAGGAGTTGGAGAGTTGCCGCAAATCTTCTGGATTACTGTCGATCGCAAACAAAGCTAACCGAGTCGTTTCGTTTCCCACTATTGACGGAATGCCGTGTACTGCACCGCCGTCAACGATCCAGCCGTGCTCTTGATGATAACTAACAGTAAAATAAGGAGTGCGTTTCGCGATCGCACCTCCTAAAAACGGCTGATCTAAATCTTCTAAATTTGTCGCTTCCAACTGTGGCGACTGAGACGCAACTTTGCTGCGGACTAAAGCATTAGTGCGTTTGAATACGTCCCGGTAAGTTAAACTACCATTAGCGCGTTGCAAAGTATCTAAAAGAAAATAGCAAAAAGCGCCGCGATGTTGTCCAGTACCGTAATATTCCTTTGCTTCTTCGCAGTCGCGACAAGCTGCTAACAAAACGTGACGACCGCGTGGTATCATCCAGCCAGTAGGATTTTGTTCTGGACTGCGAGATGTAGATACTAAGTTGCTAATTTCTTCGGAGTTTAAAATAAAACTTTCTATCGGTCGCGTTCGCCTATTTGCAGGTGTTCGCCTTACCCCAGTTTCCTGCAATTCCAAATTCCGAGTGCCAGAACCGGAATGGCAACAATCCATAATAATTGTAATGTGCGGGTCTTTTTTGGCAACCTCAGATATCAGTTTTGCTAATTCTTTATCGGCCAAATCCCAGCCACCTTCTTGACGGGAATCCCAACAAACCAAAGATTCGTGGAGGCGATTAGGTTCTAAGTGCCAAAAATTCCGGCGGTGCGGGTTCTTGGGAGCCGTGTCCGCTGTAATAAAATAGTACAATATCGTTACGATTAGCTTGGCTGAGATGTGTTCGGAAACCGTCGATGATTGCTTGGCGGGTAGCTTGTTGATTTTTAAGGGTGAGGAGGTGGAGTTGCTGGTCATCGTCAGAAGTGACGCGCGATGCCAAAGGCGCGGCGCTTCGCCATCGCAGATACTCTTCAAAGGCCGTAATATCGTTAACACAGCCTCTCAAAGGTGCGACAGGCGGGAGATACTGGTCAATCCCAACCAGCAGCGCGTAAATGTTGCGAGTCATAGAAAAATTTTAGCGGTAATTGGTAATAAAGCAATTCGCAAGAGCCATCAGCCTCTTGCTGATACCGACACCCCAATTTTCACTATTTTACGCTTGCTACTGAAAATTGCAACTCTCCTTCTTCCTTCTTCCTTCTTCCTTCTTCCTTCTTCCTTAAGTTGAAATGCCATAAAAAAACCTTTCCTAGCAGAAAGGAAAGGAGATCGGAAGCGACAGGCGCACTCCGCGCTTCCGACTTTCCTAATGGTTTAACAAGGTTTGTTGACTTGCCTGTTGTGTCTCCAATTATTGCAGACCTGAATTTGAAACCTCAAGAGGGTAATTGCAATAGCCCACTTTTTTTAATCTGAGGGAAGGGGAAGCTGTTGAAGCGATCGCGCACAAACGCACATATAGCCGAAGGAACAAGAAAAAAGATCGATGCGAAAATGCAATCACAGTAAGGATTTCAGTAATTAATAATTTCCTAAAGTCTTGGCGGTTGCTATAAAACCGCGATCGCACCCAAAAATTCTTGTGAGGCAGGCATCTTGCCTGCTAATCACAAAGCTTTTCATCCTTATATCCAAATATAGCAACCGCCAAGACGGTTAGGACTATCTTGATTGCCGAAACCCTTGCTATTATTACCTCATCCTTCTTCCTTCTTCCTTCTTCCTTCTTCCTTCTGCTATAAAACCCAATGGCGCGATAGACAGTAATTTGTCATCCACCTTTTGACAGAAGCAATTGACCACTACCTTAGTCAGATAATAGCAATAATATTATCCCTAAAAACTCCTTAGACCTCTCCAATAGTGATTGTGGGCAGGCATCTTCTTGCCCGCCCACAATCACCAAGCTTTTCTGGAGATGTCTATTAAAGCGGAGGGAGTGACAACGCCATCACCCGTACTGCTAACTACAGCAACCGCCTTGGTGGTTAGGACATTCAGCCCAACCGTTGATTCTAATCCCTTCTTCCCTAGCCCCTAGTCCCTAGCTATAACTCGCCAAAGGTAACGGTCATGTCAACTGCACAACTAACAAGCCCCAATTCAAATAGTGTTTACGCCAAACAGTTACTCAGAACCTTAGTAGCTGTCAAAAAAGGGGACTTTTCAGTTCGGATGCCTATAGATCAGACCGGTCTATCTGGGAAAATTTCCGATGCCCTCAATGACATTATTGAACTCAATGAGAGAATGGCAGCCGAACTCGACCGGATCGGCACAGTTGTAGGTAAAGAAGGCAAAATCGCCCAGCGGGCCACCATCGGCAGCGCTGAGGGTTCATGGGCAGCTAGCGTTGATTCTGTCAATACTCTAATTACAGACTTAGTACAACCAACATCTGAAACCGCCAGAGTAATTCGCGCCGTAGCAAAAGGAGATTTATCGCAAACCATCGCCTTAGAAATAGAAGACAGACCCCTCAAAGGAGAATTTCTCCAAACTGCCCAAATTGTTAACACAATGGTAGACCAGTTGAGTTCCTTTGCATCAGAAGTAACGCGGGTGGCGCGGGAAGTGGGAACAGAAGGGAAATTAGGCGTGCAAGCTGAAGTCCGAGGAGTGGCTGGAACCTGGAAAGATTTAACGGATTCAGTTAACTCGATGGCGGGGAATTTAACAGCACAAGTGCGGAACATTGCGGAAGTGACAA
The DNA here is from genome assembly GCA_035298405.1 of Kamptonema sp. Lineage (GTDB taxonomy): Bacteria > Cyanobacteriota > Cyanobacteriia > Cyanobacteriales > Microcoleaceae > Kamptonema. The sequence goes on along the minus strand of DATGYA010000139.1, from coordinate 1,034 downwards.
CCGCTGTGGCAAATGGCGATTTATCCAAGAAAATTACAGTAGATGTTAAAGGCGAAATTCTAGAACTGAAAAACACTATTAACATCATGGTGGATCAGTTAAATTCCTTTGCATCAGAAGTAACGCGGGTGGCGAGAGAAGTGGGTTCTGAAGGTAAACTCGGCGGTCAAGCAGAAGTTAAGGGAGTTGCCGGAACTTGGAAGGATTTAACGGATAGTGTTAACTTCATGGCAGGCAGTTTAACAGCACAAGTGCGGAACATTGCCGAAGTGACAACCGCTGTAGCAAAGGGCGATTTATCTAAGAAAATTACTGTAGATGTTAAAGGTGAAATTCTGGAGTTGAAAAATACCGTCAACACGATGGTTGACCAGTTAAATTCCTTCGCTTCTGAAGTAACGCGGGTGGCGCGAGAAGTGGGAACGGAAGGGAAATTAGGCGTACAAGCTGAAGTGCAAGAAGTAGCCGGAACCTGGAAAGATTTAACAGATTCAGTTAACTCAATGGCAGGGAATTTAACCGCACAAGTGCGGAACATTGCTGAAGTGACAACTGCTGTGGCAAATGGTGACTTATCTAAAAAAATTACTGTACAAGTTAAAGGCGAAATTTTAGAACTTAAAAACACGATTAACGTGATGGTGGATCAGCTTAATTCCTTCGCTTCTGAGGTGACGCGGGTGGCAAGAGAAGTGGGTTCAGAAGGTAAGCTGGGCGGTCAAGCGGATGTGCGAGGCGTAGCAGGAACCTGGAAGGATTTAACGGATTCAGTTAATTTTATGGCAGGTAGTTTGACGGAGCAAGTACGGAATATTGCTGCTGTTACAACTGCTGTGGCAAATGGCGATTTATCTAAGAAAATTACCGTAGATGTTAAAGGTGAAATTCTGGAGTTAAAAAACACCGTCAATACGATGGTTGACCAGTTAAATTCCTTCGCATCTGAAGTAACCAGGGTTGCTAGGGAAGTGGGAACGGAAGGGAAATTAGGCGTGCAAGCTGAAGTACGGGGAGTTGCAGGAACCTGGAAAGAT
>DATGYA010000138.1:0-2961 GCA_035298405.1 Kamptonema sp. | reverse complement strand
GGTAATCCGTTCGTGTCTTAAGGGTAATGCCCAACTACCGGAATCTTCTGGTATCCACGCCAGAGTACTATATCCCTGACCAACGGTAATCGGTCGATTCCCATAAACGGCGGTTGCTTGGTGTTCAATCGTTCTTTCTTGCAGTGTGTGAGCATCTGGTCGTGACCAACTTGTGTGGTCACCTGCTAATATGGGACGTGAATCTTTTGGCATCTGTTGGATGTACAGTCGCATCAGCTTGTGGCGTTGCGGCCTACAATCTTGAAGCGCTTCATAAATACTTGGCCAGCTGCGTCGAAATATTGGCGATAATGATAGGTCTGCCAAACAGTAAGCATGGCGGGTCAGCAAGATGGCATCAGTTAACTCAAAAGTGGCATCTTTGGCTTTTGTGAGATGTTGATATGCGGCTTGACGAAATGCTTTGAGTTTGTCAGCTTGAATCATAGGTAGATGCTGGTTGGTGGTACAACTTTAAGCTTCTACCAAACGGTCGTACCTATGTCATTAGTACACTTGTACGACCTTTTTTTCACCTTTTTACTTTACTTTGATTTATTGCCGAGAGAAGTGGTAAGTAAAAATTCCTAATTGGAGTTTAGACTAACCGCGCCTTAAAGCGCGGTTAGTCTAAACTCCAGTCCTTCAGACTTCATTATCATTCAATGGCCCATATCCGATACCCAATACCCGCCCCGAAAGTATGATAAAAAAAACAAATCACAGGGATTTTCCCTGGCTATAGAAAAGTTATATTTATCAAATATATAGAAATTTGTTTTTTATAGCAAAGATACCTATAGAAAAAAATCTATGGTTACCATCACCACATCCGATAGTAAAGGTATTTTATTTGGGATCGTTGTTGATTAAACTTTAACAAACAACATTAAGAGAACATTAATCTGGCCCTGGTTTAACAACCAATTAACTTTCAAGCTGTCACAGATCTTTGCCCTGCCCGAATCAAGTAAAAAGAGCGAAGTCAAAAGAAATATAACTTGATATTTCTTTTCGGCTTTGGCTTTTTACTTACAATCTGTCTTATGTGGAAACCTTGAGGTAATGAGATGTCTGAGCTTTTGCTGCCAACCGTTTGGTTGATACCTTGCTATACCATAATAGGCGCACTTTTAACGATACCTTGGTCGCCGGGAATTATTCGTCGTACAGGGCCAAGACCAGCGGGTTATATAAATTTATTGATGACCTTAACGGCTTTTCTGCACGGTTTATTTGCCCTACCAGCAGCCTGGAATAAGCCAGCACAAGAAATAGTAATTCCTTGGCTGAAAGTAGCAGGATTGGAATTATCGATACCGTTAGAAATTTCTCCGATCACGATTGGCGCGATCTTGGTAGTAACTGGTTTAAATCTGTTAGGCCAAACTTACGCGATCGGCTACATGGAAATGGACTGGGGGTGGGCGAGATTTTATTCATTACTGGCACTTTTTGAAGCTGGAATGTGCAGTCTCGTTCTTTGCAACTCCCTGTTTTTCAGTTACATGATTCTGGAGGTTCTCACCCTTGGCACTTATATGCTAGTTGGGTTGTGGTTTAGCCAACCTTTAGTAGTAACGGGTGCTAGAGACGCTTTCTTAACCAAACGGGTGGGAGACTTAATATTATTGATGGGCGTGTTGGCGCTGTTGCCAATTGCGGGAACTTGGAATTTTTCCGAATTAGCAGAATGGGCAAAAACTGCGGAAATTCCCCCCACGACAGCGGCTTTATTGGGATTGGGTTTAATTGCGGGGCCAATGGGTAAATGCGCTCAATTTCCCTTGCATTTGTGGCTGGATGAAGCAATGGAAGGGCCTGTTCCTTCGACGATTTTGCGTAATTCAGTGGTAGTAGCAACAGGTGCTTGGATATTGGTGAAACTGCAACCAGTATTAGCCCTTTCTCCTTTGGTGATGTCATTTGCGGTGTTTATCGGTGCGGTAACGGCGCTGGGTGCTACTTTAATTGCGATCGCGCAAATTGATGTGAAAAGAGCCCTTTCTTATTTAGTTAGCGCCTACATGGGGTTGGTGTTTATTGCGGTAGGAACGGGACAAGCGGAAACAGCACGATTATTATTGTTGACCTACGCTTTACCGATGGCGTTATTGGTGATGAGTACTGGGACGATCGTTTGGAACAATATCAGCCAGGATCTCACTCAATTAGGCGGACTTTGGCGCAAGAGACCGATCGCAGGTTTATCACTAATCGTCGGTGCTTTTGGATTATTAGCCGTTCCACCTTTCGGCTGCTTCTGGTCTTTGCTGAAATTAGCAGATCGTCTTTGGGAAACTCAAACTTGGCTGTTCGTCGTTTTGCTGGCAATTAACGCTTTAGCTGCTTTTAGTTTGACTCGCGTATTCGGCTTGATTTTTGCAGGTCAACCGAAACAAATGGCAGTGCGATCGCCAGAAGTCCTTTGGCCAATGGCATTCCCAATGGTATTTTTAGCAAGCTTTGTTTTCCACCTTCCCTTGCTACTGTTGCAATGGCAACTGTTACCGAATTGGGAAACGCTCAATATTACTGTCGCCACGTTACTGGTAATTTCCAGCGCGATCGGATTTGGTGCCGGTAGCTTTATTTATCTAAATGATGCTTGGCCAAAACCAGTAGAATTAGCTTGGAAACCATTGCAAGATTTGTTTGCTTACGACTTCTACACGCCCAAGCTTTATCGCATCAGCATTGTATTTGTAGTTGGGTTAATTTCGACGATCGTTAATTTGTTCGATCGCTACTTGGTGGATGGCATGGTTAACTTAGTTGGTCTAGCCACCGTATTTAGCGGACAAACATTAAAGTACAACGTTTCCGGCAAGAGCCAATTTTATGCTCTCACCATTCTCGTAGGAGTGGTTTTGCTAGTCGTTTTCCTTTGTTGGCCTCTATTAATTCGTTTGGAATTAGCGATCGGTAGCTGAATTTTTGTCGATCCATAACAGCTAGTTA
>DATGYA010000137.1:0-6583 GCA_035298405.1 Kamptonema sp. | reverse complement strand
GCCTGGCGCTAAGAGTGTTTCGGCGCTGAAATATTTAGAAAAAGACAGCAATAGCCAAGTATCTCTGGCGGCGGCGCTTTCGCTGAAGCGGTTGTCACAAGAGGAAGCAGCTTAGGAAGTTTTGAGTTTTGACTTGCGATCGCCCAGTAATATTATGGGTAGATTACTAGCGATTTTTTAAGCTTGCGGGTTGAAAAGCTGATACAGCTTTAAAGCTTTGACAGCTTTTCAATCCGCAGTCTTACTACAATTTAATTTTTGATTTTTAATTTTAATTTATTAATAATTCTTAATTTTTAATTCTTAATTTTTAATTTTTAATTCCTAATTGATATAATGCCATTTTGTTTGGAGACAAATCATGGCTTATTTTTGGTTTAAGGCATTTCATTTAATCGGGATTGTAGTATGGTTTGCGGGGCTGTTTTATCTGGTAAGGCTGTTTGTCTACCACGCGGAAGCACAGCAGCAACCAGAACCCGCTCAAACGATTCTGAAACAGCAGTATCAGATTATGGAGAAACGCCTTTATCACATAATTACTATGCCGGGAATGGTGGTGACAGTGGTAATGGCGATCGCACTTGTCAGCACTGAACCTGACGTTCTCAAGGATGCTTGGCTACATTTTAAACTACTTTTAGTAGGGCTTTTGATAGTTTATCATTTTTACTGCGGTCGGATTATGAAACAATTAGCCGCAAACGAGTGTAAATGGAGCGGTCAACATTTTAGGGCTTTGAATGAAGCACCAACTATACTTTTAGTATTGATTGTTTTGCTGGCTGTATTTAAGAACAATCTGCCCCTAAATGCTACCGTTTTTGCTGTTGCTGGGTTAATCGTTGCGATGGCAGCGACAATTCAACTTTATGCTAAGAAGCGGCGGCAAGATCAAATGAAGTTATCGGGAGAAATGGCTCAAGAATAGAGTTAGCCAAAACCTGGTATAACTTCAATTTCTGTAGGGGCGGGTTCCCCTAGATATTTGATAATTATAGACAAATTATATAAACCCGCCCCCTCATACAATTACGAGCTTGCGCGAGATCATATCACCCACACAAAACAGCCGCGTGATGTCGGATGTGATCTTCAACAAAAGTCGCGAGAAAATAATAGCTATGATCGTAACCTTCCTGCATCCGCAAGGTTAATGGTTGTCCCACTTTTGCACAAGCATCGCTAAACACATCTGGCAACAATTGCCCATCAATTAGAAACGAATCAGCCGTGCCACAGTCGATCAGAATTGGGCGGTTATATTGCGCCTTCAGTACCAATTCGCTAGCATCATAATCCTGCCATTGCTCTTGATTTTCACCCAGATAATTAGTAAAAATATTGCGAGACCAAGGACAGCGCATTGGTGCTGCAATTGGTGCAAAAGCTGAAACTGAGAGGAAGCGATCGCGATTTTTCAAAGCACAAATTAACGCCCCGTGTCCACCCATCGAATGACCAAAAATTCCCTGTTTTTCAGCCTTCGCTGGAAAATGTTCGGCAATCACAGCAGGCAACTCCTCAACCACATAACTGTACATTCGATAATGCGCTTTCCAAGGTGCAACTGTTGCATCCACATAAAAACCCGCACCCGTTCCCAAATCCCAGTTTTCATCCTCGCCAGGAATGCCAGTATTGCGAGGGCTAGTATCAGGTACAACTAGCATTAAACCATATTTAGCTGCAAATTGCTGCGCCCCTGCCTTCACCATAAAATTCTCTTCAGTACAAGTTAAACCTGATAGAAAATAAAGAATTGGGACAGATTGAAATTGAGCTTGGGGTGGCTGATAAACTGCAAATTTCATCTCGCTATTACAGGCATAAGATTGATGGCTGTAAAAGCCAAGTTTACCGCCAAAAGTTTTATATTCTTTGTGCAGTTGCGGAGATTCAGACATAAAACCCATTCTTGATTTAAGTAGGTGAACATATCGGCATCGGAATTGTATCATAATTAAATTTTGTAGGGCGGGTTCGCCTAGATATTTAATAAGTATTGACAAATTCTATAAACCCGCCCCGTCCCTACAATTCCCATACAACCGGGTATGATATAAATTCATATTTACGCCGGACAACGTAAATCTTAGCATTAGAAAGTCACAATAGTCCGAATAGATTCGCCTTTGTGCATCAAATCAAACGCCTCATTAATCCGCTCAATTGGCATAACTTGAGTAACTAAATCGTCAATATTGATTTTCCCATCCATGTACCAATCAACAATTGTCGGAACATCAGTTCTGCCTCTCGCACCGCCAAAAGCCGTACCCTTCCAAACCCGTCCAGTTACTAACTGAAAGGGGCGCGTACTAATTTCTTGACCCGCTCCCGCTACGCCGACAATGACACTCACACCCCAACCTTTATGGCAGCACTCTAAAGCTTGACGCATAACATTAATATTGCCGATACATTCAAAGCTATAATCAGCTCCGCCTTTAGTTAAATTTACTAAATAAGATACTAAATCTCCTTCTACTTCTTGGGGATTGACATAGTGAGTCATTCCGAATTTTTCAGCCAACTCTCGCTTTTTCGGATTGATATCGACTCCCACAATCATATTAGCACCCACCATGCGAGCGCCTTGAATTACATTTAAACCTATACCACCTAAGCCGAAAACTACGACATTCGCTCCCGGTTCGACTTTGGCAGTATTAATAACAGCACCGATGCCTGTTGTCACACCGCAACCAATTAAACAAACCTTCTCAAAAGGGGCATCTTCCCTAATTTTAGCTACCGCAATTTCTGGTAGTACAGTATAATTAGCAAAGGTAGATGTTCCCATGTAATGATGAATCATTTGCCCATCAATTGAAAATCTACTACTGCCATCAGGCATCACGCCGCGCCCTTGAGTAGCACGAATTGCTTGACAAAGATTAGTTTTTCTGCTCAGACAATACTCGCATTGGCGGCATTCAGGCGTGTAGAGAGGAATAACGCGATCGCCTACTTTTACACTCGTCACTCCCGCCCCAATTTCTACCACAATACCCGCTCCCTCATGGCCTAAAATAGCCGGAAATAAACCTTCAGGATCGGCACCAGAAAGAGTGAAAGCATCAGTGTGGCAAACACCCGTAGCTTTCACTTCTACCAATACCTCGCCTGCTTTTGGCCCTTCAAGCTGTACTGTTTCAATACTCAAGGGTTTACCTGCACCGAAAGCGACTGCTGCTTTGACATCCATATTTTGCACCTTTAGTATATTTGTCAAATCTTTGCTATGCTGTATTTTATAACGAAATATTAAAATATGTATAGAGTGATGAAAAAAATAATTGTAATTACGGGTGTAAGTCGGGGTCTGGGTCTTGCTATGACTGAAAAGTTTATAGAATTAGGTCATACTGTTTGCGGGTGCGCTCGTTCTTCAGAAGCAGTAGAAAAGCTCAACCAAAAATACGGTTCGCCTCAGCATTTCGCTTGCGTAGATGTAGCGAATGAATCTCAAGTAAAATCTTGGGCAGAACAATTACTGGCAAATTTTCCCCCTCCAGATTTACTGATTAACAATGCGGCTATCATCAATCCTCTTGCACCTCTTTGGCGAGTAAGCAACGAAGAGTTTTCTAATTTGATTGATGTTAATATTAAAGGTGTGGCTAATGTAATTCGCTACTTTGTCCCGGCAATGCTTTTAGTAAAAAGTGGCATTATTGTTAACTTTAGTTCTGGTTGGGGGCGCTCTACTTCCCCGGAAGTTGCCCCCTATTGTGCTTCTAAATGGGCAATTGAAGGACTCACTCGCTCATTAGCTCAAGAATTGCCAGCAGGTATGGCAGCAATTCCCCTAAATCCAGGGATTATTCACACTGAAATGCTGGATATTTGTTTTGGAGAAGCAGCGGTAAATTATACGCCTGTGAAAAAATGGGTAGAAAAAGCTGTGCCTTTTTTACTTCGGTTAAAATCTTCAGATAACGGTGCATCTTTGACAGTTCCTTCGTAAGACAATACTTTTGCTTCTACATTTTTTTGAACTTAAAAGGAGTTCCAATGAATAACGAACAGAGTAAAGATATAGATACTCTAACCCAAATAGCGAGCCGCCATAAATTCCATCAATATTTTGAGGAACAGTGGCAACGCCTAGCACTTGAACAAAAACCACTATCTCTGATTTATTGTGATATTGACTCACTGAAATACTATAACGATTATTTCGGACGTACCGCTGGCGATGATTGTATATGTCAGATTGCTAGCAGTATTCGGGATACTGCCAGCAGTTTAGTTACTACAGCAATAACTGCAAGATGTGGAGGAGACGAATTCTGGGTAATTTTGCCCCAGACAGATGCAACTGATGCAATTCAAATTGCTGAGAGTATCCGCTCTGGAGTCAAGGCTTTGCAGATTCATCACGCTGAAATCAACGCTTTGCAGATTCATCACGCAAATTTTGTGTTATCTAAGTTTGTGACAGTGAGTTTGGGAGTAAGCACTACTATTCCTGACATTAATATTTTACCAGAAAACCTGATTAAGGCGGTAGACGAAGCGGTTGGACAAGCAAAAAATGATGGACGCGATCGCGTTATCTTCAAAGAATTTACTGCCAACTTACCTTAGACAATTTCTTGGTAGTTTGGGAATTCAAAATCCAAAATTGCTAGTCGTGAATTGTGTCATCGGGCATAATTGCCCCTTGCAAATTAACTTCATTAAAGTTAGCTCCGGCGATATTAGCACCTCTGAGGTTAGCTCCTATCAAATTAGCACCTGTGAAGTCAACTTTGCTGAGATTTGCCCATCGAAAATCAGCACCACTCAAGTCAGCAAAACTTAGATTGGCTCTGACAAGATAAGATCCATTTAAGTGAGTGCCACTCAAGTTAGCTTTATGTAAATTTGTTCGATAAAGGTGTGCATCTACCAATTCAGATTCGTGTAAGTTAGCTTGAGTAAGATTAGCATTACTGAGGTTCGCTTCTATCAAGTTAACCTTCATCATTACCGTTCCAATTAAGTTAGCATCGCCCAAATCTGCGGCTCTTAAATTAGCATCACTCATGTCAGCACCGATTAAATTAGCGGCACTTAAATCTGCTCCTCTGAGATCGGCTGCTTGGAGATTCGCGCCTGTTAAATTAGCTGCAATTAAACTAGCATCTATTAGTTCTGCCAGGGAAAGGTTAGCAAGACTGAGGTTAGCTTGGCTGAGGTTTGCTGCAATCAATTTCGCGTTGGATAAATCCGCTCTGAAAAGGTTAACTCCCTCGAAATTAACTCCTCTAATATTAAATTCTCTGAGGTTGGCTTCGCTCAAATCGGGGTCTATTTCACTGTTGCGATCGCGCCACTCATTCCACTTATTTACACCCCATTTCAGCAGCGATAAATGCTCCATATTTCCCATAATAACATCTAATCTCCCATCATAAATCCCTATTCATTCCGTCCAAAAGGAGTAGTTTCACGACCAGCAACACTTTCGATCGCAGTTCGCGCGGCACTAGAACCCGCCAAAATATCTCGTTCTTCACCGCCCAAATAAAGGCGGCCGAAACTACCAACAGCTTGCACCTCTAATATATTAATTGAAGCTGCTTTTTCTGCCTCATTTGCTGCTAGCGCTGCATAAGCCGCAGGTTCTACTTCAAACACATAAAGCGTTTGACCAGCTAATAGCAATTGTCCCCGCCGCGTGCGGTTAATTAATTGGGTTTGATGAGCATCAACATTGCGGATAATTTGGCTAGAAATCACTCGCGGTTTAATACATTCCTCCCTGCGAACTCCTAAAGCTTCTAAAATTGCTTTGCCAGCAGCTCGCGTTTCTCCTTGGCGGCTAGAATGAACTTCTAAGAGACCGTAAAGCCTCTCTACAACCTGTACTCCAGGCCGCACAGAGGCAGATTTCAGGGCGATATCTGTAATTTTGTTAATTTCAATTCCCGGCGATATTTCTATCCACAGCGACGCATCCCCTGGTAATGGCAAAAATCCGGCGGATACAGTGCCGATATAAGCCGCGTGTTGCGGCTGCAAGCTGTCTAGAAATACGTAGCTTCGTAACTCTATTCCCAAAGTTTTTATCTCCGCCCATTACGGTGAAACTATTAGAATTATTGCAACAATAAAGCAGGGTAAGTGCTAATTGCTATAGCGGTTCTCAATTATATAGGTACGCAACTACCCCCCCTAACCCCCCCTTGCAAAGGGGAGGAACTGTAAAAGCCCCCTTTCTAAGGCTATAGATGAAATCGCGATTTATTTGGGAGATTCCTTGCAAAGGGGAGGAACTGTAAAAGCCCCCTTTCTAAGTTGCCGGAGAAATCGCCCTCGCAGCTTTAGGTAACTTGCAAAGGGGAGGAACTGTAAAAGCCCCCTTTCTAAGGGGGTTGGGGGGTAGAGCTATATGTACCTCAGCAGACAGAGAAACGCTATATTTGCTATTTGCTAATTAAAAGTAGTAGCTACTTAGTAGCAAACTGCCAGATTAAAGGCGCAACTCTCTATTATACCGTAATTTTGGACACTCTGAGCCTAATAGCGATTTTGGATTTGGGGACGAAAGCCATGTTTCAATCCCTGAGAGGGATTTAGGCTAATTGCG
>DATGYA010000136.1:0-5688 GCA_035298405.1 Kamptonema sp. | reverse complement strand
TAAGTCAATCAATTCAAACAAATCATTGATGTAATCTAGGGCAGGTTGAATATTGCCACCAAGGAAACCAACGGGGTTATTAATTTCGTGAGCGACACCAGCTATTAAGTTACCCAAGGCGGACATTTTTTCACCTTGAATGAGTTGTAATTGGGCTTGTTGTAAATGCAGTTCAGCTTGTTTCCGCTCGCTGATATCTAGTAACAATCCATCCCACACTAATGTACCATTACTAAGTCTTTCGATTCGTGATTCCCCATGAATCCATTTGACAATTCCTGATGGAGTGACGATTCGTCCTTCCCACTGCCACGGTTGCCATTGAGTTACGCTATAGTTCCTGAATTCCTGAAAATCGGAGTAATCATCTGGATGCACCAGATTATCGAGAAACAGCACATTTGCCCTGGCTTGGTCTGGAGTAACTTCTAGTAAGTCATAACTATCGGCACTAATATAGTTCAAGGATATAACCCCATCAGGAGTCATAGAGTATTGATACACCACTCCCGGAACATTATCTACTAGATTATGGAAGCGGGATTGAGCAGTTTTTAAATCATCAAGCGATCGCTCTAGTTGTTGGGCAGATTCCTGAGAACGTTGGTAAAGTCGGGCATTTTCCAAAGAAATGGCAGCTTGGGCGCAGATGAAGTTGAGGAGTTCGATGCGATCGCTCGTAAACGCCCCCTTCACTAAATTATTTTCTAGATATAAAATGCCCAGTAACTTACCTTGATGTAAAATCGGACTACACAAGATACTATTGGGTTGTTGACGGATAATATATGGGTCATTGGCGAAGGTGGTATCTGCGTTGGCATCCTGTAGCACTACAGTCTGTTGAGTGTGGTTGACTTTGTAAATGAGCTTGTGGGGGATGTCTTGGCTATCTTCAATGGCAAGACTTTGCAACACGACTGCTTTTGTTCCTTGGGTAATTGCGCCTTGAATTAGTAAATGATTGTCTTGCAAGAGCATTAAGACACATTTATCAGCCCCAGCATTTTCAATCACGATGGAAAGTAGCGATGAAAGCAGTTTTTCTAATTCAATTTCACCGGAGATAGTCTGAGATGCTTTGAGAATTGCTGTTAAATCTATGGTATCTGAGACACTGGTGCTAGAAGTTGAATAACTACTTTTTGTGACAGTTCCCAAGGCAAAGATAGTTTCGTTAGTGGAAAGGATCGAACCGCTTTGCTGTAAGATCGGGGCGAGTAATTGGGGATAGCGTTTTTCTAAGTCGGCGGCTTTGGCTTTTGCTCCCCAACGGGCATAACAATAATATGCTTCTTGCATATAACCTGCGGCGACTTTCTCTTTCCCCCAACCAAGGTAAAATTGTGCTGCTAATTCGTTGGCTAAAGCTTCTTCTTGGATGTAGCCATTGGTTTTAGCACCTGCGATCGCGCGATCGTAGAAGTCTATGGCTTCAGTTCTGTTACCCAAGATTTGATGTCTCTGAGCTTCTACTAAGTCATACTTATGTAAGAAGTTTGTGGGAGCATGATCTGCCCATTGCCGCATTTTTGCTTGCTTTTCCAAGACGTGAACCCAGATGTTCTCTTTTTGCTCCACATCTATTAATTCCGAATATACAGCTAATTGAGTTAATGTATCATACCAATAAAAAATAGGAACCCAGAGCATTCCTGGGACTCCGTCTAAATATTGCTCGGCTATGGCTGCAATTTTCCTAGCTTGTGCAATCTCTCCAAATAAATAACTTAGCATAAGTTTTTGAATAAATAGAAAAGCCAAAGCAGTTCGATCGTTAGATTGATTAAGCCGTGGTATTTCTACATTTTCACTAAAAAAATCACCTTCCAAAAAATCGGGATTTTCTACTTTAACAACTAAATTTATGACAGTTTGTTGAAGGCTTTTGATATTTTGTAGGCAAGATTTCTGTTTAAGCTTGGCAAGAACTTCGCCATAAATTGACATTTCTCGTTCGAGTTCAAATAGTTCTTTGCCATAAAAATAGGAATAACTTAAATAATTCATAATACAGTGGGAAGCATTTTGAATGTCACCGCTTTCTAAACCACTTTGATACCCTTCTATAAAAAGTTGAGTTGCGATTCTGAGCGATTTTTTCCAAAACTGAACCGCAGCGCAAGCCACATTAATTGTATGAGCTTTACTGTCTTTAACTTTGGAGTCTTCTAATAGCCCCAAAGCTAACTCACTAAATTGATAGCCCAAATCGATATTGTTGGCGATTGTACACAAAAGTAGCCCGTATTTAGCATAAGCAGAGGCAGACTCAGAGGAGTTTCCATACTCTAGGGATAAATTAACTTGCTTTAAAATAATCAACGGTAATAATTTAGGGCTTGACAGATAAGTGGCGGCAAACATCGCAGACAGAATCCGCATCGTTGCAAGCTTATACGGATCTGTCATCTCTGGTAAATCGATTAAGCTTAAGGTATCTCTGTTGTCTAGAATTAATAAGGTTTCTTTGAATGCTTGCTCAGTTTTAGAAGTGTCTGGTTCTAGGGAAAATCTCTCTCCTAAAAGTTCGAGAACATCAAGAGCTAGTTTGACAGCATCAAGCAACTTATTCTGAGCTTGAAATTTCTGGATTTTCAGATCGTAGGATTTGATTTTGTCGAGAAGCGGATTGTCTTTTTGCAACACCACTTCAGTCAACCGATCCATCTGTTCAAAATCGCCACTGAGGTATGTAGCTTCTGCGGCTGTTTCATACAGTGCTAATGCTAAAGGATATTGATGTTGCCAACAGTTTGCCTCTAGTAATTTGATCCCGAAAAGAGCATACTCTGCTCCAGCAGTATAAGCCGTAGAAATGTTAGCCTTTTGTCCAGCAGCTAAATTTAACCGAGCCAACTCTGGTTTTTCTGTAGAATGAAGTAACTCACAACCTAGATTTAAATGACCTACAATGTCAAATAGGCGTTCTTCTTGTTCGATCTGAGAATTTCCTTGCAACAAAAGTTGCCCAATTTTTAAATGTGTTGCTTGTTTTTGGTCGTCAGGAATCAGAGAATAAGCAGCTTGTTGTACTCGATCGTGCAAAAATTTGTAAGGAACATTCTGTTGATTTTCTGAATTATGTGCTGGAGTTTCTTGCCCAACATAAAACTTATAAACATCACCAATTGGTAAAACTAACCCTTCTTGTAATGCTTTCCACAAAGCAGCAGCCGTTTCAATTTGAGATTGTTCTGAAACAATTGCTAAAGTTGCTAAATCAAAAGAATTACCAATACAAGCTGCTAACTGCAATACTTCTTGGGTTGATGGCGGCAGTTTACGTAATTGCAAACTCATAAAAGCCACAACGTCATCTGTCACCGCTTGCATTTTTACTTTGGAAATATCACATTGCCAACAGGATAATTCAAAATCAAATTGAATCAGTCCATCTTGATGCAGTGCTTTGAGAAACTGTGTTGCAAAAAACGGATTACCTTGAGTTTTATGATAGATTAATACAGAAAGATTCCATGCCAAATCTTCTGGACATTTGAGCGTGTCAGCAACTAACTTATTTACTTGCACTTGACTGAGGGGTGCTAAAGTAATAGTATTAATTACTGCTTGTGTCTTCTGGACTTCATTCAATGTTATCAATAATGGATGTCCTAGATTGACTTCGTTATCACGGTAGGCACCAATGATGAAAAGATGCCCAGTATCAGCCATTAATAGCTGCATTAACTTTAATGATGCGGAATCAGCCCATTGCAAATCATCTAAAAACATCACTAAGGGATGTTCTTTGCTGGTAAAGACTTGGGTGAATTTTGGAAATAATAAATTAAATCTATTTTGCGCTGCTGCTCCTGATAATTCTACGGCAGTTGGTTGTTTGCCAATAATGTTTTCTAATTCGGGAATTACGTCAATTATTACTTGTCCATTTTCGCCAACCGCATCTAATATTTTTTTTCTCCATTGGTGAATTTGCACAGCGCTTTCGGTTAATAATTGCTCCATTAAATCGCGGAATGCTTGCACAAATGCACTGAAGGGGATATTCCGTTGGAATTGGTCGTATTTACCTTTAATAAAATAGCCGCGTTGTCTGACAATTGGTTTATGCACTTCGTTAACAACTGCGGTTTTTCCAATTCCCGAAAACCCAGCTACCAGCATCATTTCTGTTGCACCTTGGGTGACTCTATCGAATGCTTCTAGTAGGTTTTCTACTTCGCCTTCTCTGCCATACAGTTTATCAGGGATGAGAAAGCGATCGCTAATATCTCGCTTGCCAATTTCAAAAGATTCTATCTGACCTGTGGTTTGTAATTCTTTTAAACAAATCTCCAAATCGTGCTTGATTCCCAAGGCCGTTTGATAGCGGTCTTCAGCATTTTTTGCCATTAGTTTGCTAACAATTTCTGATAAGGCTAGGGGGATTTGTGGATTAATTTGATGGATGGGTATTGGGTGTTTCGCCAAATGGCAATGCACTAATTCCATCGCATCTTCTGAGACAAATGGTAATTTCCCAGTCAATAACTCATAAAGTGTTATTCCCAAGGAATAAAAGTCACTACGATAGTCAATGCCTCGATTCATTCTGCCAGTTTGTTCGGGAGAAAGATAGGCTAAGGTTCCTTCTAGGACATTGGGATTTTGGATTTCTTGGGTTTCTCTGGGTAGGAGAGAAGAAATACTAAAGTCAATTAATTTGACTTGTTTTGTTTCTGGATGAATTAAGATATTGGCAGGTTTAATATCTTTGTGAATGACGCGGTTCTGGTAGAGATAGTGGAGAATATCTGTCAGTTGGAGCGCAATATTAAGAAGTTCTGCTAAAGACAAATATTTATGTTGAGGACTGGCATTTGTGGCTATTTTCAGATAAGTAGATAGGGAAACTCCACCAAAGTCTTCCATAACTAAGGCATAGCTATTGCGGTATTCTTCTAGAGCTAGGGGTTGAATAACACTAGAAAAGGTGAGATTTTTGGCAATGGTATATTGGTTGCGAAACTGGATGATTTCATTGAAGTTGGGGTATTCGTTTCGCAGGATTTTGATGACAACGGGTTGTTGGTCACTAATACGGATGCCGCGATAGATGAGGGTGCGCGTACCTGCGTATAGTTCTTCTGCGATCTGATATTTTGAAAAATTTGGGTGCGGGTTCATAACTCGTTTATCCTCTATTAGATAACAGATGAATTTAATTATATTTTATTATTTGACAGGGATAGCGATCTCAAACACAGTACCCTCACTAGGTACAGAGCTAACTGTAATTTTCCCCTGATGTTTTTCTTCAATTATTTGCCGCGCGATCGCCAATCCCAATCCCGTACCTTTCCCTATCCCTTTAGTTGTAAATAGATGCTCAAAAATCTTCTCCTGAACCTCTGTACTCATACCAACTCCATTGTCTTTAATCCGAATAAATGCCTGTTTTTTATCCTCTGATAACTCAGTTTTAACAGTAATTTTATTGGCAATTTCTGTATACTTACGCCCTTTGTTTGAGTCTTCTACAGCATCAATAGCATTGCTCAACAAATTCATAAATACCTGATTTAATTGTCCGGCATAACATTCAATTGGGGGTAAATTACCATACTCTTTAACCACTTTGATTTCGGGGCGATTTTCGTTAGCCTTGAGGCGATGTTTCAGGATCATAATGGTACTATCAATTCCCTCGTGAATATTGCAGGGAATGGAACGATCTGTATC
>DATGYA010000135.1:0-19914 GCA_035298405.1 Kamptonema sp. | reverse complement strand
ACCATCAAATGAGGGTTTCAGACCTCTGGGCGGGCACGGGGGCACCGCCCCTACGGAGAATGAAACAGCCCTGGGAGGATGGGGGAGATAGGAAAATTAGTTACTCTTTTTTGCCTCAAAACCGCTGGCGCGTTGCGTGGGGGAAGCTGAGCATTGGCAAAATTTAAAATTCAAAACTCCCCAGGCTCAAAACTCAAAACAGCTTAGTGCCATAACATAGAGTGTAAACTAGCGTCCGACTGCGGCTGAACTTAACTTAAGTAAATTCTTCACACAACTGCAACTGCTCTGCCACAACCTTGTCACATGAGCTGTGTAGAGTAAGAAATATCAAGAGAATTGAAAAGATTTCACTGGAAGCAGGTACTAATTATGAAAACCGAAGATTACAATTTAGAGCCTCTATCTGAGAAATCCTACGGCACTGTACCCAAGGATCGAACTTATCCAATTCAACGTTCTGCTTGGCCGAAACCTTTAACTTATTTATCGCTAATTTTACTGGGGGCTGGCGCAACGTTGGCAGGCACTTCCCTGCTTTCCCATTCATCTGCGGCTTCTAATATCTTAAAAAATGATACTTCAAAAGTGGCACAGATATCTGTTCCGCCTGCAAAAATATTGCCTGTTAGCGATTCTAACTTTGTGACAAAAGTTGTGCAGGATGTTGGGCCGGCGGTAGTGCGGATTGATTCTTCTCGAACTGTTACCACTCAGGTACCTGATGCTTTTAACGACCCTTTTTTCCGTCGGTTCTTCGCGCCAGGAACTCAAATTCCGCCGGAAACGCAAATTCAACGGGGTTCGGGTTCGGGTTTTATTATTGGTGCTGACGGGCGCATTTTGACGAATGCTCACGTAGTTGATGGGGTTGATACTGTCACTGTAACGCTAAAAGATGGCCGTGTTTTTAAAGGCAAGGTTTTGGGTGTAGATCCGGTGACAGATGTTGCTGTGGTTAAGGTTGAAGCTAATAATCTGCCTGCGGTTAATTTGGGTAATTCTGAGCAATTGCAACCGGGAGAATGGGCGATCGCGATCGGTAATCCCCTTGGTCTTGACAATACTGTTACTGTAGGCATCATCAGCGCCACAGGCCGCACTAGCTCTCAGGTTGGTATTCCCGACAAACGAGTGAATTTTATTCAAACTGACGCTGCAATTAATCCCGGTAACTCTGGCGGGCCCTTACTTAATCAACGCGGCGAAGTCATAGGTATGAATACGGCGATTATTCAAGGCGCTCAAGGTCTCGGTTTTTCAATTCCGATTAATACCGCGCAACGCATTGCTAATCAGTTAATAACTAAGGGCAAAGTTGAGCATCCTTATCTCGGTATTCAGATGGTAGCTATCACTCCTGAAGTTAAGCAAGAAATTAATAGCAATCCTAACAGCGGTTTGAGTGTAAATGAAGACAAAGGGGTGTTGATTATCAAAGTTATGCCTAATTCTCCGGCGGCGAAATCTGGCTTACGTGCCGGCGATGTGATCCAAAAAATTAATGGTCAAGCGGTAAGTGATTCTAATAATGTCCAACAAGTTGTAGAGCAAAGCTCTGTGGGTAGCGCTTTGCAACTGGAATTGCGCCGCAGCGGGACAACTGTCAATCTTGCAGTGCGATCTGGTGCTTTTCCTGCTCAGGTACAATAGACATCTCTAATAACTTTTGGGGGGCAGGCATCTTGCCTGCTAATAAGCTGTTACGGATTTAAAGGATGATAGTAGGGTGCTAATAATTAAAAATTTAAAATGCAAAATTAAAAATTTAATTCATTCATAATTTTTAATTTTTAATTTTTAATTTTTTAGCA
Organism: Kamptonema sp.; assembly: GCA_035298405.1. Lineage (GTDB taxonomy): Bacteria > Cyanobacteriota > Cyanobacteriia > Cyanobacteriales > Microcoleaceae > Kamptonema. The sequence goes on along the minus strand of DATGYA010000135.1, from coordinate 18,100 downwards.
CCCTACTATCTAATTGTTGAATTGCTTAGTCTTGGGAGGGATGCTGGGGAAATAAGTAGGCGATCGCAGCTAAACCCGACAGGATAAGCAAACTGATTAGGCAGATAGCAAGAACTACAATAGGCATAACCTAAACCCAGTTAAAGTTTATTTTTTTACTCCTATAAAGTTAGCCGATGGATATGACAGTTTTATGATATAATTATGTCAATACATTGTCGCAACTCGGTTTAGAATATGGCTCATCTAAATTTGCGCCGTCCCGAAAATACCAGCGGTAATTTTTATGTCGATACAACTTGTATTGACTGCGATACCTGTCGGTGGATGGCACCTGAAATATTTCACCAAACTGGAGAACAGTCTGCCGTTTACCATCAACCAGCTAACGAGGCGGAAGCAGCGCGATCGCTTCAGGCTTTATTATCTTGCCCTACCAGTTCTATTGGTACTGTCGATCGGCCCAAAACTATCAAAGATATCCAAGATACTTTTCCTCTCTCTGTAGCAGAAAATGTCTATCACTGCGGCTACCACTCAGAAAAATCCTACGGCGCGGCTAGCTATTTAATTGTACGACCCGAAGGCAATATTTTAGTTGATTCTCCTCGTTTTGTACCGCCGCTAGTTAAAAAGATAGAAGAAATGGGTGGCATTCGCTATATGTATCTGACTCATCGAGATGATGTGGCAGATCATCAAAAGTACCACGATCGTTTTGGATGCGATCGCATCCTCCACACCGACGAAATTAGTATTGGTACTCGCGATGTAGAAATCAAACTCTCAGGCGACGATCCGTATCAGTTGGCAACTGATTTATTAATTATTCCTGTACCTGGTCATACTAAAGGTCACACAGCTTTGCTTTACGATAACAAATTTTTATTTAGTGGCGACCATCTCGCCTGGTCTGACAAACTTAATCAATTGATTGCCTTTGCGGAAGTTTGCTGGTATTCCTGGCCTGAACAGCTAAAATCTATGCAAAAATTGGCTAATTATTCCTTTGAATGGGTTTTGCCTGGACATGGACGTAGATATCATGCCGATAGAAAAACTATGGACAGCCAAATGCAGCAATGTATTGCTTGGATGAAATCCTCACTAAACTAGCTAGTATTAGGTAGGATTATGCCGCCCTAGCACGCCTCTTGGACTCAAAAAATACCCTCCGTATAAACAATCAATTAGAGGGGAGTTGTTACGATACCAAGAAATTCTCGAAGAGGGCATCCTTGAAGGCAGAAAACAAGGGCAGCAACGCGAGGCAGCTTTACTTACTCGCCAGTTGACTCGACGCATCGGTGAAATATAACCAGAAATGCAGCAACAAATTCAAGCTTTATCTATAGAAGAATTAGAAAATTTAGGAGAGGCTTTGCTAGATTTTTCCACAGCAGCAGATTTAGCCAATTAGTTCCATGAACGCCAATAACTTTTCTAATCCCTAAAGATTAGGGTTGCATAAATATTAGGCAAATATTAGGATAATACAATGCTTGTTAAAACCTAAATTATCCTAAAAATGCCATACATATCAATTCGCGGCGTAGAACATTATTATCAGTGGATTTGTGCAAGCGATCGCACGGCATCCTCAAACAAACCAGTAATGGTTTTTCTACACGGTTGGGCAGGTTCAGCTCGCTACTGGGAAACCACAGCTCAAGCCCTTACCGACACCTTTGATTGCCTACTATACGATATGCGAGGCTTCGGGCGATCGCCTCTACCCACAGAAACAATTTCCACTTTAACTTACGAAATAGAAACCTACGCCGATGACTTAGCGGAACTATTAGATGCTCTACATTTAAGCCGCGTTTACATCAACGCTCACTCCACCGGCGCGTCAATTGCCACCTTATTTCTCAACCGTTATCCCGAAAAAGTTGAAAAAGCAATTCTAACTTGTAGCGGCATCTTTGAATATGACGAAAAATCATTTTCTGCCTTCCACAAATTCGGCGGTTATGTAGTCAAATTTAGACCACCTTGGTTAGCATACATTCCCTTTGCTAATCACTTATTTATGGCACGATTTTTGCACCGAGCCCTGCCTTATGCTGCCAGCCAAGCCTTTTTAGAGGATTTTTTAATGGCCGACTACCAAGCAGCTTTAGGCACAATGTTAACGGCAGTTAGCAAAGAAGCAGCCGAAGAGATGCCCCAAGAGTTTGCTAAATTGAAAGTTCCCACCCTACTCATAGCAGGGGAATACGATAAAATTATTCCCGCAGCTATGGGGAAAGCCGCCGCCGATCTCAACGATCTAGTGGAATTTGCTATAATCCCCAATACGGCTCATTTCCCGATGCTGGAAGATGCGCCCACTTACGAAAAGCGAATCCGAGAGTTTCTACCATCAATAGCTTAGCTAGAGGAGAGGGTTGCGGGGATGAAAGAGGTAGAGCAATATTATAAAGTGCTGGGGCTATTGCCGGGAGCTTCCCCAGAAGAAGTTAACCAGGCTTATAAAGATTTGGTGTTTATTTGGCATCCCGATCGCATCCCTAACGATAATCCCAGATTACAACAGAAAGCTGAAGAAAAGCTTAAGGAACTCAATCACGCACGGGATAAATTGCGATCGCTAAAAACGACTGCGAAAACGACTGCGGGTGTGGCGCGATCGCCCAAGTCAAAAGAGCAGCCTCGTCAGTCTCAACCGTCGCGATCGCAAACTCCTTCGCAAACAAAAACTCAAACTCAAACTCACACTCAATCCCAAACAAAAACTCAAACTCACACTCAAACTCAACCCCAAACTCAAACTCACACTCAACCCCAAACAAAAACTCAAACTCAACCCCAAACCCATACTCACACTCAAACCCATACCCACACTCAAACCCACACTCACACTCAAACCCACACTCACACTCACACTCAAAAGCAAAATCCCGATTTGAGTGGAGCCGACTTGAGAGGAGTTTCATTAAAAGAGAAGGATCTTTCAGGTAGAAACTTAAGTAATGCTAACTTGAGTCATGCCGATTTGACCGACGCTTTCCTGCATAACGTCAATCTTAAAGGCGCGAATTTGTACAAGGCAAATTTGTTTAGAGCTAACCTATTGTCAGCTTGCTTAAGTAATGCAGATTTGAGAGAAACCAATTTAATAGGAGCAGATTTAAGCGGTGCAGATTTGAGCGGCGCTGACTTAACAGGAGCTAAAATTGGTTATGGCGATCGCATCTTCGTAAAATTAACTGGCACTAAATTAACAGGAGCAATTTTACCAGATGGCACAATCCATAAATAGAAGCAGTTAACAGTTAACAGTTAACAGTTAACAGTTAACTGTTAACCAGTCTAAAAACGCTGCCTTGAGCCAAGACCTAGCGCCTCTAGCACTGCTAACTACACAACTTTCATCAACAGCCCTTATGACAAAGAGCATTCAGCATCTCATCGAGCCACACATTCAAGATTTGGGTGGGTTTCAAGCGCGTCGCCTTCTTCCGTCAGAGGTTCTAACTCTAGTTGGCCCCTTCATATTTTTTGACCATCTCGGCCCTGCGGTATTTCCACCAGGTAAGGGGGTAGATGTCAGACCCCATCCCCACATCAATCTAGCAACCGTTACCTATCTGTTTGAAGGTGCTTTGCTGCATCGTGATAGTGTAGGTAGCGTTCAGGAAATCCGTCCCGGTGCAGTGAACTGGATGACGGCAGGACGAGGTATTGTACACTCAGAACGCACGCCTGATGATGAGCGCAGCAAAGAAGCCATTCTGCATGGTATCCAAACCTGGGTAGCACTTCCCGATGAACACGAAGAAACCGAGCCCTGGTTTCGGCATCATCCAGCAGCGGATCTGCCTGTTTGGGAGGAGAAAGGAGTATCGTTCACCCTGATTGCTGGTGAAGCCTACGATCGCACTTCCCCAGTACAAACATTTTCACCGATGATTTATTTGGATGTGCAACTGACTCCGGGAACGCAATTTACCTTACCAGACAATTACAGCGAACAGGCGGTTTACAGCGTAACAGAGGGACTTGTTATCGACGGGATGCCTCTGGAACAACATCGGTTAGCGGTTTTAACAAAGGGCTCATCGGTAAACATTTCTGCCTCTGGCAATGCTCGCTGTATTGTGGTTGGCGGTGAACCTGTGGGTGAGCGTTATAAGTGGTGGAATTTTGTTTCAAGTCGGCGCGATCGCATTGAGCAAGCTAAGCAGGATTGGAGGGAAGGAAAATTTGGTCAGGTTCCTCAAGAGACAGAATTTATCCCATTACCAGAAGAGCCAGATCGTAAACCAGAACAGCCCTTGTAGCAATAGCCCCAGCCATCTAATCAATGGATAAAAGAGGTAAAATTCTGTGGATTCCTCGCGGAAGACCAATTTTTATTATCTTTTTCCAGGCCATTTAGTCCCCATTTCAGTGAGAGCTGAAAAGAAGAGGTAGACAATTAATAAACCAACACCTCCGATCAAGACCAGCAAATCATTTTCCATAGTCGTATTATCACTGTTACTCCCAGAAATATTTTAAGCTGAAAAACTTCAGAAGTGATATTGGAGAAACTACCGCCCAAACTTCGGCTAGAAAGTCAGGTGTAATCTTACGGATTCAGAGTTTGAATGAACCCGTAAGATTGCCGCAGCTAAACCAAAACATAAGCTTGCCGTTGCGACAAAGTTATGGGTAAAGCTGTCAACCCGGACAAATAATTTGACATTCGACAAGCGACACTCAAGGTGTATCGCTTATACATTGTGACAATGCGGATGAAAGGACTTGAACCTTCACTCCTTTCGGAACCAGAACCTAAATCTGGCGCGTCTGCCAATTCCGCCACATCCGCGTTAAGCCAAAGTCAATCATAACACAGAAAATGAAAAAGGGGGAATTTAGAAAAAAATTCTTCAAACCCCCACCAGACAATCACTTCCCACTTAACGCTTGCCAAGTTGCTTCATCCACAACGCCATCAACTCTTAAACTGTAAGCCTCCTGAAAGTCCTTTACTGCTGCCATTGTGCGTGCGCCAAAAATCCCGTCAATTGGGCCTGGATCGTAACCTTGCATTTCCAGGCGTACCTGTAGAGTCTTCACCTTAGAGCCCGCCGCACCTTTGGCCAAAATTTTCCGACTATCAGCTACCATCGGCTGTTGAGCTACAACAGCTTGCGACTTTTCAACAACTGCTTGGGGTTCCTCGTTGAGAGTATCCCATGTCAACTTATCCACAACCCCATCAGCCTTCAAACCCTTAGACTGCTGAAACCCAATCACTGCCGCAACTGTGCGCGATCCAAAATCGCTATCGATCGCGCCGACATTAAAACCATGAGCCTGCAAACGCTTCTGCACCGCAGCCACTTCTGCACCCTCTGCACCTTTCGATAAAGTCTTTTCCTTTTTCTGCGGCTGCTGCAAACCTTCATAAAAAGGCTTGTTAAACAGTTCGCGCCGCGAATTTTCACTATTAAAAGCTGGATTAACTGGGGCAATAGGAGTAAATAAGCCGCTCTCCTCCAACTGTTCAGTTAGAGGTTTGGGATTATCAGCCGCGATCGCACTTCTGCTCAATCCCGGAACCACAAAAGCTAGCAAACTCAAAATTGCAACGGTAGTTACACGCATAAAAGTTGTCCTCTCCATAAAGTTTGGCTGTTCTAAATTTCCGAGTGGAATTTCACCATCCGGTCACTTTTCAACAAAGAAGACTAAGTAGGAGCACAGGAAAGCCAGTATCTCTCATTTCTGATGTAGAGCTGGTTAAACCCGCCGTGAAACCGATCTGCTTGCTCCATCTGTCCTCACATTCTTGTCGATTGCTATAAATTATAAAAAATGGGCGATCGCTCTTAGGGGTAAAACCCCGCACCATTTTTCATTACCAACTTACCAAATTCTATCGTAGCCTTAATGGTGCAGGTGTTGCTCAGAGACCTTGAGGCGCAAGTCTATGGCTGACAGGAGGCCTAGCAAACAAGAGTTATGGGAGAGGTCTACTAAATAAAGGTAGTGCGATCGCTTATTCTTTATCAGTTTGTAATTGCTAGATATTACTCTTAATTAGCAATTAGCAATTAGCCATTAGCCATTAGCCATTAGCAATTTATCCTTTAACACCTGCGGCAACATCAGTGGGGACAATGTACTTTTGTAGTATTATAAACAAGGCGATCGCAGGGGCAATCGAAATTACCGAACCAGCAGCTATCAAACGCCAGTTCAGAGAAAATGTGCCGGCTAAAGTGGCTACACCTAAAGGCAATGTATAATATTCTGGTCTATCTAAAACTAGCAATGGCCAGAGAAAGTCGCTCCAAGAACCAATAAAGACGAAAATCGCTAAAGTGACTAACGCTGGTTTAATTGATGGGATCATAACGTGCCACCAGATCCCTAATTCTGAGCAGCCATCAATGCGGGCCGCTTCTTCTAATTCTTTGGGGACGGCAAGAAAAGCTTGCCTTAATAAAAAGATGCCAAAAGCTGAGGCAATGCCTGGTAAAATCACTCCTAAATAGCTATTTTTTAACCCCAATTGTACGGTTAAAATATAGAGGGGAATCATCACAATTTGGAAAGGAATCATAATTGTAGTGATGATGCCAGTAAAAATCAAATTTCGCCCTCGAAAGTCAAGTCTAGCTAAGGGATAAGCTGCTAGAGAACAAAATAAAAGATTTAAGCTGACTGTGAGTAGGGCAACGAGGGTACTGTTGAATAAATAGCGGCCAAAGGGGTTGGTTTGCCAAACGGTTACAAAGTTTTGTACTGTTGGCTGTTTTGGCAACAGTTGTGGGGGAAATTGAAAGATATTTTCGGTGGGAGACTTGAAGGCAGTGCTGAGCAACCAAAGTAGGGGGAAAAGCACGATCAGGGCGATCGCGCTTAGCAAAATATAGGTACAAACATTTCTCTGGCGCGAAGTGCCCAAGATTTGCGATCGGGAATTTGGGTGTTTGGTTTTGAGATTGGTCATACTGGTGTAAGATGGTAATTCCTTGCTTCTAGAGAAGCCTTGCTGTCCATAAGGAGATTATTAGCATGAAGCCCTTTATTTACGAAACGATGTACATTCTGCGCCCGGATCTGGGAGAGGAACTCACAGAGCAGGCGATCGCGAAATATCAAAATATTCTGCGCGAACAAGGCGCGGAAAATCTAGAAACTCAGCATCGTGGCAAACGCCGCCTCGCCTATGAGATCCAAAAGCAACGCGATGGCATCTATATTCAGATGAACTACACAGCTAAGGGTAGCGCGATCGCTGTGTTAGAGCGGGCAATGCGCCTGAGCGAAGATGTAATTCGCTACTTGACTATTAAGCAGGATGCACCTGCTGTTGCGGAAGTAGAGGCAACTGCGGAAGCAGAAGAAGCTGCTGCTTAAGGGATTTTTGAAGGGGCGGACACGGAGACACCGCCCCTACTTAATAAATTCTCTTGCCTCTATGGTACTGGAGAGACTATTTTTAAAGAGACATATCTTCAATATGGGAGCTAGGGGTCATCGTGAACCAAGCTAAAACTTTAACGGCACAAGAGCTGCAAGCTGAAATCTCTCGCTTGAATGAAGAGTTGCAAATGCGCGACCAATTGGTTCAGCAGTTGTCTCAGGAACTCTTTCGGTTAGTCAAAGGCAATACTGGGTTTGCGCCAGTGCCTGAAGTTTCCGAGCGCCATCAAACTCAAATGCAGGCTCTTAGGGAACAACTGCAAGATGTGGAGCAGCAGGTGGGTTTTTATCAGGAACAAATCGCAGAGCGGGATGCTGAGGTTTACCAACTGCGGCAGTCTGTACAGGAGTTGACAGATCGCTCGATGATGCTGGAACAGGTGGTGCAGGAGTTACCAGGAGTTTACCGCCAGAAATTTGCTGAGCGCATTGGCCCAGTGAAGGAAAAGGTGGAGATGCTACAACGGGAAAACCGCCAACTGCACGCTGAGTTGCAGAGCGTAAGTTACCGTCTGGCTGTAAGGAACCGCCGCGCTAAGGGTTTGGATTTGCCGAGCTTGGGATCGTCTGATGATTCTGGGGTGATTAAGATGCCGAGCTTTGGAAATGCCTAAAGTTTTGATTGTGATGGATGCTGATGATGAGGGAGCTGCTGTAGGGGCGCGCATGGGGGCGGCGATGGGGGTGGCGATCGCGATTAGTAGTCCGTCAACTGTTGCCGAAATCTGTTTGATTTCAGAGTTGAACTCGGCGGCGATCGCGTCAACGGCAGCTACTATATACCCCTTAACGCTTAACCTCCCCGATGCGTTGGTTTTCCCAAGTCAAAATATCTATCGAGCTTGTCGGGATGTATCTGCTATGCGCGATCGCGCTGGGAAGCAATTCGGGGCGATCGCAGGAGTTGGGAATTTTTGGCTACCTGTAGTTTGGACGGCAAAGGGGCCTCTCTACGGTGAGGTTATTGGTTTAGAAGCACAGAAATTATCAGCTCAGCCAAATTACTCGATGCCCGTAAACCTCTCAGACGTTTGGCGGCAGCAGCTTTACGAGTTGGCGTTCCAGTTATTAAAATCTCTGTCAGCACCGCCAGCAACTTACCTGATGCAGTTTGGATTTCAAGGCAAGGAGATTTGTTTTGATCGACTTTGGCCGTTTCCGGCAGCACCCGCGATCGCCTCTGTTGGCGTTCAAGTCCCCGATCTATTTCTTTGTCACTGGTACTGCTTGACAAATATGCCTATTTACGATCTCCAAATCAGCTTGCCTGCGATCGCATTAGGCAATCAGCAACTCAGCTTGAGTTGAGAAAATATCATCGAAACTATCAAAAATTTCAAAAGCTTGGTCGAGTTGAGTAATCTCAAAAATTAACCTAGCTGAGGCTGGCAAGTTACAGATCACAAGGCGACAATTCTGCTGGCGGGAAATTTTTAGCCCCCGAACTAAAGCACACAAGCCAGAACTATCGATAAAATTTACATCAGTCATATCAATCACCCACAGTTTGTGTCTTTCAGGCAGAATCTCAGCCAACTGTTTTTGAAGGAGATTGCCTTCTTGGGAGTCGAGACGAGTTTGAGGCTGAAGGACGATGTGGTGCCCGAATTCTTGAAATGCCATAGGTGTCACCCACGAGTGTGTGCGAGTATATACAGTGTGCTGTTCCGTTCTTAGACACAATAATGTTAAGAAAAGTTTCAGGTTTTGATCGGTTTAATGATTTTTGTAGGTGCGATCGCGCCTCCTGCAAAGTAGATGCGAGAACAGGGGCTTGAATCTGGATAAATGCAACCGCAACAATTCGTAACTATTTTTAGCCTCTCTCAGAACGGTGCTGTTTGGCTTGCTAAAGATCACAGCAGGCGTGTGTTTCGCGTCACACCCGCATCTTGCAGAATTCTCTGAATCGAGCCAAGATATAGAAATATCAAGCTTTGCAAAAATTTACGAAGGGCAATGTCGGATGTCTTTTGAGTTTATATCATTGGAAACAATCCAGAAATTTGCACATGACTACGGCTATTGGGCGGTATTTATGGGGATTTTGCTGGAAAATCTCGGAGTTCCTCTTCCCGGTGAAACGATTACTATTGCTGGGGGATTTTTAGCTGGAAGTGGGGAATTGAACTACTGGTTTGTATTGGGTAGTGCGATCGCAGGTGCGACGTTAGGGGGAAATTTTGGCTATTTTATTGGCAGATACGGCGGTTGGCCCCTGCTACTAAAGTTAGGTAAAATTTTCCGCTTTCGGGAAGAACAACTGTTTGATTTAAAAGAACAGTTTAGTCAAAATGCAGCTAAGGCTGTATTTTTTGGTAGATTTATTGCCTTGTTGCGAATTTTTGCCGGGCCATTAGCAGGAATTGCGGAAATGCCTTTTTGGAAATTTTCCCTATGCAATCTTGCAGGTGCCGCAAGTTGGGCATCAGTGATGGTAAGTTTGTCCTACTTTTTAGGACAAGTTGTATCTTTGGAAAGATTGGTAGCTTGGACTGCTCAATTTGCTGTACTTGCCTTAGCTATAGTAGTTGCTTGGATTGCAATTCCGATCTGGTTAGAATCGCGGAAGCAGGAGCAGACTAAGTAGGTAGGAAATTAATAAGTTAGGAATTGTATGGTAGGCATTGCTGCGAATAGCTGACAATTCTGTAGCTGTTATTTTCCCATAATTTGGGCGATCGCTTTTTTGGGATGAGAAAAGCGATCGCTTTTTGGGGAGGAGAGAGCGATCGCCTTTTTGTCAGAGTTGGATATTATGGAAATAAGTTTTATATGAGGGGGTTAGCTATGACAGCAACATTAACAGAGAGATTAGATGAACCGTTGCTATTTCCAGGCTTAAGTTGGGAGCAATTCAAAACTTTAGAGCCAATGCTGGATATTCCAGGGGTTCGGCTATCATTTTTAGATGGGGTGCTGGAGATTCAAAGAATGCCTGGAAGAAAACACGAAACAGCAAAAGAGAGAATTGGTGCTTTGTTGGAAGCTTACTTGCTAACAGCAGGTGTCGATTACACTCCAACGGGTTCCTTGACTTTAGAAAATGAATCGGGACTCGTGAAGTGTGAAGCAGATAAGTCTTATGAATTAGGTGCTGATAAAATACGTCCAGATTTAGCGATAGAAGTAGTGGTGACAAGCGGGGGTATAGATAAGTTGGAGGCTTACAAACGTCTTAAAATCCCTGAAGTTTGGTTTTGGGAAAGAAGTCGATTGTGTCTGTATGCGCTAAGAGATTCAGGATACGAACAGATTACCCGTTCGCAATTACTCCCAGAGCTTGATATTAGCTTGCTAGTTCGGTGTGTTAATATGCCTAATCATGTTGAGGCGATTCGCGAGTTTAATAGTGCGATCGCATCGGCATAGCCAGTTACGAATGTAAAATATTTGAAGAGTTGTTGATGACATCAAAAAAGTTTATTATATAGATATAAATTACAGGAGGCACGACCATGAACGCAGTCGCTCCCATTATCAAATCTTCCGAAATTATCTATCCTAGCTCTGATGGAGAACCAGTGGCAGAATCCTACGATCATTTCTATGCAATTTCAGTAACTTTAGAAGTCTTAAAACAATATCTATCAAATCGCCGAGCTACAGTTTTAGCAAACCAATTTTTATATTACGCTCAAGGTTTCCCAAAGTTGCGGGTAGCACCCGATGTGATGGTAATTTTTGATGTGGAACCGGGAGGTAGGGATAATTACAAAACCTGGGAAGAGGGACAGGTGCCGAAGGTGATTTTTGAAATGACTTCACCGGGTACAAAGTCGGAGGATCAAGTGATTAAAAAAGGGTTGTATGAGAGGATGGATGTTGAGGAATATTGGTTGTTTGACCCTAGAGGAGGATGGATTCCTGAAAAATTACGGGGGTATAAGTTGGGAGTAGAGGGGTATGAATTGATCGGAGATAATTGCAGTAAGGTGTTGCAGTTACGGTTGGAGGTAGAGGGTAAATTAATTGGTTTTTATCGGGAAGATAATGGGGAAAAGTTATTAATTCCTGATGAATTGGTTTCAGCTTTAAATGAGGAACGCCAGCGGGCAGAGGCAGAACGCCAACGAGCAGAGGCGGAACGCCAGCGAGCTGATGAACTGGAATCTCTCTTAGCGCTTTATCGAGAGCAATTTGGGGAATTGCCATAAGATGGTACTTGTAAATTGTAGTTAAAAAAGAAGGGCGATCGCCTTTCTTTTTTTAGCTCCTTGGTTAATAGCTTGACAAATACTAAAAGTTGTGCATTAGCTTAATTATTAAGGTCAAAATTTTAAATTGGTGAGGCGCGATCGCTTTTGGTTCAGAGTTGGGCAGTATAGGGATAGGTGCTTTGTGAGTGCCGAGTTGGTAGCGATCGCATGGTATTGTCAATGGAAGGCATAGAGAAAAAATATAATAAAGCCCGTGAGATGCGGAGTCAGCGGGTTAAACAGATTTTTGTTTTAGTATCAATTGTTTCCTTTGCTGGTTCTACGGCTTTTGGTATTGGTAAGCTTTTTATTGAGGGTATGAATCGGCCGCAACCTACTAAAGCTCCAACTGCTAAAGTGTTGTCATTAGCTGATGAGGAGCGAGGTTATGAGTTGGTTTTGCAACGGGAACCGGAGAATCAGACAGCATTGGAGGGATTGGCGGATGTGCGGATGCGGATGGGGAATAATAAGGGCGCTGTTGAGCCTTTGGAGAAGTTGGTGAATTTGTATCGCGATCGGGCTGATTATAAGATGTTGTTGGGGCAGGTGAAGGGAAGATCGTTAAACAAATAATACTTTTAAGCAAAGGTTTTTACTATTTTAAATTGTTAATAAATCATGTTGTCAAGTAATCTATTTTCTATTGTCATTCCTACCCGCCAGCGACACGACACACTTAAATATTCTATTCAAAGTGTACTTAGTCAAACATATTCTGACTTTGAGCTGGTAGTGATGGACAATTGTAGCAGTTTAGAAACTGCTGAAGTTGTATCGTCATTCAACGATCCTCGAATTAAATATTATCGAACTTCCGAAAGACTTTCGATGTCTGATAATTGGGAATTAGCTTTATCCTATGCAACGGGAGAATATATTTTTATTTTGGGAGATGATGATGCTTTAATGCCAGATGCTTTAGAATTGTGTTTAAAGCTAATCAAGGAATATAACGTCAAGATTGTCTCTTGGTTTAGATATCAGTATTGGTGGCCAAAAGCTATTGTGCCTTGGCTATGCAATAGACTTTATTTGAATTTATTTCAAGTAGCAGAAATATGGAATTCAAGAGAAAAATTAAGGCAATTTTATCAGTGTCAAATCATCTTTGAAAATCTGCCGATGATCTATAATTCTTTTATTCATAAAGATATAATTGCTAGGGTTAAGTCGCTGCATGGTAGATATTTTATGACTTACATTCCTGATGTTGAATCTGGAATTGTTAATGCTTATTTTTCAGAGCAATATCTGTATTCTTTTCGAGGGCTTTCACTGGCTGGGCTTTCCGCTCATAGTACCGGAACCTCATCAGGATATTCAAGTCTAGAAGTAAAACCATTAAAAGATTTTATAAATGAATATCCCAAAGATATTTTAGCAGAAATGCACCCTAGCTTAATTCAATCAACGAATCAAGAAATATCTGTTGCAGACATTCAATTTCGTACCAAAGAGCTATATTTTCCTGAAAATAAAGAAATACAAGTTGATATTAAACAAACCTTGAATTTAATTGCCTCACGCATTAATAGAGATATTGAAAAATATGACCAAACTTTGAGCGAGATTACGGCCATTGCTCAAAAACATGAAATATCAATTTCAGACTTAAATATTCCTCTAAAAGAATACAATCAACCAGAGCCTTACCAAGGCCCAATTTTTAACAACGACTATTCGACAAATACATTAGTGATTAATTGTGAGCAAGTTGGTATATCAAATGTTGCTCAAGCAGCTAATCTGGCTCAAGGAATATTACCAAAAATGGAATTTCTTAGAGTTAATATTGGTCTTCAGAAAGTAGAGCAAGAACAGGGAAATGTAGAGGAAGAAGTTAAACAAGAAAAGCCTATTGTTTTGCTAGATGGTGTATTTTTCCAGCTATTTAAAACAGGAATTACTCGGGTCTGGAAATCTTTACTAGAAGAATGGATTAAAACAGATTTTGGTCAATATATTATTATCCTCGATCGCGGGGGTACGGCTCCGAAAATACCTGGTTATCAGTATCGCCTAATTCCGCCTTACTACTCGGATTCTAGCGATGCGTCTGCTCAACGAGAAATGTTAGAACAAATCTGTCTGGAAGAAGGGGCAGATTTATTCATTTCAACCTATTATACGACTCCCATATCAACTCCTTCTGTCTTTATGGCTTATGACATGGTTCCAGAAGTCATGGCATGGGATATGAATCGTCCTCTGTGGCAAGATAAACATCATGCAATTAGACACGCTTCTAGTTATCTTGCAATTTCGGAGAACACCGCAAATGACTTAGTAAGATTTTTCCCAGAAATTTCCAGGGATTCGGTAAAGGTTGCTTATTGTGGCGTTGATCGGATTTTTTATCCAGCAAATCCTCAAGAAATTGATGCTTTTAAAGATAAGTACAGAATTGCAAAGCCATATTTTCTGCTTGTGGGTTTGAGAGGCGGTTACAAGAACGGGATGTTATTCTTTCAATCCTTTCCTAAACTTGAAAACACAGATAATTTTGCTATTGTATGTGTGGGAGGTGGAGAGGAATTAGAACAGGAGTTTGTTACCTATATTTCAGAAACAAATATTTACTTATTACCTCATATTGAGGATAATGAACTAAGACTAGCTTATTCTGGGGCTATCGCTTTAGTTTATCCGTCCAAATATGAGGGTTTTGGTTTACCAATTCTGGAAGCAATGGCTTGCGGTTGTCCTGTAATTACTTGTCCACTGGCTTCGATACCTGAAGTGGGGGGAGATGCTGTAATCTATATTAATGATGATGTCGAGCAGATGACCGACGCACTTCGTGCTATCCAAAATCCTGATGCGCGGGAATCCCTGATTGCGGCTGGTTTTGAGCAAGCAAGCAAGTTTTCTTGGTCAAAAATGGCTAAAACAGTTAGCTCAGTTTTAATTGATGCGACGCTGCTACATTTAAAATTGAGGGAGAATAATTTAATAATTTTTCCAGATTGGTGTCAATCAGAAGAAGCGATTGGTCGGGAATTAGAAAAAGTTATAATGACTATTATGACTCACCCAGAGAGTCAGAAGATAACTTTACTAATAGATACCAGTAATCTTGAGGAAAAATCCGAAATTGATGCTAATCTAGTTGTGTCCGGCATGGTGATGAACCTTCTGATGCAGGAAGATTTAGAGATGGCAGGTGAACCAGAAATTTCCCTAGTTGGCAAACTTAGTGAATTGCAGTGGGAAGCTTTGTTGCCTCGCATTCAGAGTCGCATTCCCCTAAAAAGTGAAAGTCCCCAAGCTCAGAGGTTATCATAGAATGTCAAATAATCTTTTTTCAATCGTAATTCCTACTCGCCAAAGACACGACACATTAAAATATTCTATCCAAAGTGTACTCAATCAAACCTACAAAGAGTTTGAATTGATTGTCATGGATAATTTTAGCAGTTCAGAGACGGCAGAAGTTGTATCATCTTTTGGAGATGAAAGAATTAAATACTATCGGGCTCCAGAAAGGTTATCAATGTCTGACAATTGGGAAATGGGTTTATCCTACGCTACAGGCAAATATGTAACGATTTTGGGAGACGATGATGGTTTAATGCCAGATGGTCTTGAACTTAGCTTGAAACTCATTACAGAGTATGATGTTCAAATTGTATCTTGGTCACGTGGCACTGCATATTGGTGGCCGAATGCGATCGTTCCTTGGCATCGGAATAAACTTTATGTTGAATTATCGCAAGGAGCAGTGATTTATAAATCGCGAGAACAGATCAAGCAATTTTACAAAAATTATATTTCTTATGTACAGTTACCAATGTTATATAACTCTTTTGTCTATAGAGAGATAATTGAAAAAATAAAATCGGTTCACGGGCGCTATTTTATGTCACCTATTCCAGATGTTTACTCAGGGGTTGTCAATGCTTATTTTTCTGAGAGTTACTTATTTGGTCTAAGACCAATTTCAATTAATGGTGTTTCAGGACACAGCACTGGAACCTCATCAGTCTATAGCAGTTTAGATAATAAGCCGTTTAATGATTTTCTGAAAGATGCCAAAAAGGATACTAGCAATTTTTTACATAAGAGCTTAATTCCATCAACTAATACTTGTATGCACATTGCGGATGTGCAACTTCGGACAAAAGAATTGTTCTTTCCAGAGGATGAAGAACTTCAATTCGATATTTTAAACACACTAAAACTGATCGCGATAAATCTAAACAAAGATCCCGGTAGTTACGATAATCAAGTCCAAGAACTTGAGCAATTAGCGAAAAAACATGGTATTTTGATCTCACAAATTAATATTCCTGAGAAAGAAACAAATAAAAAAACATCGCTTCAAGGTTTACTCAGGCATACTGATGAGTCTTATATATTAGCGATTAATGGCAATCAAGCCGGAATGTCAAATGTTGCGGAAGCGGCGAAAATAACTCAGGCAGTTTTACCTAATTTAGATTGTATTACAGTAAACTGTTTGAAAAAAGAGGATGCGATCGCACTGTATAATAAACTTAATTTAAGAGAGACTAACTTAATTATTTTCCCAGAATGGAACTACCCAGAAGACTCTCTGGGTGAAGACTTGATGAGAGTTATTAAAGCGCTGGCGACTCACCCTGAAAGAAAGCATATCACTCTGCTAGTAGATACAAGTCGTGTTTCTAACGAAGATGCGAACCTACTTATATCGGGGGTAATCATAAATCTGTTAATGTCAGAAAAATTGGAGGTAAGTGATGAGTTAGAAATTTCCTTGACTGGACAGTTAAACAAACTTGAATGGGAATATCTGCTAAGTCAAGTTCAGGGTAGAATAGTTTTACAGCACGAGGATAAAGAAGCTATTGCTCACCTGGGAGCAGAAAATCTGCCATTACACGCACTGGACAGATAGCATGGAGAATCGTGTAAAATAAGCGAGAGTACCCTTTACTTAAATTTATTTCAGATTAACGGCAGGCTTTACATCATCGCTTTCCCAAAAACCCTGGTTCCACCTAAACAACTTCCAATTTATAATTTACGAGGTTATTTTTCCTATGTCAATTTTTATTCCTAACTTAAAAAAAAGTGGTCATTTGAATACAATTCACATGACAGTCTGTAACGTTGGCTCTCGAAAACTAGGAGAGCAAGACGATTACGCCAGGCAGGGATGGGGTGTTTTTGCTCCTCAGTTAAGTATCTATGGATTTGATGCAGATGCAGATGCTTGTGAAGCAGCAAATGCCGATCTGGAAGCTAGACACATCAATTGGAATGAAAAACATATTCCTTTAGCACTTGGGAATTCTGAAGGAGAATTTCCCCTCTATGTAACAAAGCATCCCATGTGCAGTTCTCTCTATTTACCGAATGAACCATATTTAGCGAGGTTTGTAGGTCTTTCGGAATTAATGAACTTAGACTTTACAATAGAGATAGGAACAACAACTTTAGATAATTTTTGTCGCTCCGAAGGACTTGACGAAATAGACTTCCTTCAAGTAGACGTTCAAGGTGCAGACCTTCACGTATTAGAAGGAGCAGCACAAATATTATCGCGAAGCGTTCTAGGGGTTCAAATTGAAGTAGAATTTTCTCATTTATACGCCGATCAACCTCTCTTCGCTGATGTTGATACTTTTCTGAGGAAGCATGAGTTTACAATGTTCGATCTGGGAGTTGCATACCGCCTCCGTAGTGATTCCCCCATCCGTTCAAACGTGCGATCTGGACAATTACTGTGGGGAGATGCCTTTTACTTTCGCGACCTAATAGCATCCCATAGTAAGTCATTACTAAAAACCCCTGAGAAGATTCTAAAATTGGCTTGCATTGCTGATATTATGAACTTTCCAGACTATGCACTAGAACTATTAGAATATCTGACACTGGAATATGGCAAAGATCCACAGTATAACTGTGCAAATAATATTATCGATAGTTTAGCTCAATTTCCAGAATTAGTGATTCAGGGACTCAGTTCTCTACCAGTTGTTTCAAGAATTAAGGATTACATTACTGGCTATAATACTAATCTATTTGGTTTCAGTGTAGTTCCGCCAGAAGCCAAAATTTTATCTTCAGTAGATGTGTTTCATTCTGTTTACCATCTACAACATACTCAAAGGCGATTGGAACACCTTGCTACTTTGGGATTAGACATTGGGGGTAAAACTGTGTTAGAAGTTGGAGCAGGAATTGGCGATCATACAAACTTTTTTCTCGATCGGGGATGCAAAGTCCTGACAACCGAAGGAAGAAAGGAGAATCTGGAAATCCTGCGGACACGCTATCCCGAAATCGAAGTAAAACCACTAGACTTAGATAATCCAGATCCCAAAATTAATTGGCTATTTGACATCGTTTACTGCTATGGAGTGCTAGATCATCTGCAAAAACCAGCAGAGGCGATCGCCTTCATGTCTAACCGCTGCCAAAACCTGCTACTACTAGAAACCTGTGTTTCCTTTGGTAAGGAAGAATCTGTTAACTTTTGT
>DATGYA010000134.1:0-28772 GCA_035298405.1 Kamptonema sp. | reverse complement strand
ACCGCCACCAAGACCAAAGCCGCTTTTCTGTTTTTGTACTTCCGCTAGATACAGCACGCTGATCGTCCTCTTGAGGTGTCGTTTGCCCAATCCGTGGATAACATCTTTATCTTTTCCCGACTGTAGCAGCACATACCTGTGCTGGTTATGACTCTAAGCGTCCAAAAAGCACAAGAATAAAGCACTTTCTGGACTTGCAAGCAAACTATACCCGACGCGCCGCCCCTTGGCGACACAACTGCGGGGGCGGTAAAAGCCCCACTGCGGTAAGTTTGATTTAGGCTGAAGATGCGCGTCAAGGTCAGCTCGTCAAAAAGTTTCTATTCATTTTATCAGCAGGAGTGAATTGCGGCTAGGAGACGTAAGTAAATCAAAGATGCAATCCCATACCCAATAAAGATTGACAGTATATTTCCATATATTATGCTCTGTTAGACGAGCGAGGTTGGCGTTATTTAAGGGAAGATAAAGTCAGGCGACACGAGCTTGTATAACTTTAGCTCAAATTCCAACGGTTTTAAGGAGAAAACGTTAGCTCCATGCAGGGAAATTTGAATGAAATAGATATCCGCAGCATCCTGCAACTGATTGAGTTGGGTCAGCGAACTGGAGAACTGTTTGTAGAAGCCTACAGCTCAGCGAGCGGTAGCATCAACCAGCAAGCTTTCCACCGTTCGCCTGGAGAGCAATCTTGGTTTGTCTTCTGTTTCAACGGTCAGATCATCTACGCTACCCAAAGTGCCGGCAGTTTGTTTCGCCTGCGAGACTACCTATGGCGTTATAAAGCCGACACAGCTCTAGACAATATCGAAGTGCCTTCACTCGCTTCTACTAACGCTCCTGAGTACGGCTATCTCTGGGCGCTGCTGGAAAACCACACCCTCACACCAGCTCAAGGGCGTAGCATCATCCACAGCATGGTACATGAAACTTTGTTTGACTTACTCAGTCTGCATCAGGGTGCTTTTACCTTTGAAATGGGGCCTGCTTTAACACCGCAGTTGACCAGTCTGGATATTAGCTCTCTGTTGGCTAAAATTATCAAACAAGTACAAGAGTGGAAACAGTTTCACCCTCACATTCAGTCGCCGAACCAGTGTCCGGTGATTTCAGACCCTGCACAACTCCAGTCAGCTTTGCGCCCAAATGTTTTTAACACCCTTAACCGCTGGGCTGATGGTCAAACCTCAATTCGCCAAATGGCACGCTACCTGAACCGAGATGTGTTAACAGTCGCTAAGGCGATTTATCCATTCGTACAGCAGGGATTAGTGCAAATGTTCTACCAGTCCTCTCCTACCTCTGGTCAAAGCAGGGAGTGGTCATCAAGGGAAACTAAGATTCCGAGAGTAGTTTGCATTGATGATGACAGCGTTATTCGCAAGACTGTTGAGGCAATTTTAAATGAACACGGTTATGAGGCTACTGGTATTAGTAATCCTCTCAAAGCACTGAGTCTGGTTTTTCAGCTTAAGCCAGACTTGATCTTGTGTGACATTGCTATGCCCGATCTTGATGGATACGAAATCTGTGCTATGCTTCGCAATTCGACTGCTTTTAGGCAGACACCGATTGTGATGCTGACAGGAATAGACGGATTTATCGATCGCGTTAAAGCTAGGATGGTAGGAGCTACTGACTACTTTACCAAGCCTTTTGGAGAAAGTGAGTTATTAATGCTGGTAGAAAAATATGTGGGCCCTGGTTGTCCACAGGCTCCTCAATCGGCAAGATTGTTAGCTGACGAACTAGAAAATCACCTGGAAGAAAATCAGCTACCGAAAAAAGCCTGAAGCCTCTTTTCCTAACTAGGGCTTGCTGAATAAAGACCAAAAGATTTACGAGGGCTGGGTTATACGATCGCAGTCGTTTACTTTTGTCCGATGGTGAACAAGCATAAGTAGAACAATTAGCCCTAAAGTTGTCGCCACCCAGCCTAAGCGTATCTGTGGTGAAACCAGCCAGCTAGGAAGCGAACCTTTTTGGTTGCGATCGCGTATCCACAAAGCCATTGTACAACCCACCACGATCGCCAGTGCCCGTCCTTGCGGCAAATACATCAGCGCAAAGTAACTAACAAACGGTCTAGATATCAGCAAAGCAGCCACAATTACCAGCGATATCAAAACCGATCTTCTCATCCGCATTGCTAATAGAAAAAGTCGACACCAAGCCAGCCAAAAGTAGAGCCAGGAACGCCAGCATGAATTGCCCACACAGAAATAATAGCCAAGGCTCTTAAACCGTCGAGACAGGCAATGTGTTCAATGCTTGCAGAATTCCTAGAGGGATTTATATCCGAAATTTTTCTCACCGCATAAACGAACCAACAACAGCATTAAAGTCATCAGCCAAAGGATTACCCAAAGCCTTAAATTTCCATTCTCCACCTTCGCGGTAAACTTCGCCAATTAACATAGTTATTTTACCTTCAAAAGAAGGCTCGCTAGACAAACTATATCGGGCTATTTCTTTCCCAGTCGCATCTACTGCCCTAACAAAAGCATTATCTACCCTCCCAAAATGTTGTTTTCTCTCTTTAGCCTGGTAGATATTCACACCCAAAATAATTCTATGATATTGTCCAGGCAGTGAATTGAGTTTCAGAACTATTTGTTCATCATCCCCTTCTCCTTCACCAGTGAGATTATCGCCTGAGTGAACAACTGTTTTATCTTTAGATTCTAAATGTCCGTAATAAATGACATCTTCTTTGTAATTCTTTAACTTGCCATTATCTCCTAGCAAAAGAGCGTAAGAATCTAAGTCAAAATCCGCGCCACCGCCAAAAAGTCCTCGCTTTGAATTGGCGATATCCCATCCCAAACCCATCGTTATTCGGGATAAGTCATATTCGCTTTTACTGAGGATAATGCTTTGTCCTTTCGTCAAGTTAATAGCCATAGTTTTATGTACCTGTAATGATTTATGTTCGATTTGAATAATTGTAACCTAAAACTGCCCTGAATTTACTTCTAGAGGCTACATCTTATGGTAAAAGATGCTTAATTCGCGCTGATTTTACCCAATTTGGGTATTCTGTTGTCAACAAATCATAGAGTTCTTCATCTGGAATAACTTCAGGATCTTCTACACTGAAAAAATCGGCATTGTCTAAGTAGCGATCGCGCATTTCGTCAAGTTGCTCTAAAAAGTTAAAATCACTGGTAAATGCCTTTGCAAACCAACCACCAATTCCCTTACTTTTTACATCTTTCTGGGACTTGCCAATCGCCATAAACTGCCAAAATATCGGCTCATAAGACGACGATTTTAAGTGTTGTCTGGTCTCAAACTCGTCACCAGTAGCTCCATCTGTGACAAACATAACATAAACAGGTTGATCTGCGGCAATAGCTGAGTTGCTCGTTTTTCCGTGACCATCGGGAAAATAGAAATTTCTGATCTCTCTCATTACTTTACCGTAGTAAGTCCCCCCTTCTAAAGGATATTGATGTAGTATATTTTGAATAAAGTTTTGAAAATTATCTACCGTCATTTCCCCTGGATTGTGGGCATTAGCTCCAAAGAGAAATATATCAATAGAACCGTTGTCATCAAATCGGCATCCCAAAGCTAGAATTTTCTCTGCTAAACGCTGGATCTTCCCAGAATTGTACAGTAAATTCATCGATCCAGAAATATCAAGACAAAGCGCCACCTTAGCCTGATGATTTGTTAAATTAGCTTTTGCCAGCGAGATATCTACTTTCTTAACAAGGTCGAAAATATGCGGGGCTTTCTCTTCAAGCTTTTTCTCTAGCGTTATAGCTTTCTGACATTTTTTGCTATCGTCTGGAGGTGGTAATTTAGGTAATTGAGGTTCTGTTTTTTTCTCTGGTTGTTTAATCTCAATATAATACTTATCAACAAAACTTTGTAATCCCTGCTTATAACCTTGTCCTACGGCCTGAAATCGCCAGGTTTCATCCTTTTTATAAAACCGCCCAAACTCTACAGCCGTCTCTTCTGCAAAAGTTTCTTGTAAATCATACCGTGCTAGTTCTGTTCCTGTATCTTGATTATAAAATCTAATAAAAGCATTTTTGATTTGGCTAAAGTTTTGATTTTTTGCCTGTCCTTCGTGAATAGTGACAACAAAAATCATTTCCTCAATAGCTGAATTAATTTTAACTAAATCTAGATAAATTGTCTCGTCATCCCCTTCACCTTGTCCAGCTCTATTGTCTCCTGAGTGTCTGAGAGAATTATCCAGAGATTGCAGATTGTTGTAAAATACAAAGTATTTTTGATCTGGAACTTTGCCATCAGCCCCTAACATAAACACAGAGGAATCAATATCGTATTTCCCGCTGGTTACAGAGGCATTTAAGCTTTTATCTACGTGCCAACCTAGCGCGATCGCGACTTTTTTTAAATTGGGATATTCTTGAGAAAGATTAAACCTTTCGCCTTTCTTTAAATGAATTCCCATCTGGTTTATACCCTCATTCGTTAGTAAAATTAACTAAGTCAGGGGTTGAAACCCCTGCCTCATAGCTAAAGTCCTCTTAAAGAGGACTGAAGAGTTCAAGTTGTTAGGCGGCGTACTTGTCTACAAAACTTTGCAAACCTGAATTATAGCCTTGTCCTACAGCTTGAAATCTCCACTCGCCATCTTTTTTATAAAGTCGCCCAAACTCAATTGCTGTCTCTCTGGAAAAATCCTCATCGAGATCGTACTTAGTAACTTCTGTGGCGGTAGTATTGTCGTAAATCCTAATAAAAGCATTCCTGACTTGACCAAAGTTTTGCCTTCTTGTCTCCGCTTCGTGGATTGTCACCACAAAAACAATTTCTTCCACCGTAGCATCTACTTTGGATAAATCAATGAGAACCGTCTCGTCATCGCCTTGACCTTCTCCAGTTCGGCTATCTCCCAAATGTTGAACTGAACCGTTTGGGGATTCTTTGTTGTTGTAAAAAACGAAATATTTTTCACCGGGAATCTTCCCATTTGCACCTAGCATAAATACAGAAGCATCCAAATCAAATGCAGAGCCCGTGTCTGTAGCATTGATGTCCCAGCCCAAACCAATGCCAGCATTTTTTAGTCCTGGTGCTTCTTTGGAGAGATTGATTCTCTCGCCTTTGCTCAAGTTGATAGACATTTGTTTTACCTCTGTTTACAAAACCCTTTACATTAACTATAGCAAATCTTACAGTTTCTTGACAATTTGCTGTTGATACTCTTGTTCAGTCATGAGTTCTTGAGTGTTTTCTACCCGATCTAAAAATACGATACCGTCTAAATGATCGTATTCATGCTGAAAAATCCGGGCAACAAAATCCATCAATTCTTGTCGGTGGAGTTTGCCATCGCGACTGGTATATTCAATCTCAATCTTTTGGGATCTCGGCACTAATCCGCGAATTCCCGGAATACTCAAGCAACCTTCCCAGCCTTTTACCACATCATTTGAGCGTGCAATAATTCGAGGATTAATCATTGCTGTGGGTTCCATTGTTGGTGCTTGAGGGTAGCGATCGCTAGGGCGTGATGCTACGATCAACAGGCGGTAAGATTGAGCAACTTGAGGAGCAGCAATTCCCACACCCTTAGCATTTTGTGCTGTATGGATTAAGTCGTCAATCAGCTTTTGCACCTGCTCGTCTGCCAAGTTTTCTATAGTTTGAGCTGGGCGACGAAGTACCGGATCGCCTAATTGCGAAACCTGTAATATTTCAGCCATAATTTCCTCTCATTTCTTGTTAACAGTTAACAGTTAACTGTTAACAGTTAACAGTTAACTATTAGCGGCTTGGCTGAACGGGGAGATTTCCTGGCCGTACTTCCAATTTAAGAAGATTGCCATTGCGGTTTACCTCAACTTGTAAAGGACTTCCCACTTTTGTATTCTGCACCAATTTTTGCACAGCTTCTGATTTCGTCATCGGCTGGTTGTTAATCTTTTGAATAACATCTCCTGGTCGGAAACCAGCCTTAGCCGCAGGAGAAGCCGGAACAACGCTGCTAATTAAAATGCCTTCGCTAACATTGACGCGAATGCTACTGTTAGGATCGCTATTAACTAACTGCTTAATTTCCGGCGTTAGCGTTGCCATTTCAATGCCTAAATAAGCGTGTTCAACTTTGCCTGTGGCAATCAATTGTTGGGCAATTTGGCGAGCATCATTAATGGGAATAGCAAATCCTAAGCCTTGAGCACCGCTGATAATTGCTGTGTTCATCCCAATTACTTCACCCGCAGCATTCAGGAGGGGGCCGCCAGAATTTCCGGGATTAATTGCGGCATCAGTTTGAATAAATCCGATCCGCTTGTCGGGGACACCAATATCGGTACTAGAGCGGCCTGTAGCACTGATGATCCCCGCAGTTACCGAGTTGTCTAAACCTAAAGGATTGCCGATCGCGATCGCCCATTCCCCCGGCAACAATTGGTCAGAATTTCCTATGGTCACAATTGGCAATTGAGCCGCCTCAATCTTCACCACTGCCACATCTGTCAGCGGATCTTCCCCTAACACCTTGCCCTCAAAAGTGCGACCGTCCTTAAGCGTTACACTGACTGTATCTGCCCCATCTACAACGTGAGCATTAGTAAGTACCTGACCTTGATCGCTAATCACAAAACCAGAACCAGTGCCTCGCTCCACCCGTCCCCTACCTAAAGGCGGTTCCACTCCAAAGAAATCTTCAGGAAACTGTCCGTCTAACCCCCGTCTTGTTGGTCTCACCCGCCGGGAAGAATCAATCCGAACCACAGCAGGCCCAACTTTCTGCACTGCCGCCGCGATAAAATTGCCATCAGTGGGATTAATTGGCAGCACACTCCGCTGCTTTTGCGCCTCAGAGTTCGTACTATCTGGAGTAATTTTGACCTGTGGTAGGTCTAGTTGCTGTCTTGGAGTTTCAGCAAAAATAGGGTTTTTCGATAAGAGCAAGCGATCGCCGATCAGAGTTATTACTGCTCCCGTCAGCAGCACCAACACATAAATCACCGATTGCTTCCAAAATTTGCTAGTTGAACTATTCATCACTACGCCATCAGCCAACAAGCTAAATTACAAGTTATGCAGGGTCTATCCCCGATTGTACTTTGTAAACTATTGTGTACTTTCAGGGAACTACCTCAACTTTAGCATTTCCTAAGACTTCGGCAGAAGAGATTCCCGAACCTCCTTAGCTAGGAGGCTTTTGCAATTGTCCTGTTTTTAAGCATGACCCCAATCCTAAAAATTCTTGCTTCTGTACTGGATCGGTGTAGGCGTGTACAATTGCCAGCTATATTGGCTAAGGGGCTTTAACTAGAGTAAAAAAGATAAAGGTACAAGCATGGCATCCATCCGCGAGTTGCACCAACAACTGGTTAATAAAGAACGCTCTGCTGTGGAAATCGCACAAGTTGCATTAGATCGCATCCACCAGTTAGAGCCGAAGTTGCAAAGCTTCTTGCACGTAACGGCAGACAAAGCCTTGGAGCAAGCTCGCAAGGTGGACGCACAAATCGCCGCAGGAGAAAACATTGGTCTGATGGCGGGAATCCCCATCGCCATCAAAGATAATATGTGCGCCCAAGGCATACCTACAACTTGTGGCTCTCGGATCTTAGAAAATTTTGTGCCACCTTACGATGCGACGGTAGTATCAAAGCTGGAAGCTGCTGGCGCAGTCTGTGTGGGCAAAACCAACATGGATGAGTTTGCGATGGGGAGTTCTACAGAAACCTCAGCGTATCAACTCACGGCTAATCCTTGGGATTTAGAGCGAGTACCGGGAGGATCTTCTGGTGGTTCAGCGGCGGCAGTAGCGGCGAGGGAGTGTGTAGTAGCTTTGGGCTCAGATACGGGAGGTTCTATCCGCCAGCCAGCATCTTTTTGTGGCGTAGTGGGAATGAAGCCGACTTATGGGTTAGTTTCTCGTTACGGTTTAGTCGCTTATGCTTCTTCCTTAGATCAAATTGGGCCTTTTGGGCGGACAGTGGAGGATGCGGCGATTTTGCTGAGCGCGATCGCAGGCTATGACTCCAAAGACTCCACCAGCCTCAACGTCTCCGTCCCCGACTACGTCACCGCCCTCAGACCTAATTTACGGCCCAAAGGTCAAATTAGAATTGGCGTGATTAAAGAAACCTTTGGCGTAGGCTTAGACTCCGTAGTTGAAAAAGCGGTGACTAAGGCGATCGAGAAAATGCAAGAATTGGGCGCAGAAATACAAATTATTTCCTGTCCCAGATTCCGCTACGGTTTACCCACCTACTACATCATTGCCCCCTCAGAAGCTTCGGCAAACTTAGCGAGATACGACGGCGTAAAGTACGGTTTCCGAACTCCAGACGCAGATAATTTATTAGAAATGTATGCTAAAACTCGTGCCGAAGGCTTCGGGAAAGAAGTCAAACGCCGGATTATGATCGGCACTTATGCTCTTTCGGCTGGTTACTACGATGCCTACTATCTCAAAGCTCAAAAAGTGCGAACTTTGATTAAAGAAGACTTTGATAAAGCCTTTGCCCAAGTTGACATTTTGGTATGTCCCACTGCTCCGACTACGGCTTTTAAAGCGGGCGAAAAAACAGACGATCCATTGAGTATGTATTTGTCAGATTTGATGACTATTCCAGTTAATCTGGCAGGTTTGCCAGCCTTGAGTATGCCCTGTGGCTTTGATGATAATGGAATGCCCATAGGGATGCAAATGATTGGCAAAGTACTGCAAGAAGCGCGACTGTTTGAAGTAGCTTATGCCTACGAACAATCAACTACTTGGCATCAACGCCGACCAGAAATCGAATGAAATTGTTAACTGTTAACTGTTAACGGTTAACTGTTAACTGTTAACAGGTAGGGTGCATCAGCTAGAACACTTATCTTTACTGGTAAACGCTTCGGGCTGACGCACCCTACAATACTCTAACAACTAACAACTAACAAGCAACAACTAACAATTAATAATGAATGCGATGGATAAATTTTGGGATTTGCTATTAGGGGCGATCGCCATCAATCCCGAAGCATTTTCCCTAATTAAAACTCTCCCCCTTGGCGAAAAGGCTGCTGTTTACATCGTTCTACTCGCGGGCTTCTCTCAAGCAGTTGGTCAAGCGATTGTCCTATTCATCAATCGAGTTAAGCCATTTCGCTTTATTCTCAGCTTACTAATTGCTACAATCTTATTTGCCTTTGGCTACATTTTCTGGGCAACTACGACTTGGCTTGCCAGTCAACTTTTATTCAGCGAATATACTTCTTATTTGTCAGTAGCAAGAACTCTAGGACTAGCCTACGCACCCTTGACGCTGAGCTTTTTTGTAGCTTTGCCCTATCTAGGAGTTCCCCTCTCTGTATTGCTTTCAATTTGGAGTTTTTTAGCCTTTCTAACTGGTTTAAAAATAGCTCTAGGCATAGGTCTGTGGCAAGCATTTTGGTGCGGTGTTTTAGGATGGTTGGGAGTTGAGGTATTGCAGCGCACTGTAGGTCGTCCCGTTGCCGCTGCGGGTCGTTGGGTGGCGAATACGGCCGCAGGAGTAAACTTAGTAACCGATCTTAAAGATTTGGAGAAAATATTAGAAACTGGGGAGATGCGATCTGCTGGTGCTAATTCAATAAATCCAAAATCTAAGCGGTAAAGGAGACAAAAGTTGAGCAAAACATCCTACAAAATCCCCCAAGTTGTATTAATTGTATTAATTACTTTTCTGTGTGTTGTTCTCTTTCCGCCTTTACGCGCTTTATTTTTGGAAATATACGGCGCACTTGGGAAAACTTGGCAAGTGATAATTGACTTGGCGCAGATTGGTTTCTTTGCTTTGATATTTGCTGCACTCCTGGCACCTCTAGAAGCTTTGGGTTGGTGGGCGGGGTGGTACGGTGACGAATTGGAGACAGTCGAAAATCCGGGAACTGTAGAACGTCCTATATCTAACATCAGCGCGATCGCGCGTTATGTTATCTACCTAGATGGAATTGGTCAAGCTGCATTTCACTACTTACCAGATATTGAGCAATTTCTCGACCAATTAGAGGCTTCTCTGCCAGAAAATGTGGTACTGCTGAGAGGTATTATGCCTTACTCTGCTATCAATCGACCCCTCACCCAAGATCGCCCTCTCTCATTCCTGTGGCGCTTTGCCGATTATATGCAGGAATCTAGATATGGCAGGTTGTCAGGTAATTTAATCAGCGCAATTATTAATATTCGTAATATCTTGATAGTCAGTGTTTCTGCTGACCAGCGCTATGGCCCGATTTATAATCAAGGTACGGCACAAGTGATGTACAATTGCCTGCTGGATTATGGTTATAAACCTGGCAGTGGTGTACCAATTACTTTGCTCGGTTTCAGTGGCGGCGGACAGATATCAATGGGGGCGCTGCCGTTTCTAAAGCGGGCTTTGGGTGCGCCCATTGAAGTGATTTCTATAGCTGGCGTGATTGGAGGGAATGCGAATGCCTTGAAGTTGGAACATCTCTATCATTTTGTTGGCGATAAAGATCCTCTGGAGCGATTGGGCCCGATTATGTTTCCTAAGCGATGGAAGATTTTTTTCCTCTCTTATTGGAACCGGGCTAAACGCAAGGGTAAAATTACTGTGTCCTCTCTGGGGCCTGTCGGTCACAGCGGCCCTGGTTCTGCTTTTGATGATACTAAATTTTTGCCTGATGGTCGGAGCTATTTACGGCAGACGCTGGATTTAGTTGGGGGCATTATCAAGGGAAATTCGCCTTTTGTGCAAACAAATTCTCGGCGCAAAATCAGCAATTATGAACTTTATCAGCAAGGGCTTTTTAATCAGCCGAGTTATTATCCTTTAGATCGATCTGTTGACCCGGAACTTTACTGTCCGGTTGCTGCTTGGATGGGGCGGTTGATTTTACCTAAACCAGAACAACGCTACCAGATTAAGGGGGCTTTATTTGAAGTTCACCACGCCCCGAAAGACTATGAATATTTGGTTGGTGAGGTGGTGAATTTGCGCTGGAGTGATGACCCACAGGTGCAAGTTTATGTGCGATCGGTTACTAAAGATTTACATTTTAGCGATGAGGCTGAGTATAGCCAAAGTTTGGGAAATATTCACCCAGAACGCTTGAATCATTGGCATCAAGTCGATCCGTTGGAATCGCTGGCTGGTTCGCGGCTGAATGACGATCAAATGGTGATGCTGCGAGATCCTGTGACGATCGCGATCGCGAATACCCAGGAGAAAATGACAAAACTAACGATCGTCAATGAACCAGTCCAAATTACTGGGCGATTTTACGGGTTAGTACATATTTTGCGGCCAGTAGAAGAAGGTGGCGATCGCTTTCTGGCTGCTCACTTCAACCGCACTACCCGCTTATTTGACGGTGTAGAAGAAATCATTTGTATTCCCCAAGTTATTGCCAATCGCGAAGGGATTTTCCACTCAACAACTACAGATATTGAAATTTCTCCTCCCAACCCGGAGGGATGGTACATTTACGGCGCTAAAGATAGTTCTGGTATCTTTGTGGTGCAGGCGATCGCGCCCCGTTCCCTATTGCGACTACAACCTGACGAAGTAGTATTTGGCTCCTCTGCGGCACTTAATTACGTCAAGAAACATTGCTGGGAGGACATTGCCGTGCAAAAAGGCAAAACTAAATCAGTCCTGCTCAGTGCTAAAAAAACAGACATTCAGGAAGCTATTGCAGAGTGGCAAGAAGGCGATCGCGCTTTACTGCTGCACGTCTACGGCGGCATCGGCGGCAAAAAAGCAGAATCAGCGGCGCGATCGCCGATATTTTTTGGTCATTTTGCTTATGGCGCGGCGCGAGTCGTCCGGGAACCGTTAGCTGACGAGTTGAGTTTTGACATCGAATATTATCAAGTTTATACCCACAACACAGACGGAATTATTGCAGGTACACTAGCGTGGAATCGATTTATAGGCGATCGCCAATTCGGTTGGCTCGGAACCCGCCCCATAGCCGATATCCTGATCAAACTCGAAGCCTTTACAGAAAACTACGAATTTAGAGGAGAAAAACGCTCGGCAATGGATGTCTTAATCGACGAGTTAGAAGCAATGGAAGCTCGCTATCGAATTGGAGATGGCACAGGAGGAACCTACGTCGGCCCCGCCCACAACTGTGCCCAAGATTCCAACCAAGCAGCTTATGCAGCCTTCAAGAAAATGCAGGTAGCCGTTGACTCCCATTTAGAACTTCAAGACTGGTTAGGTCAAAATCCCTCTCAAGCAAACCGTTTCCATCAATTAATGGAGTTAGGAAAATCGATTAAAAGGGAAATGCTGCCCTTTGGAGCCGCTCGCGCCGATTGGGTTAACAGCGAAAATACTCTTGGCATCAGTCCAGAAGAAGATGCTTTTGAAGGCATACTGATCGGGTTGAAAAGTTGGCGCACATTGCTACCGCGCCTTGCTAGCGAAACTATCGCGAAACTGTTTATTGAGCAAGGTGCTTCTGTCTGGTTACTCCGTGCCACTCAAGTGGGGGGGCGCGACTCAGATATTGAACCGATCGCACCTACACCAATTGGGTGGTAGCGTTTTAATGTTGTCAAATCAAGGTATTGTAAATAAGACTTAGGCGCGATCGAGCTAAAACTTCGCTCCCCCAACCCCTTAAAAAGTAGGGGGATTTAGAGGGGTAAAGTCCTACTAAAAATTAAGTTTTTTTATTAAGGGGAATGGGGATCGATAAAATGAACTTTGGACAGTGGCTTGGTTTAGTTGCTCTAGTACTTTCTCTCTCTATTCTTTGGGAAATTCGGCAACTGCTACTACTTTTGTTTGTAGCAGTAGTATTTGCTACAGCCCTCAACAGGCTGGTTCGGCAGTTGCAGCGGCTAGGACTCAAGCGGGGCGTAGCATCGCTGATCTCGGCACTTTCTTTGTTGGCGCTGCTAGTGCTATTTGTTGGTCTTGTAGTGCCTCCTTTTTTGAGTCAGTTTCGGCAATTAACCCTATTAGTACCTCAAGGATTGAAACTGCTAGAGCTCTGGATTAACCAGTTGTTTATCTGGCTACCTGGGGAAGCTCGCCAATTCCTCCCCACTGTAGGAGAGTTGGGCAATCAATTTCAACCCCTAGTAAGTGGGCTGGCTAACAACTTTTTTAGGTTGTTTTCTGGCTTTCTAAATATTACTGGTAGTTCGCTATTTGTAGTAGTAATTACTATCATGTTGTTGCTCAATCCCCTAGCTTACCGCCAGGGTTTTTTGCGGCTGTTTCCATCTTTCTACCGCCGCCGCGCTGACGAGATTTTCTCGCTGTGCGAAACAGATCTGGTGGCTTGGATTATGGGTACGCTGTTTAATATGTTGGTGATTGGATCTGTCAGCGGGATTGCCATGTGGATTTTGGGGGTAAAGTTGGTTCTGGCGAATGCTCTGTTGGCAGGGTTTCTGGAAGCTGTACCCAATGTGGGGCCTGTTTTGAGTACGGTTGCACCCGCTGCGATCGCACTCCTTGATTCTCCCTGGAAAGCGGTTGCAGTTATAATTGCTTATTTTTTGATCCAGCAATTAGAGCAGTTTTTGCTAGTTCCTGTAGTTATGGGACAACAGATTTCTTTGTTACCTGCGGTAACTTTGGTAGCTCAGATTTTCTTTGCATCTTTCTTTGGTTTTTTGGGTTTATTTCTGGCTCTGCCTTTAGTGATTATCGTCCGGATTTTACTCCGGGAGATTCTTGTGAAAGATGTACTCGATCGATGGCATGGAAATATTGAGGAAGATCGGGAAGAGTCACAGGAAAAATTAGCGGAAATACCCCCTAACTCTGATGGCGAATCTCCGGCAATAGTTAACGGTTAGCCAAATACCTAATTTGGAGACTTGCAAGTGTACTAAAACTAATCAGAACTCAAAAACTCTAAATAACTATTACTCAATTCCTTCACCGCCAAATCATAAAACTGCTGGCCATGTTCAGGTGTCGCCAAGGCCGGATTAGAACCCATTCTACCATCAGGAAATCGGCGGCGAAAATCTGTTGCGCCATAAATCTTGTGTCCTTGTCCTACATCTTCTGATAGTGGTGCTTGCTTAATTGCCTCTGGATACACATACTGAGTTAAAGCTACCTCACTAGGTGTAGCGTGAGAACCTTCGCGATCGCCATACAATTCCTTAGCTAATTTGTAAACCGAACTGCACATAAACCAATTACCCACATAACACTGCACCAAATCAGCGTTTTTAATGTTCAAATCGGACAAATGAGCGTAAGTTTCCGAAAAAGCCGCCTTCATCGTCGCAATATTACCGCCGTGACCGTTAATAAAGAAAAACTTAGTAAAACCAGCTTTTGCCAAACAAGTGATATAATCACGGATCACCAGTATCAACGTACTAGGTCGCAAACTAATCGATCCAGGAAAAGCTGTATGGTGTAAAGCCATTCCCACATTAATTGTCGGGCCTACCATTGCCTGAACCGCCTCGCCAACACCCTTGGCGATCGCCTCGGCGCAAATCGCATCAGTCCCGATCAACCCCGTTGGCCCATGCTGTTCCGTCGAACCAATCGGCAGAATTATCCCCTGAGATTGTCCCAGATAAACTTCTACCTCCGGCCATGTACTTAAATGTAGCAACATTATAAAAGTTAAAGGAATCTTAATCTACAGACTTCATTGTAGCGACCTTGGGAAACTGCCTACCCGATCGACTTCTTGTTTTATCGCCAAAGTTCAACTCCTCAGTTTTGTCCAACCTCAAAATACCTATTACTTTACGTTAATAATTTAACCATTTAATAACCAAATCTTTACCTTCTAATAACCTCTCACCTGTAGAATCAAGCCATCTCCCTATTGATTCAGTACAACCTGGTTAATTACAAGTGGGCAATGTTTAACAAATTAACATCAACCCCCAGAAACAACCAGGGATTCTGATGCCGGGACACAACCAAGCGGCGCTGCTACCACAACTGCTCAACACCTGAATTCGTTGTCCGAGCAACTCAATAAGGTTAAGCGTCTGTTGGTAGGATGGAAGGCAGAGGACTGAAAACGAGCGGCCCTGCGGTCGCTTAAGGGCGATCGCGCTGTCCAAGAAGCGCCTGAGCTACTGAAGAAGGCGACTCCCACCAGCCACACACAAACATAACTCCACCAATATTTTATGTCTTCTGCTGAGTTAAGCGAAAGTCCTTCAAGGCCGACTGTAGGACAAGTCGGCCGCATATTGTTACTAGAAGGTGAAGAGTTACTGCGGGAAATGCTGGCTTTAGCTTTACAAGAGCAGGGCTACGATGTACTCGTTACCGCCGACGGGCGCAATGCACTTCCATCCGTGCAAAATTCTTCATTTCACCATCATAACGAGTTCCCTTTCAACCTGTTAATTATGGATTCAATTAACGGTTTGGATCTGTGTCGAATGTTACGACATCAAGGAAATCCCGTACCAATTTTAATCATCGGTGCCAGAGGGAGCGCTAACAACTGCGCCTTTTACCTAGAAGCAGGAGCCGATGACTACCTAACTAAACCCTTTGGGATGAGAGAATTCATTGCCCGCTGTCGCGCCTTGATGCGCCGCCAGCGCCTCGGTCAATTGCCTCACCCCGTAATGTTGCAATATAAAAGCATCACTCTTTATCCTGAAGAGTGCCGCGTCATCGTTCGGGGAGAAGAAGTGAAACTTTCTCCCAAGCAGTTTCGGTTACTGGAACTATTTATGAGCTACCCTCGCCGCGTTTGGTCGCGAGATCAATTGCTCGAACAGATTTGGGGACAGGATTTTATTGGAGACAGCAAAACTGTTGACGTTCACATCCGCTGGCTGCGCGAAAAATTGGAAATAGACCCCAGCCAGCCGGAGTACCTTGTTACCGTGCGAGGATTCGGCTACAGATTTGGTTGAATTAATAGTAATTAGAAACATCCCGATTTTTCATACAAATTGAATCTGACTTAACCCCCTACGTACTTTTTCCTTTCTAGGGAAGTAGGTAGGGAGTTAGGTCTTTTTCAAAAATGGGATAATTAGTCGGACATAAATAAACGCTTATATAACTTGTAGGGTGGGCGCTCGCCGAAACCATATTAGCGAATCGTGACAAGATTTTTGCGGCGAGCGCCCACCTTACGTTTATTTATGTCTACCTACTTACTCCCTGCTAATTGTAGTTTTAATGTGGGCAATGCTCGCGTTAATTTTTTTTGTAAAAATCTAGTAAAGACTCTAAGAAAAGTTAACTTATACTTACTTAATTGCTTAACCTTTCGATTACTAAAAGCTTACCGCTTCCTAAACTGCATCCTCTAGAATCATGGTAAGGTTTTTTATAATCAAATCCGCTTTCATTCGACCTTTACTCAGCGATCGAGCAATTATTTACTTATGGCAATTAAGCGTCGAGACTTTCTACTTTTCTTCGGTGCAGGTGCAGGTGCAGTTGCCTGCGGTTCTTTCCAATTTTCAGGAAAGAAACTGTCCATGCCATTTACGGATTCAGTCACAGCAGCTAATCTTCCCAACGGTATCAGCTTCCAGCCAGTTAAAGGCCCTATGCCTCTAGAAACTAGCAATGTGGTAGCAAGTTCAGGTCAATTAATATCAATTAGCAGCCTCTCACCAGAACAACAAGCACAAGCTTATAACACTTACGAAGTCGCAGACGAACTCGTACTTCCAGAAGGCTTTACCTATGACATTGTTGCTGCTTGGGGTGACAAAGTAGGTGATTCTCGCTTCGGCTACAATAATGACTATATTTCCTTCGTTGAAACCGGAAAAGATGAAGGATTTTTGACTGTTAACTTTGAGTACATCAGCGCTGTTCCTTGGACTGAAACTTATCAAAAAGTGATTGGTAAATCTTTGCCATTCGATCGGCTAGAAATAGCGATGAAGGCTGCTGGCAAAGATGGCATCAATGCTTATGTTTTGGCAGCTAACGATCCGACAAAAGCGATGATTAAGGAAGTTGCCAAAGAAGCCATGATTGATTTGGGAATTGGGGTGATATCTATTCGCCGCAATCCTGATGGGAAATGGGTAAGAACTAATTCTAAGGCTGACCGCCGCATTACTGGAATTTCTGGTTTAGAAGATGGACGCTATCTAAAAGCAACTGGGCCTGCTGTGGCGATTTTTCGCAAAAAAGGTAAAGGCTACGATGATAAGTTAGGCGATAAAATCATCGGCACTTTTAATAATTGTGCTGGCGGTACAACGCCTTGGGGAACGGTTTTAAGTTGTGAAGAAAACTATCAAGATTTTGTCCCAGAAGCAGTTAATACTGATGGTAGTTCTTTCGAGCCAAGTAAGAAAACATTTTTTAAAGATGATGAACAAATGGGAGGTTTAGGTAATGTATTTGGCTTAGCTGGCAATAAGTATGGTTGGATGGTAGAGTTAGATCCGGCTAATCCTAATGACTATGGTACTAAGCATACTTGGCTAGGACGTTATCGCCACGAAGCGGTAGGCGTTCGTGTTGCTGCTGGTAAACCATTGGTATTTTATTCGGGATGCGATCGCCGTAGCGGTCATCTCTACAAATTTGTCAGTAGTGGTAAAGTTACCAATCCCACAGACAAAGCTAATTCTAAATTATTAACAAATGGAATGCTTTATGCTGCGAAATTCAATCCCGATGGTACTGGCCGCTGGATTGCTTTAAAAGCGGATACTCCGGTTAATCCCGATCTGCCTAGCGTCCACGCTGGAGGGATGATTACTTTGCCTAAACGTCCAGATGGCGGCATTTTTAAAGCCGAAAAGGATGAAGATATTGTTGCCTTCAAACAGAAGTTTAAGACTTTAGGCGACCTCTATGAAGGCAATGCCGAAGAAAAGCAAGGGGCAATTTTAATTGATGCTCATTTTGCTGGTAATGCTGCTGGTGCTACTTGTACGGCGCGGCCAGAAGATACTGAAATTGCTGCTGATGGTTCTCTGTATGTCACCTTTACTTCTGGTGCTGCTAGTGGTAGCGATGGTGGGCCTGATTTGCGAATTTTCAAGGGTAAAGATGGGAAAGCTTACGAGTATGGCTGGATCTTACATTTAACAGAAGATGGTAATGAGCCAGGGGCGATGAAATTCCAGTGGAAAATGTTTGCAACGGGGGGTGAACCTGCTGATGGTGGGTTAGGTTTTACTAATCCAGATAATTTGGCAATAGATAAGAGTGGCAATGTTTGGATGGTAACTGATATATCCAGTGATAAGTACAACAAAGCGATACCGACGCGAGTAGATAAGGAAGGTAAAGCAGTTAGTCAGTCTGATTTACGGGGTTTATTTGGTAATAGTTCGATCTGGTTTATTCCCAGTTCTGGCCCCAATGCAGGGAATGCTTATCTATTTGGTTTTGGGCCTGTGGAGTGCGAGACTACAGGGCCATTTTTCACGCGCGATGAACAAACTTTATTTCTCTCAGTGCAGCATCCGGGGGAAGTTAATGGGGTACGGAAGGAAATGGCGGCTCAAAATCGGCAGTTTGCGATGAAAACTACTGATGGGAAGGAGTTTATACAGACTCGTAAAGTCCCGGTTGGTTCTAATTGGCCCGGAAAAAAAGTTAACGATTCGCCTAAGCCGGCGGTGGTGGCTATTCGGCGGGTGAATAATCAATCGTTGACTTAGTTTAGTTAGGATTTAATATTATTTCCAAACCCTCTGCAAAAACTGTTTCATTCTCAAGTTTTAGGTATGCTAAAATTTGAGGATGAAACATTAATTTTATCTGTGAAATAGGGTTGTCACTCCTCTAGGGTTTTATGGAAATTACTAATCACTCGCTTTTCGCATTGAAGCTTTTCGCGGCAATAGGTTCTGGGCTGATAGCTGGAGTCTTTTTTGCTTTTTCAACTTTTGTGATGAGCGCCCTTGGGAGACTTCAACCAGCACAGGGTATTGCTGCTATGCAAGCGATCAATATTACAGCGATCAATCCGTTGTTTATGACGGCGCTGTTCGGAACCGCTGCGGCTTGCATCTTTCTGGCTATCTCTTCATTGTTAACGTGGCATCAACCGGGTTCTGCTTATTTGCTCATCGGCAGTCTGTTCTATCTCGTCGGCACATTAGGCGTGACAATCGCGTTCAATGTGCCGATGAATGATGCACTGGCGATTGTGAAGCCAGAGAGCGCTGAGGGTGCAAATCTCTGGGTTAACTATCTTGCCAACTGGACGTTCTGGAATCATATTCGGACGGTTGCGGCGCTTGTGGCTGGGGTATTGTTCGCGATCGCACTCTGTTATCGAGCGGCGCGATCTTAGAGTTAGTTAGTGAACAATATGCTCAAGTCTTTATATGGACTGTATTTAATCACCTATTAATCCAGTTTTTTCATAAAAATCTCCTTAAATCAAAACTTTCTGTCGATGTTTCTTCTTTAAATCTTTCACCAATAAGTAGCAATAAAAGCTGGTCTAAATAATCACCGGCCCCTCGCAATTCCTCTCGCAATATCTCTAGTCCCCCATTAGCATACTCTTCAAAAATAGTCAGGCGTTGTTCTTCTGAGGTTTCATCGTTAGGAGAGAGGATTTTTGTGTCTTTAGTTTCTGCGATCGCAATTAATTTCATAGCACTATCATAGCCCCTAGAAACAAAAATTTCTAATCCAATCGGCCCCGGTTCTTTTTTAGAAACTTCTTTAATAGGTAAGCGTTTTTTGCGTTTTGACCCTAAAGCAGCGGCAAATACGATCGCATCTGCGTAAGTCTGGAAAGGGCCAGTTTTACCGTCTATTACCGTTAAAGCTTTGACTAAATCTGCTTTATCTTTAGCTACATTAATGCGACTAGCACCCATTTTATTAATATCCGATAGAGTGGGGTTTGAATTGGAATAGTTAGAGCGCGATGCCTGCGGCTGGCTTCGCCTACGCTTCTAACTAACTTTGAGTTATATAATCTATTACTTCATCTATAATCTGATTAATACTGGGCATTTGACAAGGTACAATCGAACCATCTTGCTGATGTTTATGATCCTCGGAGCCCAAAGCTGGCTTGTGTTGAGAATTGTCATATCTGAAAATTAGAGCTTTATTCGCAGCTTGATATTGATAAGAGTAACTGACTTTCTCTATTACTTTTAGTTTTTCTAGGTACTCCCTGACATAAAGCTCTGAATCATCGATTAAAATGACTTTGGAAGTGAACAAAACTATTGATGGTTGGTCGAAAGTTGAGGCTATTTCAATCTCCTTAGCTAATCTATAGTCATCCAAAAGGTAAATAGATGTTTGCACAACTTGGATATACTCATTCAATGACATATTCAACATTTTTCAAGCTCTTCAAATCCATATCAAGGCGGAGAAATAATTTATATTCACCCGCCCACTCGACATACTCCATATCTTTACCTTCCAAATCTTCCGCCGCCCATTCTTTAATAAACTCCTCTGAAGTAACATTATATTTCTGTTCAAACTTCTCCAGTCTTTTCCGATAAAGTTGCCTGCTATGTTCTAGCAGAGCTATTCTACCATTAATGACATCTTTAATAATTTCTACTACTCGATCTGACTCAGGTTGTTTTAGGATTAATTGCGTCATTTTACTATCTCCTTACTTTTTCATTTACCTTAACCACTAGGTAGTTGGAATTCACCGAACCGAAGCGGAAATTTACCAGCTACTGAGTCCATAATAACATAACTTTTTGCTCAAATCCACCTCTTTCTTCGCGCCGCTTCACCTGTTCTGCTATCACCAAATCACGCTCGATACCATAACTCACCATGACTGCATCTATTACCTCATATAAATCAGCCAATTCTAATATTAAATTTTGCTCATTTGCCTCAGCAGCTTCTCGCGCTTCTTCAATCAATTTTTGCCGTAAAGCTTGGCGGTATTCTGTCTGTGAGAGTGTTACAAATTCGCAGTCTATCCCATTTTTACGAATAATTTCAGGAATGCGATCGCGCACCAATTTATTATACTCTTTTCGCACCTAAAAACCTCCTTTTAATCTTGGCTAAAAATTGAAATTAACCAGCGATTAATTGCTCCGTCATCTTGCGTTTCGCTGCGTTTCAAAGCTTCCTTAACTACCGCTAGGCTTAACCCTGGTAAAACCTGAGAATCTTGAATTCTTCTGCTATTTTCTGCTATAACTGAAAACGCAATTATATCCCGTGCATTTGCATTATTAACCCAATATTCTTGCACGCCAGCTTCTTCATAAAGCAACCGCTTCCAGCCTAAATCATCAGCCACAGAAGATGCACCAACTTCTACTACTAAAGTAGGCGGATCGTATTCAGTTAAATCAATTGGTGAATTAGTATTGTCAGGAGGAATTCTCAAACCCGAACCTATATAATAAGCTAAGTCAGGTTGAAACTCATCTAAACCTGCCTTTCTAAAACTGGTATTAGTAAACTGGACAATCCCGATATTCTTGATAGCAGCAAATAGAATAAATACATAGGGAATAATCGAATTTTGACGACCGTGGCGTGGCCCTACTGGTGACATTTCAATCCTCATGTATCCTTCATAGTAATAAAATTTACCATTTTCATAAACAGGATCTTCCGCTACTTTCATAAATTCTTCCCAAGTAGCCTTCACCCAAGTATCCGTCTCTAAAACCTGCGTAGGCGCTAAACTAGAAGTCATATTCCACCTCAACAATTTCCGTGTATTCAAATTCATTCGGACTTGGCTTAACTAAAGGATAACGCACGCCCCCCAACTCAATCGAATCTTCTTCACACTCAGGCTTAGGAGAATTGTAAACTAAAACGTATTCTTTCCCAGTGCGATCGCTCATTTCTTCGGCAACTTCTCCCCGCCACTGAGTCTTCGTAACCAAAACTACCAATTGATTCGCCAATCTCGGCAGTATCTTCGCAACTTGGCGGCGATAAATCTCATCCAAACTACCAAAAGGAGAATCCATTACTATCGGAAAAGTGCTGCTATCTGGCCCCATCAAAGCATTTTTTTGACTCCACTCGCGCACCCCCTCAATTATTCCACCAATAAACGACAAACTCAGAATTTGATTTTCTCCAGTAGAAGCAGCAACGCTAGCTGCTTCACCCCCAGTATTTTCTACTAAATTGATCTCATACTTCTCATTTAACTTAGGAATGTAGGGAGTAAAAGAAATTTGGCTGAACAAATCCTGCACTCGCTTTTCTAACTGCAAGCGAAATTGCTGCTCTAAACGCGATCGCACCTCAACTAATCTATCAATTGCATCCTGAGTTGCCACAATTCGCCTCTGCGCTAAAACTTGCCTGTACTCATTCATTTGCTGCTTATCAATTTGCTTGCTTAAGCCTTCAATTTCACGTTTAAAATTATCAATTAGCTGCTGATTGGAACCAGTCTCGCGATTCAAATCGCTAACCTTAGATTCAATTTCATCTAGCCGCTTTTGTAACTTACTAATATCCTCATCTGGAAAGTTACGTAACTTTTTATTAATATCATCCAACTGCGTCTCCAATCGCGAAAGTTCGGCGCGATTATTGTGAATATTCGCTTGCTGCCGATCGATTTCTTCCCAAAAATCAGGCACTTGCTTCTCAAGTTCCTCCACCTGAGCGCTAGTGCGAATTGCCGTTTCTTCAACATCAGCAACTCCCGCTTTATCCATCCAACTGCTCACCTCAGAACAAGCATGAGTTCCTGCTATTAACTCTGCACCGCAAATACAGCGCTGCCTTTCTAATAACTCTTGTACAAATTGGCGCTTAATGCCTGTCGGCAATTCGCCTCGCGCTCGTAAACCCTCAATAATTCCGCGAAATTCTCCCACCGCATCAGAAAGGAAAATCGTATACCCTCGCGTAGTAATAGCTCGTTTTAATGCCTCTCTAGCCTGTTTCAACTGTTCCTTAGTAGAGGCGGCACTAGCTTCAAGTTCAATCTTTAGTTGCTGCAACTCTCCAGCACCGCTAAGTTCTAACAAGCGGTTACTAATTGCTCTTTTTAGTTCCCCTTGATCTTCTAACTCCTGTGCAATTTCAACTTGCCTAGCTAAAAGTTGCTCTGCTTCTTGCTCAATTTTTTTCTTGTCCTTTAAAAATTTCTTAGTCTCCGTATCTCCAATAACTCTCAAATCTGCTTCTAAAGATTTCTTCGCTTCCCCCAAGTGCCGAATTGAGCGATTTAATACTTCTACACCCAACAGTTCCTTTGTAGCTTCAGCAATTTCTGCTTTCTTATTAGTGCGGACAATTTGCTCAATTCTTTCACCATCAAAGAAAAAATATTGATGCAAACTTTCTGGTAAAATCCGTCCAATAATATCATCTGGATGTTCTGGCGGTAGCAGCCAGCGCCCGTCATCTCCAGCTACTTGCATCAACAATTGAGTTTTGCCACGTTCAATATTTGGATCGTTTTTATAAGCACGACATAAACGTTTTGCTTGATAGCGTTTATTGCTATGTTCAAACACAATTTCTACCCAACATTGCACGGCTTTATTAGCTTCGACTTCAGTAATTGCTCGTTTATTTACCAATTGTTCGGTAGCAGCGAAAGCAGCGCTAAATTTTTCGTAAAGAACCCAAGTAAAGGCAGTCATCAGCGTTGTTTTTCCGGCTCCATTATTGCCGTGTATCATCGTGGTATTGCGCTCTCCAGATGCAAAGACAATCTCTGGAGTTTTGCCATAAAATTGGCGAAAGTTACAGAGTTGAATTGAGATCAATTTCATTGGATTACTTCCTTGATGATTTTTAAGATGTCGTCATTAATGTTGCGCGGTGGTTTCATGTAAAGTTTATCTTTCTCCGCTTGCAGTACCCGCTCGATGATTTGGCGCACTTCTTCTGGTGCGCTGGTAATTGGTTGCTGTACGTCACTTAAATCGACGTTGGTTTTGTAAGAGGAATGCTTTTCAGCTAAAATGCTGGTTGATATTGCGCTGATAAAACTATCTTCGTATCTGAATGCGATTGTCATGTTTTCTTGATATTAAATTTAACAACTGAAATAGGACTCACGCAACTGTCACAAGACAGAAGTTAATTTTTAGGTACGTAGTTGGGCTTTAGCCCTTTTTCATACAGGTACGTAGTTGGGCTTTAGCCCTTTTTCATACACAAGAGGGCTAAAGCCCAACTACGTACTTTATTTAATGTGACAGATTGTAGGGTGCGTCAGACAAAGTTATGATTGATAGAAAAGGGTTTCGCTCTCTGACACACCCTACTCTATGCGCCAGTTGCGTAAGTCCTAACTATAATGAGGATAGCAGGTTAAGGTTAAATATCTAGTAAGCCATATCTTGTTTGAATCTGTAGCAATTTTCTCCTAGCTTCTCCTGAATTGTCAGCTAAGTCAGCAAATTCTAAGAATCTCTTCAACTCCTTTCGCAAGAGATTTCTCTCAACTTCTAAGGTTTCCCTACCTAAGTCGGGAGGCAATACTATCATGTCAAATAAGGTAGCGCGATCTTTTCCAGGGTGCGGCCGCAAAATTCGCCCTCGGCGCTGAATAAATTGACGGGGATTACTACTACTTGCTAAAATAACGGCATTGCGAATTGCAGGAATATCTACGCCTTCATCTAAACAGCGAATTGCTACTAAACCTTGCAATTCTCCGCTTTCAAATTGCCGCCGCAATCGTTCTCTTTCGGCTAAGGGTGTATCGGCGGTATAGGTGTTAATTCGATAGTTGAGTTCTGAACCTAATACTCTAGTGACTTCTGATAATTGGCGATCGCTATTTTTACTGCTACTTCCTTCTATGGAACCATCGCCGCAATAAAATAATGTGTGAGTGGTCTGTCTCCGCCCTGCCATTAATTGTCGCAAAGCCGTTAATTTGTTAGCAGCCGCTCCAATTAACCGCGCTCGCTGCATCAGTAATGGTTTGAGATCGATATTGTCAATTTCTTCGCCGCTAGTTAGCAAAGCCCAGCCAATTTTTGCTGTTAATCGTTTATAGGTTTGAGCTTCATATTCTGTCAATTCTACTAGAATTGGATAGTAGAGATAGCGGACTAAAGCTCCTTGCTGAATGGCATTTCCTAGTGTGAGTTCTGGCTGTAATACGGGGCCAAAATAATCTAAAATAGAATCAGTTCCCTGTTCGTCAAAGTGTCTTTCTGGGGTGGCAGAAAGAGCGAGGCGCAGTCCAATGTTTCTTGGTAAACTTTGTTCTAAACGAGGTGCGCCGAGGTTGTGGGCTTCGTCTCCAACGATTAGGGTTTTGTCTGGGAAATAGCGCAGTTGTGACTGCAAGCTTTCTGCCATTAAAGTAGCGTTGGTAGTGATGGCTGCGAGAAAGGGTTGGGAACCCGATCGCACGCTATATAAACCCGCAGCTAGTTGACTCTGCCAACTGCGGGCATTTTCAAAAGTTAATATCGGTTTGAGTCCAAATTTCTCGCATTCTCGCGCCCACTGTGCGACGAGATGGCAATAGGGACAGACGACGATCAGGGCTTGCAAACCGATTTTTTGATATAGTTCAGATGCGATCGCGAGTGCTGTAATCGTCTTACCGCTACCAGTTGCCATTTTGAGCGTACCGCGCCCATGATTGGCAAACCAATTAGCAACAGCTTGCTGTTGATATTGCCGCAGTTGGATAGATGGCGGCATCCGGGGAAATCCAAGTTGCGCCTCATTTGCCAGCAGTAGATTCACCGTTGATGGAGTCAGATCCAAGATTCTATTTAGATGATTTCGTGAATATTATAACTATACCTCAAGAGTATAGTTCGCTTCCTATAATTTCCTTGGATTAGATTTAAGGTCATTATTTGGGCTACTAGAAGTGCGATCGCACCCCAAAAAATCAACTCTCTAAATCGCCGCCGTAGCCTTCCCAGTCTGGACAAATATCAGATTCTACACCCGAAGCGTGCATCCCACAAACTAACAAATTACCACCATAAACATGACCGTGATAATTACTACAACCTATACAAGCTGGTTGCTGCGTTGGTGAAGGTTCTACATAAGTCACCAGCGACATATCTATCTCATTTATCTCTGGATCTAATTCTCTAAAAACCTCAATTAGAGGTTCAATGAGCTCGTTAAAATATTCGTCAAGCTCATCCATCAAACTATTTTGTACCTGTACTGTAAACTCTTCCGAAAGCTTTGCCAGGGAGTCCAGCATTTCAGCGAATTCACCAGTCGCATCGGTGAAAAACTGCTCAACCTCAGCCACAGCAGTTTCTACTACTACAAAAAAACTTTTTTGCCACTCTTCCATTGATTTATCAGCTTACTGTTTAAATATCTTTAACAAAATGAAGGTATAACTGCCTCCACACTACGATCAATTCTATCAATTCTATTACTTTTTGCATATCTTCAACTTGCACTTTCTTTACGAAGTATAAATGCAAAAACTACGGAGGTAGAAGCGATCGCGCCCTCCACCTCCGCCATAAACGTTGCAAAACTTAATCCCGTTTGAGTTTACGGAGTTCATCTTGTAAATTTTGCACCTGTTCGC
This sequence comes from Kamptonema sp., assembly GCA_035298405.1. GTDB lineage: Bacteria > Cyanobacteriota > Cyanobacteriia > Cyanobacteriales > Microcoleaceae > Kamptonema. Next base: position 2,396 of record DATGYA010000134.1, on the reverse strand, counting down.
GAAGCAGATCCACACCCTGAGAACTTTTCTCGGAGGGTTCTTCCTCTTCCGAAACAATTTCAATGTGGCGAAGTTCAGCCGGTTTTTCCGGTTCAGAGGATACCTCGCCTTGATGCTGCTGTGCTTGCTTCACCAGGTCGTCAACGAAACGGCGACCTTCTTCTGTCGTCATTTCACCACGCTTTACTAACTCATCTGCCAATTTTTGGGCTTCAGTCCGCAATTCACCTAATTTGCTACTTGCTTTCTCGCTAGCGTAGGAAGCTAGGCCCACGCCCAGGTAAACTGCCTTCTGTAAAATATCTCCGAAACCAGGCATAGTAACTAAACTTCCCTTAAACAAGGTGAACCGGAGTTCACGCCTATTGCAAGCATCCCGTATTGCTGCTGCCTTCCGGCCCTGACAAGGTTTGGGCGTTACAATCGCGTAAGTCCGGTTCACTTACGACTATAACACGATTTTTCATTCTTCGACAATACACCATTGAAAAACTTCGTAAGTAACGCAGCCATGAACTACCAAGGGGTCTTTAGCTGCGATCGCGCGGGCCTCATCCATCGACTGCGCCTCAAATAGTAACATCCCACCGCCCCGCCGCGCCCAGTAACCGGTCTTTGCCTTGTGTCCCTTAGCAATCAACTCTCGCACATAAGCGCGGTGGGCGGGTACGTACCGATCGAAAATAGATTTCTCAACAATTCCTTGCTCAATCTTAACAAACCAAGGCATTTTTACTTTTCAATTTTAACCTTTATATTATAATAAACCAACAACCGATCGCAACTTCCACCCCAACAACAAACATTCTCTTCCTCTTCTTTCTCTTCTCTCTGCGTCCTCTGCGCCTTTGTGGTTCGTATCTCAATCTCAACTATCTCATGGATAACCTAAAACACCGCTTCTTTATCGCCCTCGTACCTCCCCAAGAAATCCAAGAACATATTACTGAGATCAAACAGTATTTTGCCGAAAAATACGCCAGTAGCGGCGCGTTAAAATCGCCACCGCACATTACCCTGCAACCACCATTTCGATGGTTAGCTGACGATGTGGGCAAGTTAGAAGAATGCTTAGAAAAATTTGCGATCGCGCATCACCCAGTCCCGGTTACACTTTCAGGATTTGATGCCTTTCCCCCCCGCGTCATCTATGGGAAACCCCTAAAAACCCCAGAATTGCTAGGCATCCAAAAAAACTTAATAGAATATTTAGAAACAAACTTAGAAATCACCGATACAGTTGCCAAAAATCGGCCCTTTACACCACACATGACAGTCGCATTTAGAGACTTAACGAAGGAGAATTTCAAAGCAGCGTGGTCTGAATTCAATAAGCGATCGCTCAACTTTGAGTTTACCGCTTATCAGTTAACTCTGTTACTTCACGATGGCGATCGCTGGAATATTAGCCGAGAGTTTCCATTTTCACCCTAATTTAAAGATTACAATCAAAAGACATCCACCAATGGCAACCGATAAAGCTTAAGAACCAAAAGAATTTAATAGGCTTGTCATTGCATCAATAAATTTTTCACCCCACAGGCTTGATAGTAAACCACAGGACATCACTACCAAGGATACCATACCTATTTGAACTAGATTCAAATCAATGGATGAGCCATAGGAAATAGGAATGAAGATCGCAAACGCACCAAGTGCAGCGCCACCCAAAAATCGATAGATTACTTTCGTGGCAGAATGTTTTTTAGGCTCGATATCTTTAGAGGTCATACAAGGTTCTTACAAAATTATGAGCAATACAATATTGATGATATATTAATAACATTAATTACATAGAGTTCACTGACATTCACAGTGGGGATTTCCGAACCTATTAGGGTAGGCACAGCTACTCTACCTTTACCATACTCCTCCTTGATGCCTATCAATAAAAAAATCAGGAGCGATCGCATCTTGCAATTCCAGGTTCGACCGCGCTGCACCTATTGACCCTAAAGCACTCTCTGGATGCTGATATCCTCTCGATTAACTTCGATATCGTTTATGATAAATGTATTCTCGTATGTCTGGGAGTTTAAACCATGTCTCTCGCTGAGTTAATTCCTTTGGTGAACAATCTGAGCCAGTCAGACAAATTATCTCTCTTCAAACTCCTAGCTGTGCAAATCCCAAAGGCTGAACTACAAGTTATTTTTTCTGCATCAGAGTATCCGGTTTGGTCGCCCTACGACGCAACGGAAGCTGCAAACATTCTGATGCAGATGATTCAGGATGACAAAGAGGCATCTACTCATGCCTAGTACAATCGAGTTTCCCTTTTCTGACGATGAAGCATTACCCACAATTCCCATCACTCTAAGTCATGCAGGCTTTTCTGTCTATGCGAATGCACTGCTAGATACTGGATCTGCGGTCAACCTATTACCTTATGACAT
>DATGYA010000133.1:0-15748 GCA_035298405.1 Kamptonema sp. | reverse complement strand
GCTTTTTCTTCAGGCAAAGCATCATTAGCAAACATTCCTGCCGCTAGTTCTGTTCCAGCTAAATATTTGAGGCGATCGCTTGTCCGATAAGGAGGATAAAATTGAGCGTGTAAGTGTGCTTCAGGATGGGGTTTTCCATCAGTAGGCGCTGGGAACCATGCCATTAAATAAGGAAAAGGACGATGCCACAAACCATCATATTTAAGAGTTACAGTTTTTAAGGCTAAAGCCAGAGATTTGCGCTGTTTCGCGGTCAAATCCATAAAGGTTGCAACTGGTTGAATAGTGGCAAGCCAAACTTCGTAAGGGTAACGTGCACAGGCGGGGACAAAGGCGATCGCATCTTCATCTAAGTAGATAATTCGCTGGTTGGCTGCAATCTCTTTTTGAATTAAATCTTGCAACAAACCTCGCTTGTTTTGTTGATAGTAAGTTTGCTGACACTCTAGCATTCTGGCAGGCACAGGCGGTACAAAAGGATAAGCGTAAATTTGCCCGTGTGGGTGGTGCAAAGTAACGCCTACTTCTGTGCCCCGATTTTCAAAGGGAAGTACGTATTGAATTTCAGGATAACCTCCAATGACGGAAGTGCGATCGCCCCAAACTTGTAGCAACAACTCTAAATGATCTAGTTCCAGAGCACCGAGGGAAGCGAGAGGATCTTGAGTAAAAACTACTACTTCGCACGCGCCATGGGCGGGTAAAGTCTCGACAATGTTTGCTGGGGCATCGTGGGCCGCCAGCGTTAAAGAGGGGAAGCGGTTGTCAAAAACTGCTATATCGTAGCGCCCCTGGGGAAGTTCCGTCGGAAATTTAGGGTCAATGGTGGGCGCGAGGGGGTTGTATTCAGGGGGCGGCATAAAAGTTCGCCCTTGGCGGTGACTAGCATAAGCCACCCATTCCCCACGCAAAGGATGCCAGCGCAAGTGCGGGTTAGCCTGCACAGGTTCATTGCTGGGGCTAGTGGCCGCAATTCCCTCACTAATTGGGTAGCGACTATACAAAGTTAGCTTGCGGCCATCCGGCTTTAGCAATGTCTGGGCGTACATTTTTTTGTACCCTCATTTGGCTTTAATTAATATTAGAAGTATAGCTCCTCGTTTGTGGTTTACGCCCCTACCTAAAGTAGCAAATTTGTTAACTAGAAACCGGGTTTCTTCCTAAATTTCTGTTTTCTATCAAAGATTTTTCTAAGAAACCTGTTCTGGCTGAGAGTAGGCGAACGCGCTCCCATTGCCAGCACGATCCCACCTAATTGCTGAGTAAAGCTGGAACGGGGTAAATAATGACTTATGATCTTAATTACCCATTACGATCTTAGCTTTAACCGTTAATTACGTCGCCGCCGTTGGGATGCAAAATTTGACCTGTCATATAAGACGAATCTTTCGAGGCCAAAAATACATAGCAAGGTGCAACTTCATCGGGTTGGCCTGGTCGTCCCAGCGGCGTATCGGCACCGAATTTCTCTACTTTCTCCTCTGGGAACGTTGAAGGAATTAGCGGTGTCCAAATTGGGCCTGGAGCTACCCCATTGACCCGAATGCCTTTTTCTGCCAAACTCTTAGATAAGGAGCGCGTAAAGGCAACAATTGCACCTTTTGTTGAGGAATAATCGAGTAATTGTTGATTGCCTTTGTAGGCGGTTACGGAAGTGGTGTTAATAATTGTATTGCCTTCTTTGAGATGTTTGATAGCGGCTTTTGTCAGGTAAAACATTGAGAAAATGTTAGTGCGGAAGGTGCGCTCTAACTGTTGGGCTGTGATGTCCTCTATGCTTTCTTGGGGATGTTGTTCGGCAGCATTGTTGATCAGGATGTCGAGGTGGCCGAATGCTTTAACGGTTTGTTGTACAAGGTTTTGACAAAAACTTTCATCGCCAATGTCACCTGCGATCGCGAGACAGCGGCGGCCTTGTTCTTCTATTAGTTTTTGGGTTTTTTTAGCGTCTTCATGTTCGTTGAGATAGGCGATCGCGACATCAGCACCTTCTTTAGCAAATGCGATCGCCACAGCACGACCAATCCCGCTATCTCCTCCAGTAATTAACGCTACTTTCCCCCGCAATTTATCGCTACCACGATACTCAGCAACTTGCGATTCCGGTTGCGGTGTCATCTGGGATTCAATCCCCGGACGCTGTTCTTGATGCTGTGTGGGCAGAGTTGTTTGTTCTTGTGTTGGCATAAAATAACCCTCTAAATCCTATTTTCATAGATAAAGGTTTTCCTAAAAGCGTGAATCATTCTTTTAGCAGATCCGGTTCTACCGCTAAAGTTATAGCAGTAGGTAGATAGGTATTGTGATACCAACTGCAATTTGAACAAAACTGCCCTGCCTTTAATAGTTAACCAAGTTGCTAATTTGCTGTCTTTGTCGCTGCAATTCATCTGCTAGGGGCTGATAAATTTCGCGATCGCCTACTTCATTACAATAATCCCATAGACCGTTATAACAGTGGCGATCGTCGTTCCAACCGGGATGGTTAACAATGGGATAAAGGCAGATGCCATCAATTGGTACGCCTGCTGCGATCGCCGCAGCTACCTCGCTACAAACGTAATTAAACCAGACTGGTCGCGCCTCGTCTTCACACCCAGTTTCTGCTATGAATAAATGGCAGCGGTAGCGATCGTAAACCTCCCGCAGCATCTCCCGAAATGGGCGGTATAGCGGATCGGTATATTTCATCGGGTCTTCGTTGTGAATCCACTGGTTGCGATCGTAGTAATTCACCCCAATTATATCGAGATATTTTTCTTTGCCGCCAAGTTCAGGAGACAAGCGCCCAGCTAACATATCCCAAGCTTGATATTGCGATAAACGGTAGTTTTCGGCAACATCTATATCCTCTGGCTTGTCGGGGTCAGCGATAATATTAATCACTGGATCTATCTGCACAATTCGCGCTCCCGGACTGACTTCCCAGACTACTTCAATTGCCGCGATCGCAGCTTTCACGAGCTGCCTTTTCATTTCATCGCCTCGCCCTTTAGCATAAGGGTTGATATAGGCTACTTCACCTCCAGCCCAGGCAATAAATGATATCTCATTCACAGGCGCAATTAAAGGTGTTTGCTCGGTTTCGGCTGTCAACAACTCCATAAAAGCGCGAACCATTGCTGTAAATCGCCGCAGGAATTCAGGGGTAAAAATGTCGATATCGTCAGGCCAACCATAGTGAAACATATCCCATATCACCTGCATTCCCAGATCGCGAGCCGTGCGGATCATCGGCAATACACTAGAAAAGTCGTACTTTTCCGGTTCCTGTTCAATTAAGTGCCAGCGGAGGCCTTCACGAACAGTATAAATGCCTTGCTCTTGGAGTCGTTTGTAGTCAGCCTCTACAAACTTATCATGAGCAGTTGCGGCAACTACATCAAGGCGTTTTCCAGATTCCAAGCGGTGGGTGGAGCATTCAAAACCCCCCATGAAAAAACTTTGAAACATTGCGGTAATCAGTAATTAGTAATTGTTAACGGTTAACGGTTAACTGTTAACTGTTAACTGTTAACGGTGGGGGCGGGGCGGGTTTTGTTGAAAGCTTATTTGTTGGCTACAAAGGTTATCTGCTAAACCCGCCCCTACAAGGCTGTTAACTGTTAACTGGTAAAAGCAATTAGCCATTAGCAATTAGCAATTAGCCATTAGCAAGAACCAAGAATTTGCGGATCTAAACGTTCTTCGGGACTACCCCGACCAAGAGTTGCGGCGGCGATCGCCTCTATTGGAAACTTAGGAGTGCGATCGGCATACAGCAAACCGTTAGCTTCTTGGAAAGTATCAGTCAACTGTGTATAACAAAAGCCGCTGAACATCTCCACCTGATTGACAACGGCAAGCAACCCCCCATATCGTTTTTGCAACTCAGAAACATCAGACGATCGCACATATCCCCAAACTCTAGGAAAATCGGGGTTTTCCCGACCCGCGTAAGCAATGCCGCCGAACTCAGTCAGCATTACTGGTTGTCCTTGGTGGGGGTGTCCATCCAGCGTCAGAATCCGTCCTCCGGGGCGATTGCGATCTAGGAGTTTTGATAAATCAACCTGTGGCCCATAGCGCTTTGCCAAACTTTCGGGGTTATTATCGTAGTCGTGAATAGCGAGAATGTCAGTATCGATACTCTCCCAGCCGTCATTCCCGATCGCGGGGCGTGTCTGGTCAAGGGTTTTAGTCAAGTAATAAAGCGCTTGTACGTAGTTGCGGTGGGCCGCCGTCTCGACTAAATTAGGCACTCCCCAAGATTCGTTAAACGGAACCCAAACCACGATGCACGGGTGGCTGGCATCCCGATCGATTACCTCCGTCCACTCCTGCGTCAGCCTAGCTACGGCTTTGGGGGTGAAGCGATAAGCACTGGGCATTTCTTCCCAGACTAGCAGACCCATCACGTCTGCCCAATATAAGAAGCGGGGGTCTTCAATTTTTTGGTGCTTGCGAACGCCGTTGAAGCCCATTGCTTTCACCAGTTCGATATCTTGGCGAAATGCTTCGTCGGAGGGCGCTGTCATCAGCGTATCAGGCCAATAACCTTGGTCTAGAATCAGGCGCAGGTAGTAGGGGCGACCGTTGAGCATGAAGCGATCGCGCTGTATACTCACAGTCCGCATTGCCGTGTAGGACTTCACCTCGTCTAACATCCGGCCTTCGCACCACAACTGTATCTGAGCGTTAATTAAAGTCGGCTTCTCTGGGCTCCACAGTAACTCGTTGCGGTAGTCGTCAATACCAGGGTCAGACAAAGCAATCCGGCGGTGAATTTCGCCGTTTATGACTTCGTAGGTATCGTTGACTAGCAGCAAACAACCTATTGACAGCCTGACTTTGATTTGGATACCATCGTGGCGATCGCCTGCCACAGTTGCCTCGAAACCAATCTCCCACCTTTCAAATTGTGGAGTCCAGCGGATGCGATCGATGTAAGTTGAGGGCACCAGTTCGGCCCAAACAGTCTGCCAAATCCCCGTAGTGCGCGGATACCAAATACTGTGAGGTTCTAGCTGCCAATCCTGCTTTCCGCGAGGTTTAGCCAAATCTTGGGGGTCATCTTGGGCCCAGACTGTCACTCGTTGTGGTTTGTTTTCGTTCAACACTGCCGTAATATCAGCGCTGAAAGGAGTATGCCCCCCTTCGTGTTCCACCACGAATTGACCGTTAACCCAAACACGAGCGCGATAATCTACAGCCCCGAAGTGGAGTAGTACTCTCCCCTCAGCTTTGGGTACATCAAACTCGCGATCGTACCAGCAATTCGGGTGAAAACCGCGATCGCCAATACCACTCTTCGCCGATTCTGGAGCAAAAGGCACTTCAATCGTATGAGTCCACTCAGCAATATCGCTCGGTTGAACGCACAGCCCCGTATCATCATAACTAAACTTCCACAAACCATTGAGACAAATCCAATTGCTGCGCCGCAATTGTGGGCGAGGATAGCCCGTTTTTTGCCCATGAACAGTAGTCCTGCTCTCAAGATTTGCCGACTCTTCAATATCGCAATTTTCTACAGCCCTACCTAACCAACTCATCAACACATTTATCTCAGGTTATATTTCAAGTGTATTCCCAATTTCAAACTTTGACAAATTTTGTAGTAAATGGACAAATATATTCTCTGTCATTACCAGCCACGAAGCAATCGCAATGACTTAGTAACATTTATTTCTGTCCAGCTACTTACAAACGCGATAATTTAAAGTGCAACACTTTTAAAACTTCCTAATTCAGTTACTTCACTGGAGACCGAAAGTTCTTCGCCATTTGGAAAACAGTTAAACATCTGCTCTAGCCCCGTCAATTCAAACAACATTCTGACTTGTTCGCTTATTGAAGATATCAAAAGGATGCAATTTGACGCTTTAACCAGTTTCATAATTGAAACTAAAGTCATCAAACCTGAATTAGTCAGAAAAGTTATATTCTTGAGATCGAGCATAATAATTTTAGCTCCATTTTCAATGATTCGCTGAATTTGTTTTTGAAAATGGAGAGCGTTAGCACTTTCCAAAATATCGGGGGACAAAGTAACTTTAACTACGCTCATCGGTATCTGCCTCAACTATTAATTGCGAGTATTTTTGAATGGAAAGTAGTCTGAAAACATCGTAAATTTCCACTTAATAAATATAGCAGTTTTCAATTCATCAGATACTATTTTGATTAGCAATTAGCCATTACCTCTAGTACATAGTGCCACTGAAAACCGCTATATTTTCTCTAAACTTTCCCGTTACCGCTGACAACCACAGCTTCTAAAGGCGTGGGCTGTCCGCTAACTCCATCCAGACTAAAGTTCTGGGTAGCACCGTTGAGACTTCCCACCAATTCTATTTTTGGTTTGACATTAATTTGGTTGTAGGTTGTCAAAGCTTGAGCGACGACTTGATCCATGTTGTAATACTTATAAGTCGCCAATCTTCCGACAAAATTAACCCCAGGAGTTGAATCAGCTAAAGCCTTATATTTCTTATAAATTTCGGCATTTTCGGGGCGGGGTACTGGGTAGTAAGGGTCTCCTTCAGCACGGGGGTATTCGTAGACGATGCTAGTTTTCAAGTGTTCTTGCCCCGTCAGATACTTGAATTCAGTACAGCGGGTATACAAATGTTCGTTAGGAAAGTTGACAACTGGTGCTGGTTGGAATACTGGAGTATTGATGGTTGCGTGTTTAAATTCCAGAGAACGGTATGGCAATTTGCCATAGCAATAATTGAAGTAGGAATCAACAGGCCCAGTGTAAATCATTTGGCTGTACGGAATGATATTTTCAATCTCCCGGTAGTCGGTATTTAGCATCACCTTAATATTAGGGTGAGCCAGCATTTTCTCAAACATCCGGGTATAGCCATGCAGCGGCATTGCTTGATAGGTATCGGTGAAATATCTGTCGTCGCGGTTGGTACGGGTAGGTACGCGGGCGATCACTGATTTGTCGAGTTCTGAGGGATCTATTCCCCACTGTTTGCGGCTATAGTTACGGAAGAATTTCTCATAGAGTTCGCGACCAATTTTGCTGACAACTACATCTTCAGAAGTGCGGATGTATTCTTTTGGTTCTGCTACTTTGGCGAAGAAGTCTGCTACCTCGAAGGAGGTGAGATTGAGTCCGTATAAACGATTTACGGTGTCGAGGTTGATGGGAATTGGTAAATTCTGACCATCAACACTGGCGAGTACGCGGTGTTCGTAGGGCCGCCACTCTGTAAAGTGAGATAAATACTCGAAAACTTCGCGAGAGTTGGTGTGAAAAATGTGGGGGCCGTACTTATGTACGAGGATGCCATGATCGTCGTAATGATCGTAGGCGTTGCCGCCAATGTGGTTGCGGGTATCTATTATTAAGACTTTTTTTCCGGCTTGAGTGGCTAAACGTTCGGCAATGACGCTACCTGCAAATCCAGCCCCGACAATTAAGTAGTCAAACATTAAATTACCTCTTGTAATATTTGTAAAGTGGTGATTTTTAGCGTTCCCAGTCGCTCAGTTATTGCTGGGAAATACAATCAGCAAACTTAGCGGTTTAATGCTGTAGCTGAAGAAGTTTTTGCGCTTACGGCGTGGCGATTTTCCGACGCTGAGGTAGCAGATTTTGGCAAAGCAGCACGTTTCTCAACTGATGCCGTGCGATCGCGAATTACTGAGTCTATTAACTGCATCATTTGCCCCCAAGTGCGATCCCAAGAATTCTGTGCCAAAAAGGTATCAACTTGATTCAGCCAACCCGATGCCTCGATATTTTCATTCATTGCTGCTTCGGCTGCGACCACGAATTCTTCGGCTGTGCTAGCAATTCTCACCAATCCTTCTTGTCCATAAGGCCGAACTACATCGCGGATGGGAGTGGATACCACTGGCTTGCCTGCGGCGAGGTATTCTGGCGTTTTGGTAGGGCTAATAAAGCGGGTTGATTCGTTAATGGCAAAGGGCAGCAATGCTACATCCCAACCTGCAAGATATGCAGGCAATTCTTGATAAGATTTGCCGCCGAGATAGTGAATATTTGGATGTCTTGGCAGAGTTTCAGGATCGATTTTTACTACTGGCCCAATGATGACTAAATGCCAGTCGGGACGCGCTTCGGCAATGCCGCGTAATAGTTCGATGTCCATGCGTTCATCTATTACGCCATAGAATCCTAAACGGGGATGAGGAATGTCAGCTTGATCTGCTGGTTCTTCTATTAAGTTTCTTGCTTGTGCGAAGTGTTCTCTTTCTATGCTACTAGGGAAGGCATGGACGTTGTGGTGCTGGTGGCGCTTGACTTCGTAAAGGCTGTGTCCTCCTGTAAATACTAAGTCTGCACGGCTAAATAGGCTAGCTTCGTGTGTTTTTAAGCTGGGAGGAGCGCCTTTGAATGCTGATAGCTCATCCATGCAGTCGTAGACTACGGCGATGGGTTTTAAGTGGCTGCTGAAAGCCATTGCCATTGGGGTGTAGTACCAGAGAATATAGCTACGAACTTGCGCTTGCTCAAAGAGAGCATCAAGCATTGCTTGTTGAGCCATTTTTATGGTTTCTTCGCTCATCCCTTCGCTCAAATGCGGCACGATTACCCAAACTCCACTGTCGCGGATGCTAACATCAAGCTGCCAATTTGTATTAGAGCTAAATATTGGTTCTTCGATGAAGAATACTCGCCGATTTTTGGCAAAGCGGCTTAATAGGTGTTGGGGTCGCTGATAGACGAAATCCCATCGTAAATGTGAGAGGCAAACTAAGTCTGGTGCTTCTACAATGGTTTTTTTGGACATGGTTGAGTTAATCTTTGATGAGGGGGCAAACTGGGAAGGCGATCGCACTCCATCTAAAGAGGTAAATCGGATGTTCCAGCTTTCGCTGCTAACTTTATTTTTTAGGTTATTTTCTGGGTGCGACATACGTAGCCTCAGTAATTTTTAGAGTTGATAGTACGCATCAAAACTGTCTTGCTAAAAAATGGCAAGATTTAATTTGAACGCTTTTATTTCTCAGCAAGTGAAGTCTTCTGTATTGCTCAAATAGCAAGTGCGAAGCTTTGAAAAACTAAGCTTTTTCGCTTTTATGCTGGAGCAAAACTTCCAGAGCAGTTATTTATTTTTAAACTTGCTATTGTTGGTAAGTATAGGGTGAAAAATTTAGATTAACTTCTATCTGAAGGATGAGTTTGATGAACCTGCTAGTACATTTGCACCCTTGCATCAAGAACTGCTAAAATCTAGGCTCATCTTTAACGAGGTCTTTTAGCTACTAATTACTGACGCTAACTTTATACGGTTTCCCTGCAATCTTTTTGCTGGTTTTTGCAATATTGCGATCGCACTATGCTCAGCAATCACTGAGCCTTGTATACTCCTTTGTTCAATTAAGTATTTATTAGATCCTATGGGTTAGATAAACAATTGCATAATTTGTAGTAAGCGATACACAAACTATGCCTCTATTTCAGATTTCCGATAGTCAAATTAGTTGAGAATGGAGTCTTTGACTCTATAGAGTTCTAAAAATTTTTTATGTTAAATCAAGCGCTCGCTTATGTTAAAAGACAAGCTGTAAAACTTATTTATTACTATAATATTACCTATAATATCACCTCTGTCAAAAAACAAAGTCTAAAACTTATAGCCTTCTCTAACATCAATACAATTTACCTCAGTGAAGGCAATAATAAAATTTTTTGCTTGATACTAAATCAAAAATACGATCGCTAAATAAAATCTAGCAAGGGTTAAAAACTGATCGTGAGCTAGGTTGACACTATTATCAACTAAGTTTTAAATATAAAAAGGCAATCTTTTTCTGACAGCTCACAAATTCAGTATTCTGAGTTTTTTTAATAGCTAATGATTTAAGGAAATCATAGCATTTCATATTTTGCTAGTTCATAATTAAGGTAATGCCAAATCTTTGGTCATAAGAAAACGGTGATGCCGTTGATAACCAACTCTCTGATAAAGACGCTGTGCGTCAGGATTTTCAAAATCTACTTCTAGATGAAGTGCTTGGACTCCTAAACCTCGGCAAACATTCTCTACAAATGCCAAAGTCTGAGTTCCAATTCCTTGCCCACGATGTTTCGGTCGGAGGTAAAACTCATCAACAAAGGCATCCCGCCCTCTATATTCTAGGCTGTAACCGAACGTCAAAATAATATAGCCAATCACCTCATCTTCTTTCTGAATTAGCCATATTTTTCCCAAAGATGGATCTGCCAAAAAAATCTCTAGGGCATCATTATCAAGTTTTTCATCAAATGCTAATTTTTCCTTGGCATGAAATTCTTTAACAAGTTCTAAAAGGAGGGTGAGATCGGAAAGCGCCCCCACTCTGTAGCTAATGGTCATAATACAGTTTGTCAACTCGATAAGTTTTCAGTAATTTTCTGTGTTTTGTACGCATCAGTTTAGCACAATTTGTTAATTATTAATTAGCAATTATTAATTGTTGATTGTTGATTGCTAATTGTTAACAATATCACATCTGTATTTTTTCCGGCGTAGACAGGTAAAGGTAAGTAATCTCCTAAAGCACCTCACGCTCTCAGCACTGAGATATGACATGAAACAACTAATACTGTCAGGACTGCTGGCCGTATTTGTGGCAACAACGGCACTTAGCAACACCACAAGCCCAACCATTGAACCAATTCGGCGAATGTCTTCACCCGAAATTCGAGAGACTATTGCCCAACCTACCACTTATATTTTTGAAGGCATCAAAGGGCGGGAGTTAACTCTCTCCCTGTGGGCGGGAAGTTTGACAGCAGAACTGTTCAGCCCCAGCGGCCAGCGGTTAGGCATCATCCAAACAGAGGTAAGCCAATGGGTGGGTGTATTGCCGGAGTCTGGTCTTTATCGAGTGCGAATCACGCCCAAAAAACAGAACACTAGCTTTGTTTTGGAACGGGATTTTAAAGCTGTGTGGACATATAATCGAGAGCGATCGCTCTCGATTGCACGAGGGGCAACAGATACTAGCATTGAGGTTAAATTATCCGCCTACCAAATTCAGCCCTTAACAATTCAGGCAAAAGTTGGGCAAACTATGACAGTCACCGCTAAAAATGTGGACGTAGCTATCCAATCCCCATCAGGAGAACTCCTTGACCAAGGTGACGGTGAAGCTTTAGCTAAACTGCCTCAGTCGGGAGTCTATCGCGTCCTTCTGGTTGCCAGTAAACCCGTACAGACATCGGTCAAAGTGGCTCTGCGATCTAAGTAATACTTTGTCTGATTCACCCTACAAGTCAGTAGATTTAGGTGTGACGGTTAACGGTTAACGGTTAACGGTTAACGGTTAAATGTTGACTGTTAACTGTTTTTTCAATCTTGTAGCAGCGATTCAAACCGGGCTTCAGCGCTGATAGCTTGAAAATCTGACTCACTTAAAGCTAGCTGTCGATAAACATCAGGAGCAAACTTTATAGCTTGTTGCAAATTGTCAATTGCTAATTCCGAACAGCCGAGTAACGCATAGCAACAGGCTTTGTTGTAAAAAGCATCTGCAAAAGCGGGTTGAAGTTCTAAAGCTTTACCGTAGCAATCTATTGCCTCACAGTAATAGCCTTTATCCCCCAATTCTACACCTCGGTTGTACCAACTTAAATAATCATTCCCTAGCAAATTAATTTCTGTCTTTGAATTGCTATTCCCTTGAGCTAAGCCGCCTAATTTTCCCCAAGCAACTCCTCGTTCATACCAAGCTTCCTGATAGTCAGGTTTGAGATCCAAGGCTCGATTAAAACTAGCGACCGCTTTCTTGTAAAAACTTAGTCCCTTTAGCGCTAAACCTCGGTTGTACCAAGCTTTAGGATCTTCTGGCTTAAACTCGATTGCTCTCTCAAAACTATTGAGTGCCTTATAATAATGCTTGAGGTGCAATAGTGCTGTACCTCGGTTATACCAAGCCCAGCTTGCCTCTGGTTGTAATTGTAGAGAGCGATCGAAGCAGGCGATCGCTTTGTCACAACGCCCTAAATCAATCAGCGTCAGTCCTCGGTTGTGCCAAATATTCGGGCCCCAAGGGTTGAACTCCAGGGCTCTGTCAAAACTATTTAGAGCTTCTTCGTAGCGACCTAATTTACCCAAGGCGATCGCATGATTATGCCAGCCAAAGCTCGCGCTCGGTCGGAATCCTAAAGCTTTCTCAAAGCTGATCAGCGCCTCTAAGTGGCGCTCCATGTTCCCCAGTGCCATCCCTCGCCCAAACCAAGCTTTGTAATCGTCTGGCCGCAATTTCAGAGCTCTGTCAAAGTTAGCAAGGGCCTGATCGTTATCGCTCGCATCGAGCTGGCGCGAGCCTAAATGGTAAAACCACGCTGCTTCCATGTTTTGAATTAATTTCATAACGTTAAGCATCTATCTTAAGGATGATTCTATATCCAAAGATGTATGCAATTAAACCGTAATTACACTGAAAAACCAAAATTTTCCAAATTTGGTGTTATATCAGCAATCTAAAATCAAAAATCAAAAAAATCCTGTGCGGCTATAATTGTTTTTCTCTACCAATTGCCAGATGCGATCGCGAGTTAACCCTGATATACAGATGATCGAAACTGTCTGAAGAGATACATACATGACTGAACAACCTTTATTCTCCAGCTTGTCATCTTGGGCTAATATTTTTACTGAAGAAGATAAAACACCTGATTGTG
This sequence comes from Kamptonema sp., assembly GCA_035298405.1. Lineage (GTDB taxonomy): Bacteria > Cyanobacteriota > Cyanobacteriia > Cyanobacteriales > Microcoleaceae > Kamptonema. Next base: position 3,111 of record DATGYA010000133.1, on the reverse strand, counting down.
AGACAGTAGATTCTCAACCGCTCTGTCCTTACTGCAATCGCCCTACTCATACAGACGAACAAGGCTGGTACTGTTACTGTGGAGCTTACGGCGACAACAATGACAGTTATAATCCTTTCGGAAATATTTAAGTTAAAAAGGAAAAGAGAAAGGGGAAGGGAAAATTTTCTGTTCCTAACCTCTACATATTGAACAGGTCGCGATCGTAATAACTTTTATGGTAAGAAACTACTCCATACTCAGGGAACAGTTACAGCCGTTTTCGCACTATTACTCAACAGCAGTTTCCCTTCTCCATCAATACTAAAGTCTTGCCCTGGTTTGAACCCTTTACCAATCAACCGCTTACAGACAACAACTGAAGTAATTTTATGAATTTCCCGCATCACGTCCGCAGGGATGAGATGATTTATACTCCAGACCACAGATTCACAGTCAAACCAAATTAAACGTTCAATACTAACAATCATTACAGCAGCGACACTCTCAATCGGCAAATGTTCTTTCAAATGAGAGATCAAGTCACGACCGATCGAGCTGTTACGGATCGTCATCGCTTTAGTAATCTTTCCAACTTCTTGTTCTAGCTCAAATGGATTCATGCTTAGCACTGGCTTTTCCTTCAATAAGCGAGCAAGTCGGAGTACAAGCTATGTATGCCCTACAAGCAAACTGCGCCCATGCGTAGCTAGCGGGAGAGAACGTAACGCTAACTCCGTTTTGTTAAGTATACCCAAGGTTAGAGGAAAAATATATCTTTTGGTGGATGCGAGATATTTATTGTTTATGTTGAGCTTGTAGGCGATCGCAAACTGTCAATCCTTGAGCTTGCTGAACAAAAAGATGGCGATCGCGGAGTCCAAGCCCTATCCCAAATGTAGTATTATCTTCGTATCCCAGCTTTGTATTAGTAAGTAGATACTACTTTTAACTAAACTGTTCGACATTTAAAAGACTATTAGACAACTCCAGAAAATCTTATGAAAGGCGGGCAAGATGCCTGCCCCACAACAACCAACAACTAACAACCAACAATTAACAAGCAATTAGCAAAATGACCTCAGTCCAATCAGATATTGACATTGCCCCGTTTATAGACCACGCCCTGCTCAATCCCGATGCTACCTCAGAGCAGTTGAAAAAGTGTTGTGAAGAAGCAGATAGATTTCAGTTTGCAACGGTTTGCGTGTATCCCGCTCATGTGCGCGAAGCCGCGATTTTATTGCATGGAAAAAACCCAAAAGTTTGTAGCGCGATCGCCTTTCCCACAGGAGCAACTACCTCAGCAACCAAGCTCTATGAAGCCCAAGAAGCCGCAGAAAATGGAGCGAGTGAACTTGATGTTGTTATCAATTTAGGATGGTTAAAATCTGGCAAAATTGACGAACTACATCGAGATATTGCCGAAATTTGCGATGCAACTAATTTAATTGTTAAGGCGATCTTAGAAACAGCACTACTTACTGAAGCCGAGAAGCGGCTAGCAGCAGAGATTTGCATGGATGCGGGCGTTTCCTATCTAAAAACTAATACTGGTTTTTATGGCGGGGCAAAAGTTGAAGACGTGCGTTTGCTCAAAGAAATTGGGAAAGGGCGGGTAGGCATTAAAGCAGCAGGAGGAATTCGCACTCACGAACAAGCTGTAGATTTAATTGTCGCTGGTGCGACGCGCTTAGGAACATCCCGCGGCCCTGAGTTAATCCGCGATCGCGATCGTCAGTTAACAGTTAACAGTTAACAGTTAACTGTTATAGGTAATAGCCAAATTATCACGATGCACGATAGTTTCCGCACCAGCGTAGCCCAAAATATTAGCAATTTTCTCAGAATGGCAACCCTGAATTTGCCGGAGTTCAAAACTGCTATAATTAACAAGACCCCTGGCAACTTCCCGACCTTCGCTATCGCACAACTGCACTGCATCCTCACTTTGAAACTCTCCCTCAATTTGAGTAATCCCAGCAGCTAAAAGCGATTTTCCCGCCTGAGAAATGGCAAAAACTGCACCCGCATCTAGATAAAGCTTTCCAGCAGATACAAGAACATTTGCTATCCAATGTTTGCGAGCATTCACCGGGCGCGGCTGAGGCTCAAACTGAGTTCCAATTGCTTCTCCTTTGATAATTTTCTCAATATTGTGAGGGAAACGCCCTTGAGTAATTACAGTGCGGACACCGGAAGCTGTCGCAATTCTAGCCGCCTCAATTTTTGTGACCATTCCCCCAGTTCCCCAACCGCTTTTTGAGTCTCCAGTTTGCACTTGTAATTGTGCTAGTTGTTCCATGTTTTTCACTAAACTAATCGGTTTAGCTTCGGGATTAGTGCGGGGATCGGCTGAGTAAAGGCGGTCTACATCTGTCAGTAAAAATAGCCAATCAGCCTCTACTAAGCTAGCGACTAAAGCTGAAAGATTGTCATTATCTCCAAACTTAAGTTCATCTACAGCAACGGTATCATTTTCATTGACTATAGGGATAACACCCAATTTTAGCAGTTGTTGGAAAGTGTTATAAACATTAACATAACTGTGTCGATCAACTAAGTCGTTGCGAGTTAATAAAACTTGTGCGATCGCCTGTTGTAACGTTGTAAATAAGTCATCATATACCCGCATCAACCGCCCTTGACCAACAGCAGCAACAGCTTGTTTCATGGCAATAGTACGGGGGCGTTCGCTTAATCCCAAACGAGCGCAACCAACTCCCACAGCGCCAGATGAAACCAACACCACTCTATAACCTTGTTGCCGCAAATAAGCTATAGTTTCAACTAAACTAGCAATAGTTGATAAAGCTAAGTGTCCCGTTTCCGGCTGAGTTAGACTAGAAGTACCAATTTTTATAACAATAGTTTGAGGCATAAATAATTGCTATCTGTTGCAATAAATCTTGAAGTTTGATTCAAATTTTCATAGAAAAGCTTTCAGAAGTTGAGAACGACGTTCTTTCACAATTTCCGGAATATATCTGTTTTTGTCATCTTGTCCTTCAAATCCTAGACGTTCATAAACTATCCCCCCAATTCCAGGAATTACTTCTCCTTCTTGAGTGCGTTCGTCATCTTCAGCAAAGTATATAAAATTAAATTTCTCGTAAATATCTTTTTCAAATT
>DATGYA010000132.1:0-21923 GCA_035298405.1 Kamptonema sp. | reverse complement strand
ATGGGATTCCCGAAGCGCAATCTTACCTCGTGACTTACAGTAGCAATGCTTCCCACTCAGATGATCAGGAAGAAAAAACTGTCGAGGTTGCGGGCGGCTTGAACGCGATTATTTTGTCGGACTTAACACCGGGCGAAACCTATCGCATTACCGTCCAAGCAGTTGATGCAGAAGATGACTACTCGCCTGAAAGCGTGCCTGCCCTAGCGACTGTGGGCGAGTTTACCGGCTCAGATATCACCAACGATACGCCAGATCGTGAGGAATGGAGTGTTTTTGCTCAACCCGGCACAACTTATACAGAGGACTTGTCTCTCAAAGATGTGGTAGAGGTTGAGGCGATCGACATACCTGAAGGTGCAGAACTCAATCTGGAAACGGGGAAACTGACTTGGGCAGTGCCGGCGAATGCTCAACCAGGCTGGCACGAGTTTGACATCAAGCTGACTGACGTATTTGGCAACGAGCGGATCGAGACGTTTGAGGTTTTTACTGGCACACCGAAGCCAGCAGCGTTAGATGCCTTTGACAGCAATTCTACACCGACTCTGACTTCAACTCCGACTCCGACTTTGACTTCAACTCCGATCCCGATTCCGATCCTGCCTCGGATTCCGACATTGGGATCGACACCAACTCCCACACCGACACCAACTCCCACACCGACACCGACACCGACTGGTCCTCGCGTTTTAACACCTTCTATTCCGATACCTGACCCCAATACCAACCTGGATTCTAGTTTCAGTGGGGGGTCTGAGAACGATACGCTGTTTGGGACGGAGGGAGCGGATGTTATTGATGGTTTGGAAGGCAATGATGTCATTTATTCTGTAGGTGCTGCTGATAATGTGTTAGGTGGTGCTGGCGATGACTCGCTGTCAGGGGGTGAAGGTAATGATTTTGTTGATGGTGGAGGCGGCAGCGATACGGTTTTTGGCGGTAAAGGTAATGATAGCGTTTTGGGAGGTTTTGACAGTGATTCGCTGTTTGGCGATCGCGACAACGATCTTGTTTTAGGAGGCGATGGCGATGATGTCATCTTCGGTGGCAAAAATAATGATTCCCTCAATGGGGATGCCGGAAATGACAGCATTTTTGGTCAGTTGGACAATGATTTTATTATCGGTGGCAGCGGCAATGATTTCATCAATGGCGATAATGGTGATGACACCCTAGTAGGAGTGAATCCGGCTGCTGTTAAGCCGGGAGTTGACGAGTTTGATACGCTGTTTGGAGGAATCGGTCGCGATCTTTTTGTGTTGGGTGATACGGACAAAATTTACTATGAGGGCAATGGCAATGCTTTCATTTCTGACTTCAATTCAGTCTCGAATATGATTCAACTTTCGGGTGCTAAGGAGAATTACTTGCTAGTTGTTTCGGGTGATGCTACTAACATTTTCCTCACCAAGCAAAATCAAGGTGACGACCTAATTGCGACTATAGAAAGGGTGTCAAATTTGAGCATTAACGAGTCTTATTTTACTTTTGTGTAAAATTAAAAGGTAACAGGAAACGGGGAATAGGGAACAGGATAAATATCTGATTTCCACTTTCCTCTCACTCCTTGATTTACAAAAAAAAATAGCAGAGCGATCGCCTTCATTTTCTTTCGGGAAAAGCGATCGCTCTACTTTTACCTCACCTATTGCTCACAGCATTTGTTTTTATTATCATCATCTAGTTAACAGTTAACAATTATTTCAATCATCAATTTCCCATCTGTCCTTATTAGCATCGTCCTCTATAATCCTTTTCGGACGCATAATCAAGATAACTTTTCCTAAAATGCGTAAGTCCGGCGCGGCTTCAAACCAGTTAAATTCTAAATTTCCGTTGCTATCTATGCAGAAATAACTGTCAATATCCCACTGCCTTTGAGCACGATCGGCGATAATTAATATCTCTTCAGGTTTCCCTTGTAGTGGTGTGGGAAAGCGATCGCTATTTCCTAGAATTGCCACTGGATCTTCTGCATTCCTAATGACTTGCCAACCAGGAACAGCGATCCAAGCGCCAGTACCAGAGAATTTTATGAGTTGAAATGGCCCTGTCTCCTCAGTCAAGGGTACAGCTTGCCAGTCGGCGGTGGCAAGTGGCATTTGACCTGCAACAGCGATAACGCGAGGCAAATCTTCCTCCTCTTCGACGCGATAAATCGGCAACCGAGGGGCGGCACGCTTCGGAACTACAGTAAAATCAGTCAGCAATTGCTCGATTTGTTGCCGTGCTGTCTGACTAGCAGCTAATTTTAAACCCCGTGCAATTAGGCGCGATCGCTCTTGCAAATCTGACTTCTCCCTGGCCAATTTCCAGCACTGGTAAGCGACAGCATCGCCCGCAGCATTGGTAAATCCCTGGGGCGGCCGAATTCGAGAGAAATCCTTCATCGCTTTGGCTATTTCGTGAGCATCATCAGCATCAAGATTATGAGAAAGTACCAAGGCGGCGGCAGCACAGCGCTCAGTTTGTGTGAGAATGCGAAACTCGTACAAAATATCGCTACCTTTGCGCCAAAAGTGCGATCGCACTTCTTCACTAGCGTCCGTATTTACCAAACTCGTATAAACTTGAGCGGCGACGCTGACTTGATTTTGCTGCACAGGCTCAAACCCAGTTTCCTCAAAAATCTGATTAGAACTGTAGCCAGCTTTTTGCAGCGCAGTGCAGGCGTATCCCCACTCTACCCAACTGCCCTCTTTGCGGCGGAGCGATCGCACTAATTCTTCCACTTCCACAGCATTGATAGAAGATTGCGATCCGGAGATCGGGAATTCTGGCGGTGTTTCAGTCATAATCGGATTGTAAACTAAGCAATAAATAGTTGTTCTTTGGCAGGCGATCGCGTCAACCAAACCTCAAGCTTATACCCAAATTCTCTCAAGCACACTCACAAGGCAAAAGCCGAGAGCTAGACTTCAGGGTGGCGGTAGAGCTTAGGTTTGATACCATGTCACTATTGTTGCAAAATAAATGCTCACCCAAATCCACCGAGGCGAGTTGATTGTATTCTTATGGATAATGCCCTTCCAGAGCTAGATAGCATAAAACGCCAGCTCATGAGCCTAAATCGACCGAAAAAGCCTAAAATGCTGGTAGTAGACGACGAACCAGACAATCTCGATCTGCTCTACAGAACTTTCCGGCGAGATTTTAATGTCCTTAAAGCTGAGAGCGGAATGCGCGCCTTAGAAGTTTTAGGTGATGAAGGAGAAGTTGCTGTGATCATCTCCGACCAGCGAATGCCGGAAATGAAAGGAACCGAATTTCTCAGCAAAACTGTACCTCAGTTCCCTAACACAGTACGGATTATCCTCACTGGTTTTACAGATATTGAAGACCTCGTAGATGCCATTAACTCTGGACAGGTATATAAATATATCACTAAGCCTTGGGACCCAAACGAACTGAAAGTGGTAGTGCAGAGGGCCGCTGAAACCTACGAACTGCTCAAACAGCGGACAGAGGAACTGCGCCGAGCCCAAAGCCAAACACAATTGCTAGCAACAGTGATGCAAGTCGCTCAGGAGTCTCCGAGTTTGGAGGCAAGTTTAGATCCAATTGCTAAGGCTTTCAGTGACAATTTTTTGGCAGATATTTGTATTTTGCAACTCGTGGAGGGCAATACTTTAACGACAGCTCTCGGCACTCACAGTGCAGGTTCAGCGGTGGAAAACTGGCTTTCTAGCGATCCTCTGGTTAAAGAAGCGATCGCCACTCAAAATATTCAATGTTCGCTCAACGTTCCAGCCGATACAGCTTTGGCCGACGTTACCCACTACCAAGCCTCCGGAATTCAAGCCCATCTAACCGTCCCTATCGCCTATCGCAATGACGTAATCGCCTTAATGTCCCTCCAGTGGCAGCATCCTTGTACCCTTCGCCCCGACGAACTGATGACGCTTCACCTTGCAGCTCAACAAGTTTCCCTAGTTCTGGTTAGCTTGAAGCGTTCTTCAGGTTAAGTAACACAGAACTTACGCAATACGCAACTGGCAAATATTGTAGGGTGCATCAACCTGAAACCTCGATAACTGTTGTAGAACTTGGTCTGACGCACCCTAAAAGTCGATGCTTCCACAAGCTCAGCAATTATTTGAATATACAGGGGTAACAACTGGCTTTAGTTCTATCCAAAATCGGTTAGGGGCGGGTTTACCCAGGTTTTTCTCAATAAACGAAAGAAGTAAAAAACCTGCCCCATTATTTATATATTTCGTTTAAATATTTCGTTTAAAAAATGACTAACGACCCAGCACAAATTCAAGCCATATTTAACCGCATTGCCCCAGTTTATGACCAGTTGAACGATTTACTCAGCTTAGGGCAGCACCGTATCTGGAAGCAAATGACAGTAAACTGGAGCGAAGCTCGACCAGGCAATACTTGCCTAGACTTGTGCTGCGGTAGCGGTGATTTAGCTCTACTTTTAGCAAAGCAAGCTGGTGCTAGCGGTCATGTATTTGGTCTAGATTTTTCAGCCGAACAGTTAGCTCGCGCCCAGCAGAGAAACCCACCAATTCTCTACCCATCTAGTCCCATCACTTGGGTAGAAGGGGATGCCTTAAATTTACCTTTTGCCGATCGCTACTTCGATTGCGCCACAATGGGTTACGGCCTCCGCAACGTCACAGATATCCCTCGCTGCTTACAAGAATTGCACCGCGTTCTTAAACCTGGTGCCAAAGCCGCTATCCTCGACCTGCATCGCCCCAGTAGTTCCCTGATGCGGAGTTTTCAGCAATGGTATTTAGAAAACCTTGTAGTGCCAGTGGCAAAGCAATTCGGCATGACCCAAGAATACGCTTATATCAATCCCAGCTTAGAAAAATTTCCTACTGGAGCTGAGCAAATAGCTTTATCCCGCCAAGCAGGATTTGCGATCGCCACCCACTACCCCATTGCCGGGGCTATGATGGGAGTATTAGTAGTGTCAACTTAAGAAACTGGACGGTTGAAACGCGGTCTACACAGACAAAACCCGCGGAGGCGGGTCATTAAGGTCTTGATTTTTCTTTATCTGTGGGTAATGCCCAGCATAGGTTAATTTTTTATCTGCGTTTTAATTTTTAATTTTTAACTTTTAATTGTCATGAACTTGTCTGATATTTGGCTTCTTGTCGCTCCTCCTGTTGTCGGCGGAATTATCGGCTATTTCACTAATGATATAGCCATCAAAATGTTATTTCGCCCCTATCGTCCTATTTATATTAAAGGTCAGCAGTTACCCTTTACTCCCGGCTTGATTCCCCGCAACCAAGAACGTTTGGCTAAGCGAATTGCCGACACGATCATGGGTTCGCTGTTGACTCCAGAGGAATTACAAAACTTGGCACGCCGCTTGCTACAAACTGAGCGAATGCAGGCAGCAATTCTCTGGTTACTGCAACTGGCGATGAATCAAATTAAAGTAGATACAGACCAGAAAACAGCAAAAATTCTTGCTAACATTTTGCGAGATTTACTAGGAGAATCGCTGCCGAAAATTCTGAAAGTATTGTCGCGCCGCGAAGACTTTCTGGAAAATCAGCTAAATCAAATTTTTGACAAAGTTTTACTAGAATTTCAGTTAACCGAAGCTCAATCGGCTCAGTTGGCAGATTGGCTATTTCAGGCAGTGCTACCGCCAGACGCGCTGCGGCAAGTTTTGATTGATTTTCTCACCGATCGCAACATTTCAATTATTGATGAAGGCTTTCGGGAAAAGAGTAGCGGCACTTATTGGGTAGTAGCTAATTTATTTGGTTTGCGTAACACTTTAACTCGCCTGCGGACTTTTTGTCTGGATGAAAAAGAAGCAACTAATCAGAGATTAACTGAGTTAATTCTCTCTCTCGGACTGCGAGGCAGAATTCAGGAATGGTTGCAAAATCTGTCTATGCAAAATTTACCAGTAGCGACAGTGCGACAGTTGCGAAAAACAATGCGAGATAGCGTTCGCAGTTATCTACAAGAAAAGGGAGTTGATTTAATTCAGGGATTGAGCAAATCTATTGACTGGGAAAATATGTCTGTGTTAATTTTGAATCGGCTACAGAGTTCATCGGTGATGAATGCTTCCCTGGAAATAGTGAGTAAAGAACTCGCTTTAGTTTTAGAGCGCTATCTAGAGAAGGATTTAGAGAATATTGTAGCTCAGGCTATCCCGATTTTAGATATAGATCAGGTAATTATCGATCGAGTTAAGAATACCTCTCCTGAAGAACTTGAGCTGGCAATTCAGGGAATTGTTAAAAGCGAGTTGCAGGGAATTGTCAATTTAGGTGGAATTTTGGGCGTTATAATTGGTTTGTTGCAAACTGTGGTGCTTTTAGTTCAGCGTTAGGATTAAGCATAAAGCTTTGATCGCAATTCATCGAACTGCAACGGATTAAGACCAACGTTTTCATCTAATTTTTACTTTTGCTAGTTATACCAATTCTCTAAATTAATGCTACAGTCTTGGGGCAGGTTTATTAATGTTATTTGTGGGTGGCAAATTTGATTGCGAACCCGCGCCTACCCAAACTGTAGCAAACTTTTAGAGAATTGGTATTAGATGCTGTCAAATTCAAGGCCTAATTAAATGTTTGACCGCCTGACGATACTTAGTAACAATTTGATACTGACTAAAAATTAAGTAGCCTAGCGGCAGCCCCGTTACTGCCAAAGCAAGGACGATCAATAAATTTCCAAACCCACCTTTAAGTGCAATTCCTAAACTCAAACCAAAGGCGGCAATTAAGCAAGAAATTGCTCCCCCAACTGAATACATACCCGCCCGAAATCCCGATAAATTTCCCGGTAGTGACTTACCTAAATTATGCCTGATGATATATCCTGTTGCTGCTCCAATTATAAAGCCAAATATAAAGCCCAGGGAAGCTTTATAACCTAAACGAGCTTGAAGAAATACTGTTGTGCTCACCGTACTTCCCAGTATAGGTATCGAGCCAAATGCTCCTCCTACTCCGCCTAAAAAGCCAGTTCCAGTTCCCACTATTATTCCAACCCAAGCCCTCACTCCTGTTAGATTGCTGTTCTGTTCTCCTACTATTAAACTTTCTAATACTCCTAAAACTAAAGCAACTATAAATAGAATGGCGAGAGAGCGTTTTGGGAGTAGTTCGGGAGCGAGTTTACAGGTTTGGACTTTAATGGTGATAGAGTGAGTTGCTTGGGAGGCGATCGCATTCAATAAAATCTGGCGTTCATAACTTTTATTCGCCAGTAATTGACTGGTATCTACTGTAATTTCACACTTGACGCGGTTGCCTTGAAATTGTTTCGGTTCAAACGTAATCCAGGGCGTGTAACCAGTACGGCGGTTCGGTTCCCTTGGATGAAATGCAACTTCCCAACCGCCTTTCAAAATTGTGTCAGGAATGGGGTTACTAACTGTAATACTTTGAGTCAGTTTTTCTCCGTATTCTGTGGCTTTAAATTCTAAGCTATCGGGATTAATCTTAACTTCGGGCAAACGCTCGATCTCAATGTTATTAAGGGCTTCTAGGGCTGCGGTAGCGGTAGCATACCGTTGCGCTGCATAAGCTTCCATCATTTTTTCTAACCAGTGAATGAAGGGGAAGCTAACTTGTTTAGGAAGTACAGTTTGAAAATTAATCCGGCCTTGGGCATCAAATAAGCTTTTAATTTGGCTCGATCGTGTCTGAGACAATAGGCAGACTAAGGTGGCAGCTATACTATAGAGGTCTGTGGCTTCTGTGAGTTTGTTATTGCGGATTTGTTCGTGGGGCATGAAACCAACTGTCCCAGCAGCAGTATTGTTAATGATACCTTCGTTTCCCTGAATATCTGGCAAGCCAAAGTCAAGTAAGTAAACTTTTAAATCTTCATCAATTAGGATATTTTCAGGTTTTATATTCCGATGAATAACTGGGGGTGTTTGAGTTTGCAAATAAACGATAATTTCTAAAAGCTCTGTGGCTAGGTGTTTGATTTCCTCTGGGTTCCAAGGGCGGTTTTCGGCTAAGGATTGGCCTTCTTTATATTCCCGTACTAAAGCTAAACCGTTGGCAGTTTGAAAGGAATTAAGATAGCGAGGAATGCCGGGATGAGCGAGTTTTTCTAGGGTTTCAATTTCGGTTTGGTATGCTTTGAAACCCGCCCAGTTAGAACCGGGTTTGATAAATACAAATTGTTTGAGAGCGACTTGTTGCTGTGTTAAATTATCTTGTGCGAGATAGGTAATGCGACCAGCTTCAGGATGGCGGCCGAGTTCTCTAATTGCCTGATAGCGCGAGCGGGGTTTGGTTGTTTCGGGGGGGGTGCTCATGGCTTTTAGCTTCAATGTAGATGGCAATGATTTGATTGCGATCGCCTAGTGGGGAGTGCCACGTCTCCCTATTTATATCAATTCTCAAAAGTCTGACTACAATCTGTATTTTTAAATTTCTTCCAGAAAATTAACCTACTATTGCTACTATTGCATGACTTTTAAGAAGTGATACTATCTATTAGCTTGCCCACATTGTCGGCGAATTCGCGCTTTTATGCAAAGTTTACATCAAATTCGTTTCCAAAAGCCAAGGTCACTCATCATCCTTGACCCAAAATTCCAGACTGTCACCCCATAGCCCAAGGCATCAAACCAGGCGCTTCTACCTACATCCTCGAAATGCGGTCAAATTGCGATCGCTAAATCACCTAACTTTTAGATCAGCAGACAAGCATTGATACTCTACTTCCACTAAGTAGTAGGACAAAAATAAAATTAATTATGAGGACAAGGGAACGGGGAACAGTAAAGGTTTCAGGCTTGTTAATATTTCTTAACACAGTGTCGTTTACTTTTGTCCGACTACTTATCCCCCAAGGGTCAAAACTTGCCCTTACAGAAACCAACGTCCCCTTCGCTACTGGCAATTTCCCCATTATTGAGTATAATTAATTCACTAAATATTTTATTAAAATGACTGCTAAAGTTATCATAATCGATCACCCTTTGGTGCAGCACAAGTTGACCATTATGCGCCAAACTAAAATTAGTACCGCAAAATTTCGCCAGCTTCTTAAGGAAATGGGAATATTGTTAGCTTATGAAGTAACGCGGGATTTGCCACTCAAATATGAGAAAATCCAAACTCCGATGGCATCGACGATCGCTCCAATGCTGGCATCGGAAAAGAAAATGGTAATTGTTTCAATTATGCGAGCAGGTCAGGGAATTTTAGATGGCATATTAGAACTAATACCTTCGGCAAGAGTAGGGCATATTGGTTTGTATCGCGACCCTACAACTCTGATGGCAATTGAATATTATTTTAAGGTTCCCCACGACATCGAACAGCGAGATGTTTTAATTGTCGATCCGATGTTAGCAACTGGTAATTCAGCAGTTGCGGCGGTAGATAGAATTAAAGAACTTAACGACAGTTGTATTAAGTTTTTATGTTTGCTTGCCGCACCAGAAGGAATTAAGCACTTCCACGAACAACACCCAGATGTACCAATTTACACGGCGGCAATTGATGAGGGTTTAGATGAACACGGTTATATTGTGCCGGGAATGGGAGATGCTGGCGATCGCCTTTACGGAACCAAATAATGAAACTGAATTTAAAAGGCGATCGCAGGGCGAGAAATACCCGCCCTACCACCTAACTAGCCAACTGCTGAAAGTTTTTCGCTAACAGCTTCCTTCAATAGTGTCACCTTATCAGTTTGCTCCCAAGGCAAATCTAAATCGCTGCGCCCCAAGTGCCCATAAGCTGCCACATCTTGATAGAAACGACCGCCGCGTTCAGCAGCAATTCTCTGCAAATTAAAAGCTTGGATAATTCCCGCTGGACGCAGTTCAAAAAGCTGCTTGACAGCATCCAACAAGCGATCGTCATCCACCTTACCAGTGCCAAAAGTTTCAATCATCATGCTCACAGGACGAGCCACCCCGATCGCATAACTTAACTGCACTTCACACTTAGAGGCCAAACCAGCCGCCACAATATTCTTAGCAACATAACGAGCCGCATAAGCAGCGCTGCGGTCTACTTTCGTGGGGTCTTTCCCAGAAAAAGCCCCCCCGCCGTGACGGGAATAACCGCCGTAGGTATCGACAATAATTTTGCGACCTGTCAAGCCAGAATCTCCCTGGGGCCCGCCGACAACAAATTTACCAGTCGGGTTGACCAGGAAGCGAGTATTGGCATCAGGCTTAACCTCAATGTCTGCAAACACTGGCTGCACAACAATAGCCCAAAGGTCTTCCTTAATTTTCGCTTGGACAGCAGCCTCCTCAGAAATGCCATCGATCTCGGCAGTATGCTGCGTTGAAATTAAAATCGTATCAATGCCAACCGGCTTTCCGTCTTCGTAGGCAACAGTAACTTGGCTTTTGCCGTCCGGCCGCAGGTAGGACAACTGACCTGTTTTCCTGACCGCAGCTAGTTGGCGGCAAATTCGGTGCGCTAAGCTAATTGGCAAAGGCATTAGTTCTGGCGTTTCGTTGCAGGCGAAGCCAAACATTAAACCTTGATCGCCAGCCCCAATCGCGTCAAGTTCTTCTTCGCTGGCTTGTTCTCGACTTTCGTGGGCAGTGTTGACACCCTGGGCAATGTCAGGAGACTGGGAATCTAAGGCTACTAAAATCGAGCAGCTATTGGCAGAAAAGCCATTGTCAGCATTAATGTAGCCGATATCAGCGATTTTCTTTCTAGCCAATTCTATGTAATTTACTTGAGCCTTGGTAGTAATTTCGCCCGTAATCAACACTAAACCTGTATTCACTACAACTTCAGCGGCGACGCGGCTTTTAGGATCTTCGGTGAGTAAGGCATCTAAGATTGTATCTGAAATTTGATCGCAGATTTTATCGGGATGACCTTCGGTAACGGATTCAGAGGTAAACAGGTAGCGGCGAGACAAGAATAGTTCCTCCTTTGATCGGGGCTAGTTTGAGCTGGCGATTGAACGCTGTTTCAAAGTCACACTACTATAGCAAAATCGGCAAGGGGAAGTCCCTAAAAATTCACTACATTTCCTACCCCCCAGCATTACGGAAAAATTAAAAATTAAAAAATAAAAATTGGTTTATTAAAGAAAGATGTTTTTTGATAGGGGCTATGTTATATTTTACTTGCACGCTTAATCTCTTAGTTTCATCAATTAAAACTAATGAAAATATTGACGGCAGGCGATAAAAATTATATTCCGGGAATTGCAGCGCTGCTGAAATCCTTGGAGTTGAATCTCAAAAAAGACGAGAATCAGGAAGTAGAAATTACCATAGTATCAACTGGTATCAGCAATAAGGAAAAGCAACAGCTAGAGGCTTGCTGCAACTACCAGATTTATTGGAAAGATTTTATAGGTGTTGATGATGGACTTCTTTCTCTGTACGGTTCTAAATTGACTTACGTTAGATTAGAGCCGGAAAAGTATGTGAACGCAGAAGATCGGTTGCTCTGGATTGACGGCGATACCATTGTCCTGGGAGATTTGGAACCGCTGTGGACAATGAATCTAGAAGGAATGGCGATCGCATCCGCCCTAAACCCCTGGGGAAATCCCAATAATTCTAAAGATAAAAACCCTTACTTCAATACAGGCGTGTTGGTTTACAACATGAAGGTTTGGAGGGAGGAAAAGCTGTCAGAAAAGCTTATGGAAGACGCTAAAATTAATGTTTGGTCCGATCACGATCAGGGAGCGCTGAATTCTTTGTTGAGGGGGCGGTGTAAAAAACTAGAGCGGATTTGGAACAACGAGAACACCGAGGATCGGTCAACCAGAATTATGCACTTTATGTCCAAGCCTAAACCCTGGGAAAGTCCGACTCCGAATCAGATGTGGGTTGAAATATTTTCCCAAACACCTTTCAAAGACGAACTACAAAAAATGCAAGCTCGTTCCCAAGGGTGGCTTTCTAAGTTCAAGCTTAAATACGGAAAATGGTATGTGTGGCTGAGGGAACCGATGGTAAAATTCAAGAGTTACCAGAACAAGAAAAAAAGAAACGAAACGTAAATGTAGCTTCTAATCGTTGGACAGCCTTGGACAATCGTTGAGCAACTGAATCATAAGCCCGGTGGCCGGGTATTTGGAGAAGGAGATGCGATTACCCTTTCTAACTTCCTGTCTACTCGCGCCATCTACTACAAATGTAGTGACACTTGCGGCTATATTGTTTATAACTGCTATGATGGAGGTGCATTTGCAGAGATGTTATACTTTGAAGCAGAAATAAGCCTATTTTATATAATTTAGAATTTGATATGAAGAGTGAATCATCGATTTTTATAGAGGTTGAAGATAGTGGGAAGAATACGGAGTCACAACTTAGCCAGCGTCTAGACCTTTGGCTGGCTAATGAGTTAGAAGATTTGTCGCGATCGCGCATCCAAAACCTGATATTACAAGGCAATGTCACAGTTAATGATATTATCTGTACTTCAAAAAAGGAAACCGTGAAAAATGGCGATCGTATTCACGTTGCTATTCCCGAAGCCGCACCCTTAAACTTGCAACCAGAAGCTATGCCGTTAGATATTCTCTACGAAGACGAATACCTAATAATCATCAACAAACCTGCTGGTTTAGTCGTCCATCCCGCCGCCGGACATCCAGGTGGAACCTTGGTAAATGCCCTTTTAGCCCATTGTCCGCTAGCAGAAATTGGGGGAGTGCTGCGGCCGGGAATTGTGCATAGATTAGATAAAGATACCAGTGGCGCGATCGCGATCGCAAAAACAGATTTTGCCCATCAACATTTACAAGCTCAATTAAAAGCTAAAACCGCTCGCCGCGAATACTTAGGCATCGTTTATGGCACTCTAAAAACCGAAAATGGCACAATAGATTTACCTATTGGACGGCATCCTGTAGACCGCAAAAAAATGGCTGTAGTTCCAGTAGAAAAAGGCGGTCGTGCTGCGGTCACTCACTGGCAAATTCAAGAAAGATTGGGCAATTATACCCTAATGCACTTCCAGTTAGAAACAGGCCGCACCCATCAAATTCGCGTGCACGCGGCCCAAATAGGACATCCTATTATCGGCGATCCCGTTTACAGTTCCAAGCACGATATCGGCGTAAAATTGACAGGACAAGTTCTTCATGCTTGGCGGCTGAAGTTGCAGCATCCAATTTCAGGAGAGTTGATCGCAGCGATCGCGCCAATTCCTAATGAATTTAATACTCTTTTGGAAGTGTTGCGGCGGCGTACAGGACTTAAGTAGTATCCCTGAAGGAGTGACAACCCACCCGAAACCATGATTGGCTAAAGATTTAGCCCACTCATGTTAAAAAATATTCGACGATTTTAAAACAGGAGGCTACAATCTAGAAAATAAATTATCTACACCCTATTACTTACCTACGAACTGGCGAAACTTTTTCTTAAACTTATTCTTGTAAACATAAAAAGCTCGCTGCAAATCCTCAGACTTCAAAGACATTTCCGCCTCCAAACCAGTTTTTCCCCAAGCATCTTGCTGACACTTACGCCGACAGAAATTCATGGGTTCCGAGTAAACTTTAGAAGTAGAAAGAGTTGGCTTCGGCCCGCACCAATGAATCACCGTAGCATCATTACTTTCTACCTCCGGCCCAGATTCCTTAACAGGAAAACGCTTTCTCAATAAATCCTGGTCAAAATCTGGCACTAATAACTGCGAATCTACATTTTGCACCCGCGCTCTACCTTCTTGAGCCGCACGGAAAATCATAAAGTTCAAAAATCCCATTTCTCCATACTTAAATACCCCTGGATATTGAGCCACAAAATCCAGAATTTCTCTGTATTCATCCAAGCTAAAAATTTCCCGCCTAGCAAAGAAAGTACCCGTGCAAAAATAGCGATCGCGATATTCCCGCCAGCGAAAATCTGGAAAATGTTTCTCAATCCCCGGAATATCAAAGAAAAACTCCGTAACATCTGCATCGGAGTAAGTAGAAGCAGGCTGGTCAATCACAAAATCAAAATTATTAAAATTGGCCAACTTGAGAACATCTCCCCAGACAATCGTATCCGCATCCAATACCATGAACTTTGACCAAGGACTTTCCCAGAAAGCAATCATCTTAGTTTTTCCCCAACCAAAACTTCTGTTTCTGAGAAATTCACTCGATACAGTATCGTGATTAATCACCCGCACCCCATACGCCTTTTCTAAAGGAGCGACAGAAAATGTGCCATCAATCAACAAACAGATTGGAACATCCCCTAAAAAATATCGAATGCTAGCACAGCACCCCTTAGCAAAAAGATAATCTTGGTCGCAACAGGCGATGATGATGCCAAAATCTTCCATAATGCCTCACTATCTCACTAATTTCTTAAGGCTGACTTGGTATTAATCATAAAATTAGGGTAGGCCCTACTGACTTGCAGCATAGCATACAAATATCAGTGATGCTTTCAAATAGCCGATACAGCAGATTGCAGGTTTAGGAACTAGCTCCCCTCAACCCCGTAATTGCCACACTATGCCCTATTTTTCTAGAGCAAGAGCCCCAACGCTTGATTCAACAACATTTTAAATGTGTTGTCACTCTGTCAACGCTAATGCTTCAGGGAAATGTCAAGGATAAAAAAATTACAATTCATCTTGACAATTAATAATGATGAGTGTATCATTGTTGGTTTTAATGATATAAACTAATTTTTCTTCTCAATTTTTATGAGTAAACCTAAAAAACTACTGGCATCAAAATTCAATGAATAGCAGTGTTTTTGATATTGCCATTTGCGGTGCCGGTTTAGCTGGATCGACTCTAGCACGACAATTAAAGCTACAGATACCAGACCTTTCTATAGTAGTTATTGATAGACTTGTTAGCCCTCTACCAGAAGCAATTTTTAAAGTGGGGGAATCAACAGTTTATCTAGGAGCTTACTACTTATCGGCAATTCTGCAATTAACCAATTATTTTGAAGAACATCATTTACCTAAATTAGGTTTGCGTTACTTTTTTGGCGATCCGCGCGGTCAATTTCAAGAACGTCCCGAACTAGGATTATCTGACTTTGCCCCTACATTTAAGTCTTATCAGATCGATCGGGGCAAGCTAGAGCAAGATTTAAGGGTATTTAATACTCAAATGGGTATCCAAGTCCTAGAAAACTGTGCTGTAAAAGATATTAAACTTGTTGAAAAATCCCAAGAATTGCATCAAATTATTTATACCCAAGGAAAGGAGTACAAAACCTGCCAAGCTAAGTGGGTTATAGATGCGATGGGTCGCCGTCGTTTTCTGCAAAGGAAACTAGGTCTAGCTAAACCGAATAATCCTAACTTTAACGCTGTGTGGTTTAGAGTTAAAGGTCGTATTGACGTGGCTGATTTGGTATCCGAGACAGAAGTATTATGGCACGATCGCGTTCCCAAAAGGATGCGCTATTACTCAACCAATCATCTCTGTGGAAAGGGTTACTGGGTTTGGACAATTCCTCTATCTTCCAACTACACGAGTATTGGTATTGTTGCTAAAGAGGAAGCACAACCTTTCAGAGAGTTTCATACCTATGAGTTAGCTTATCAGTGGCTAGAAAAAAATGAACCTGTGTTGGCTTTTCATCTAAAAGACAAGCCGCCAGCGGATTTTAAGAAAATGCCAAAATACAGTTATTCTTCAACTCAAGTTTTCTCGGAAAATCGTTGGGCTTGCGTGGGCGAAGCTGGAGTTTTCCCAGATCCTTTCTTCTCCCCTGGTTCTGATTTGATTGGTTATTGTAATTCCTTAGTAACTGAGCTTATTAAACTTGATTTTCAAGATAAATTAAGTCAAAGGCAAGTAGATGAGGCTAATAATTTTTTCTTAAAATTGAGTGAGAATACAACATCCAGTATTCACGGCATATATTCCTATTTAGACAATGAAGGGATATTTACTACTAGATTTATTTGGGATGTGGTGACAGCCATTTATAATATCTCCCGGATGATTTTCCATCCACTATTAGTTTCTTCAGAAGAAAGAGCAAGAGTGTGGAAGTATAGCGAGCAAATTTCACAGTTAACCAATCGTATGGAACAGTTATTCCTAGATTGGTCAACCAAATCCTTGGGAAGAATAACCTTTGAGTTTATAGATTATTGGAATATACCTATTTTTGAAGAAATTAGGACTCAGAGCTTCAAAACTAATAAAACCGATCGAGAAGTAATAGAAGATGGTTGGTTGATTTTGCAACGTGCAGAAGAAGTGGTCCAAGCTATATTTTTGCTGGCTTTACAAGATACAATGCCCGACAAGCTAACTCAGTTTCCAAAGCCTATATGGTTAAATTCTTGGGCGATTAGTTTGGATATAGAAAAATGGGAGCAAGAAGGATTATTTCAACCGAAATCTCAACCCCGCGATATTACCTGGGCTATAGAGTTATTCCAGAAAGTTTTCTCAATCTCGCGAGAATAGATTCTTGACGGCAAGGGATGCGCCTCAGTCCCGTTATAAACACCGCAATGATGGGGCAAAAAATCTTCCCAATTGCAGCAGTGTAGGTAGCAAAGTCACCTCGATCTGAATTTTGGTTTATGTGTTGACTAGAACAAAAATTATGTTAAGATACTTATTCGTTAGTCAGAGACTCTGTCCGCGACCCTAAAAAATAGGGATCGCACTCGCAAGTATCAGTCACGCAACCCTGAGCGGGAAATCAAAACGCGACTGGCTACTCAAAATTAACCCCTGTAAATTGGTGGGAATTAAATTCTCTCCTTTGTCCCCCAAAAGTGGCGAAAACTGGTTAAATTATTATTGTCAGGTTTAAGATCGGGTTAAAAAACTTGACAAGATTACCTTCGAGGTAGTAAAAGAATTATTGTCAACAGGCAGGAAACAACACAATCTAGCGGTTGGAACTTGCTTCCTAATTAGAGTTGAGTGTGAGGGCGTGAGGAATAATGAATAAAACTTTTTGGAATTTACTTCTAGCATCTCCAGCAGTGTTGGGGATGTCGTTTGTTGTCAGTGCCGCTGCGATCGCCCAAGAAGCGCCCACAGCACCAGAATCGAACCAGGTAGCCAAAGCTCAGCCTTCTGAGCCAACCGTTGCCGAGGCCGATGCGATCGCTACCCCAGAAGCGTTAACCTTAAACACCATCGCTTCCCCAAAAGAGGAAATTGCAGCACTTCCCATAGCAGAGGCTAAAAACCAGCCACAAGTAGAACTAGACAGTAACGCGCCAACTCTTGGGGAAAATAAGTTAATCCCAGACACAGCGCCAGTGAGTGCCGCAGTTACTTCGCTAACAGCCGACACCACACCCCAAGCATCCGATCTCTCACTTCAAACGGGTTCAATCCAAGCTGCTCCGGTCGCTAAAGCTCCCGTTGTTGTCCCAGAACCATTAGCTCAAGTACCCCCAGCTCAGGCATCAATGGGCGGCCCCATCCTGCCAGCCTCGCCCTCAATGCAGCCGAACTCTCAAACAGCTCAGCCATCAAAGGGCATGGCTCAGGTGACATCTGTCTCCCAATTGTCTGACGTGCAACCCACAGACTGGGCATTCCAAGCCTTACAATCCTTAGTCGAGCGCTACGGTTGTATTGCAGGTTATCCCGACGGCACATTTAGAGGCAACCGAGCATTAACCCGCTACGAATTTGCCGCTGGTTTAAACGCTTGCTTAGACCAAGTCACCAGACTGATCGGTGGAGCTACAGGCAACTTTGTTACCAAAGAAGACTTAGCCATACTGCAACGCCTGCAAGAAGAATTTGCAGCCGAACTTGCAACCTTGCGCGGACGGGTAGACGCACTAGAAGCGCGGACAACTGAACTCGAAGCCAATCAGTTCTCCACTACTACCAAGCTAAACGGAGAAGTTATTTTTGCCCTCAGCGATACCTTCGCAGGAGATGTTTCTTCGTTAACTAATAACGACGACAACAACGACGACAACACCAGCACTAACCTTGGCTATCGGGTGCGGCTCAACTTCAACACCAGCTTTACTGGTCGAGACTTATTGAGAACCCGCTTGCAAGCCAGAAACGTCGCCAGATACGATCGCGCCTCAGCGAACAATACCAACATGGCTCGCTTAGCCTTTGACGGTGACGATGGCAACAACTTTACACTCGACCAAGTGTGGTATCGTTTCCCCGCAGGTCGCGCTACAGTCTGGTTTGGCCCGAAAGGACTCAACATTGATGATATTGCTGAGACGATCACTCCCTTCAATAGCAGCGGTGGTGCTTCAGTTTCCCGATTCGGACAGCGCAACCCTGCTGTCTACAGAGGCCCTGAAGGTGCTGGGTTGGGGTTCAATTACGCTTTCAGAAGAAACTTCCGAGCTCAGGTAGCCTACCTAGCCAATGATGTTGATGCTCCTGACCCTTCAGAGGGTCGGGGAGTTTTCACTGGTTCCTACACTGCAATCGGTCAGTTAGCTTTCTCCCTGGGGTCAAGGTTTGATGTGGGTCTGACTTACGCTCATAAATACTTCAGAAGTGGCAGCGTCGGCATCGGTGGCGGTACAGGCAGTAACTTAGCTGAACAGCCTTTTGGAAACCGCGCTACCTCCTCAGATAACTTCGGCGCTCAATTTAACTGGAAGCCTAGCAGAGGCTTTAATCTGGGCGGTTGGTTCGGCTATACCCGCGCTTACCAAGAAAAAGGAGGCGACGATAAGGCGACGATTCTCAACGCAGCTATCACCTTGGCATTCCCAGATTTGGGTCGGCGAGGCAACCTGTTGGGTTTTGTAGTAGGTGTACCGCCAAAAGTTACCTCTAGTGATGGCGCAGAAGATGATAAAACTTCTTTGCACATTGAAGGTTTCTACCGCCTCCAAGTAACTGATTTTATCTCGATTACTCCCGGTGTTTTTGTGATTACTAATCCGAATCACAACGAGGACAATGACACAGTTTGGGTAGGCGTGCTGCGGACTACGTTTAGTTTCTAAGCATCAATAAGTGACAAGTTATATTTACCTGTCACCAGTTTTTTTGATAACTGGTGACAGGTAATTTGTAAAATATTTTCTCTCTGTGAATCTGTTACCAAAGCGATCGCAGTTAAACACAGACATGAGCAAAGTGTTTTTCAATGATTGCCGGAATTTCTGTCGGTTCGATCCGGCTATAGCGAGTTTTATCTGGCATTAAAACCATGTTTGGCCCGGCTTTGCACTGCTTGAGGCATCCGGTTCCCTGAATAGTGACTTGGTCTTTTAAACCGCGATCGCTCAAAGCAGCTTCCAAAGCCTGACAAACTGCTCTGCCTCCTCGTTTCTGGCAGTCAGATTTTTGACAAACCAAAATTTTAGCTTTGTTTTGAGAAGAATTTGTTGGTGTTGGGGCTATTGTGCCCAGGCGATCGCACGGGAGTTGTCCACCACAAGCAAAAGGCGAAACTTCAGTCTGTCTCCCAAAAGATGCACCAGCCAAAATCTGAGTTTCCCCAGTTGGCAAATTATCCCCAGTTAAGGGTACGACACTGTAAGCTTTCAGTTTAATTTTACCAGTTTCCCAGTTGAGCTTTTTTTCCCCTACAACTCGTACCGCTAAACCTGGTGCTAAGACAGGTGCCAGAGGCGATCGCAACTGTTTAGAAATTTTAACAACATACTCTTCTCCAGACGGCGCGGCAATTCGCAGATACTTAAGTTTGTAGCCATCTTCAACGATAAAACCCAGGATTTGACCCTCAAGGCTGAATTCAGAAACGTCTTTGCGTGATTTGCACATTGTTCTCAATTTTTTGTTAATTTTTGAGTCTTAGCTGTTAACTGTTAGCTGTTAACTGTTAACCGTTAACCGTTAACCGTTAACCGTTAACTGTTTTCCCAGCACCATTCCAGCCATCCCTGTAACTCTCTGCGAGGAGCTCTGTACTGTCTCAGTACACTTTCTAGCTGAGCAGTTTGCACCATACTTTTGAGCTTTACCCGCAAAGGCTGATCGATAGCGCAAGAACAGCTAATATCGAGCTCCTGCAAACGCTGGTAAACTTGCCAGCGGTCAACCCAACTGACCTCAACAATGTGGGACGGTTCTGAATCTAGTTCTGATTTATTCATAAATGAAATCAATTTGCACTAATTTTTACTACTGACCGCAGAAAAGTAACTATGCTAGAGGCTGAGGCAAAAGGCAATAAAAAAGGATAAAAGAGCTTAACGCAGGTAGCTAGATGGAGTTATAAGCAAGAATATCGAGAAATTCACTGATTTTCTGTCCTTTGTACCCATCGGAGAGAGCCTGATGCCTGAGAAAATTTGTTGGTTTCGCTACCTTATAAAGCATAGCGCAAGTGCAACTAATTCTCAATAGATTGCGAGAAAAATTTTTCCAACTCGTAAAGTCTTCCAGTAGGGAGGTAGACTCGGCTTGACTCCCAGATTTAGGGTGGTAAACTAAGCGTATTGGCAATAAATCTGCCTATTGAGAGGGAACACACTATGGCTGAGACTCAGAGTGCAGTGCGCCCATTTGGCCACCTTGCTGACAATCCAATTTTGCTCGAACATTCAGTTACAGCCCCCGTCTGTGAAGGAATGAATGCTTTGCTGGCAAGTTTTCAAGCGCTTTACCTGCAATATCAAAAGCATCATTTTGTGGTAGAGGGAGCAGAATTTTACTCTGTGCACCAATTTTTTCAAGACAGTTATGGAGAAGCTCAAGATCACGTTCATGAATTGGGCGAACGCTTGAATGGGTTGGGGGGTATTCCTGCGGCTGGCTTTAGCAAGTTAGCAGAACTTTGCTGCTTTGAGCCGGAACCAGACGGTGCCTATCTTTGCCGCCAAATGCTCGAACACGATCTAGCTGCCGAGCAAGCCATCATAAGTTTGTTGCGCCGTCAAGCCGGACAAGCAGAAAGTTTAGGCGATCGCGCCACCCGCTACTTGTACGAAAAAATCCTGCTCAAAACAGAAGAACGAGCTTACCACATAGCTCACTTCCTCGCCCCTGATACTTTAGTGCGGTTGAGCTTAAACTAATCCAGTTACTAGCACCCTCACATCCAGTGGCATCGCTTGATGCGAATTTGGTATAACAGCATCAAGCGATCGCCCACAAGAAAAACACAACTTAGGTAGGCCCAGCCAAATCTGCCAGCACCGCTACCAACTTAGCTGGCTCTACAGGTTTTGGAAAGTGCAACTGAAAGCCAGCTTGAAGCGCCAACTGCCGATCTTCTGCGCGTGCGTAGGCCGTAAGCGCGATCGCGGGAATGTATCCCCCTCGCTGAGCTTCCAATTCTCTGACTTTGCGGATTAAGTCATAGCCGTTCTGATCGGGCATTCCGATATCGCTTACTAACACATCCGGTGTTATCAGTTCCATCGACTCTAATGCTAGTTTTGCTGAAGCCGCTGTTTTGACAATAGCTCCGCACTGTCCCAGCACCGTAGCAATCAGCTCGCAGGTATCCGCATCATCGTCAACTACCAGTATCCTTACGCCAGCAAGGGGAACGGGTTGGGAAAGATTGCTTTGAGTTTCTAGAGCATCGGTTTTCGGCTGCACCGCCAAGGCGCGATCGTCTACTTTCTCCACTAGAGGTAGCTTCACACGAAAAATAGCTCCCTCACCTACCCCCCCACTCGTAGCCTCAATAGTTCCACCCTGCAATTCTGTCAAATATCGCGCGATCGTCAAACCCAGTCCTAGTCCGCCGTGAGTTTTAGTAATCGAACCGTCAGCTTGGCGAAAACCTTCAAAAACGTGGGGTAGAAACTCAGCACCGATGCCGATGCCACTATCCTTGACCGTAATCAGCGCATATTGTCGTAAATTTCGATGATATTTCCCGCCTACGCCTGTGGGGACAAAAGCAAGAGTTGCTGGATTCTCTAAAGATTGACCGCCAACTAATCCCCAATCTTCCTCCAGCCGGACTTCCACTTGCCCTCCCTGGGGTGTAAACTTAATGGCGTTAGAAAGCAAATTCCCAATAATTTGCTGCAAGCGATCGCGATCGCCCAAAACTGCGAGCAAGGAATCAACCTGTACAAATTGAATTT
>DATGYA010000131.1:0-12553 GCA_035298405.1 Kamptonema sp. | reverse complement strand
GTCTGCAATTCAATCGGCATTTGCTTTCTACCTTTATTGATAAGTTAGATTTAGACCCGAATTTAATTTTAAATCATCCTAATCTTCCCTCCGTTCTATCTTATGGTACTCTGGCTGCTTAAAAACTGTCCGAAGTATTGTAATAAAATAGCTAATAAAAAAGAGGCAATGCCTCCCGTGTGTAAAATTCGATTTTTAACGAGTTTGCGTTGTTTCAGGCGACAAATTGAAAATTAGACCCCTCCTTTGAGTGCGATCGCGCTTTGCTGCGGTAGCCCGTAATGGCTCCAAGAAGCTTGTTAAGTGCCTGGAAGCGCGTGACCTAAAGGGTATTCACTACCCCCTACCCCCACCTTAAATTGCATTTAAACAGCCTATTTACTTTTCACTTATCTATAACTGTCACATCAACTATTACACATCTATTTTAATAAACGTTATAATTAACCATTAAAAAATCACCCCTGATTAATCAAGGATGATCGTCGCCGTATCGCAACTAGGACTTACATCTATTATAGGTCACTAAAGCTAGCGCTCTTATTAAACCCTAAATAGTGTTTGTAAATGACTTCTATGCTGTTGCCACAGCTAGCCGCAATTAGCGCCACATCTACGCCTGTTTGCGCCTGTAAGGTGATGAATGTATGTCTTGTACTGTAAGGTATTAGATAACTTTCTATTAATCCCTTTTTTGCTAACTCGCTAACTATTCCAAGCGTTATATATTCTGTTTTCTCACCCTTGATGTTAGTGTAGCTTGCGTCACTTTGTCTCCAAACATCATCTAAATTGGCGCTTCCGTAAGCATTACCATTCATCAAAGTAAACACTAAGTCATTTTTACCAGTTTTACTACTGTTAGCTTGTATGCGTAGCAGTAAATCAGTTAGCTTAGGGTACAACTTAAACATCCTGATAGTCCCTGTTTTAGTTTGCTGTGTTGTTCTTACCTGTTTATTCCAGCTCTTGCTGAACCGCACGTAACCACGCTCAAAACTTACATCTTTCCACCTTAGAGCAAAGGCTTCACCGTGTCGGCAACCTGTTAGAAACAGGAACTCAATCAAGGGTGCTGCGTGACGCTTAGCCTCGGATTCACTTTCATAGAATGCCTTGATAATTGCATCACGTTCAGTGATAGTAAAGTACCTTGTATCCTTCAGGTACTCATCATCGGTAGCGTCTTCAAGTTCCCACCATTCACGCCATACGCCATTCTCGTCTTGCTTAGGTTCATACATTTGATTGTTGTTCACCTCACCTTTGACTACTTCAAAAGGGTTCTTGGTAGGCGGTATTTTACCTAAGTTTACCGCGCGGTCGTAAGCTTCACGTAATGCTGACAGTGTTTTTTTAGCCGCTTCAGGACGAATTAAACAATTAATCAGTTTAGTTGTTTTTTCGCCTATGGTATTATCGAGTGGCAAGTTATAAACAGCGTCACTTATTGATATATATTGCCTGCTTTTCTTGTCCCACTTCAAGCCCTTAATAGCATTGGTGTATGTACTGCGAAATTGTCCTTTAAACGTGGTTGGCTGTACCTGTCCCTCTTTCCAAACTAGATAATCCTCCCACATTTCACCTACGGTCATTGCCGTTTTAGTCTGTGGCATCTGAATCACATCAGCTAGCTTTTGAGCGAACTTAGCATCACCAATGCCGTACTTAGCAAAGGTAGGGTCAAACAGCTTAACCCAGTCGCTATGCTCTAAGTCTGCCTCAATCTGTAGTGCTATCGCTTGAGCTTTCTTCCAATTTTGCGGCGTGTCCGCCATTCCTAGCCCCATGCACTTCTGGCGGCTTTTAAACCCTGTTAGCTGTTGAAAGACGGGATTGTACTTGGTACTAAAGCGTAACGCTAAACTGCCTTTATCTTCATAAACTCTCACGTTAGCCTTGGGTAGTGCTGATTTCGTTGAAACCATTGGTATTACGTCCTTTCAAGCTTTCTAGTATTTTTCTGGTAAAATCCTTTGATATCAAAGCTTATGGTAGAGTCTCCTTTCTCCATTTCTTTTAAATCAAAGGGTTTACACCAATGCTATTATTTTAATATAAAACCTTGTTAGGTGTAAACATAGGATATTGAGCGTGAAAATTTATTATAAATTTCCAATAAACCTTG
Source organism: Kamptonema sp. (assembly GCA_035298405.1). Taxonomy (GTDB): domain Bacteria; phylum Cyanobacteriota; class Cyanobacteriia; order Cyanobacteriales; family Microcoleaceae; genus Kamptonema. The sequence goes on along the minus strand of DATGYA010000131.1, from coordinate 10,422 downwards.
TGAAGCAGGCATCTTTCCTGCCTGTCACCAGTTTTTCACAAAATGTCTATCGATCTGGCCCAAGGGAAAGAGCGATCGCCTAGTAGCTGCTTTAATTCACATTCCATATATCGCCTACTTTGTCAATCCCTGTCTCCTAAATAATTCAGATTTGCGAAATATAGCAGAAGGAAGAAGGAAGAAGGAAGAAGGAAGAAGGATGAGGTAATAATAGCAAGGGTTTCGGCAATCAAGATAGTCCTAACCGCCAAGGCGGTTGCTATATATAAATTTTTGTAAAGATACTGAGGGGTTATACCCCCCACAGTGCTAGAGTTATTTACATAGATGCACCCTGATGGCTTTCCCGCTCCACTGGAGCGGGAATTTTATTTAAAATGGACTAGGCTACAGACATTTAAACGGCATCAGCTTTTTAGCCATAAGTCTTACGGCACAACGATCGCAAAACGTTTTAATCAGGATTTATGCACTTGTTTACGTCATTTTCCCCAACCCTTGCCAAGAACCCTCGCTGCGAAATACTGCAAAAGCGGTAGCATAAGTTGGAAAATGGGTATTTAAAGAAAGATGAACTTAGCGCCAGGAACAGTCCTTCAAAAGGGCAAATACAAAATCGACGAAGTTTTGGGCATAGGAGGGTTCGGGATTACCTACCGAGCCACCCACACCTATCTCGGTCAAACCGTGGCGATTAAAACCCTTAATGATAGGCTGTGCCAGCACCCTGATTTTGCCTTGTTTCAGCAGCAATTTATTGCCGAAGCCCAGCGCCTATCTTGGTGCCAGCATCCCAACATCGTGCGGCTGCTAGACTTTTTTGAGGAAGCAGGGCTGTCCTTTATTGTTATGGACTACATCCCTGGGGAAAGCCTCGCTCAATTGGTAAAATCAGGCCAACCCTTATCGGAAGCCGAAGCACTGCACTACATTCAGCAAATTGCCTCCGCATTGAAGGCATTACACCAGAGCGGCTTATTACACCGAGATATCAAACCAGAAAACATCATCCGGCGAGCGGGAACTCATTTAGTGATGCTGATTGATTTTGGTATTGCCGGTGAGTTTACCCCAGAGATGAGGCAAGCGCATAGCAGTTTACTGTCATCTGGGTACGCGCCAATAGAACAGTACGTCCCCCAGGGGCAGGAGGTAAGGAAAAATACGTTTTCCCTCGCTAATTCCGCCCGCACTGGTTTGGGAAAATCGACAATCGCTAATCGGTTAACTCCCGCTACAGATATTTATAGTTTGGCTGCAACATTTTATTATTTGCTGACGGCTGAAAAGCCTGTGGCTGCTTCCCTGCGCGATCGCGTATCGCTACTTTCCTTACGACTATTTCAACCTCAACTCTCTCCAGCCATTGAGAAAGCGATTATGTGGGGACTGGAAATAGATATTCACAACCGCCCCCAGACAGTAGAAGATTGGCTGGCTTTTTTAGAAGCACAGCAGTTGCTAGAAAGGCAGAAACAGCTTGAAGAGGTCGAGTTATGCGTTTTCCCTTCCTCATCCTTGATTCTGTTGGTATTTGTCTTAACGGCTGGGCTGGCTGGTTGGACGGGTTTTGATTTCGCGCGTAGGTATACTGGCGTAACAGCGATGAGCAGCCGCCCTCCAGTAGATCGATCCTTTGTTCCTTGGGAGAATTCTCAACACCCAGAATTTCGCAGCCAAGATCCAGAGGCACCTCTATTCGGCGAACCCTCTGTGCAGAGTAGTCCAAATCTCCCAGTGCAATTGAATAAACCTCCTAAAGAGAGCTCTCAAAATGTTACGGCGCAGCCAACGAGCGAACCTGTTCCCGATGTGGCAGCCTCGCCAACACCAACTCCAACAGCCTCTTTGCCTAAACCTCAACCTGAGCTAGCGGAACCCTATATTCCTGAGCCTGAGCCTGAACTGGAGCAGGTACCATCCTATTCTCCCGCACCTGTGGGCGAAAGGCCGCGCGAACCCGCGATCGCCCCAGCCCCAGTTCCAGTTCCAGAAGTTGCACCTTTACCGCCAGAACCGCCAGAACCCCCCACCCCGACTCCTGCTGCTAGTGAAGATCCCCTACTTCCTGAAGCTGCGCCTGACTCTGTACCTTTAGCGCCCTCCCAACCAGAGCCCGAACCGTTACTACCAAGCTTGGATCAGAACAGTGGAGAAGGCTCCGTGCGATCGCAGAACCCGCCAAATTTAGAACCTGTTGTTCCCTTCCCAGAACCATCCTCAAACTAACTTCGTAATGCCACCGATGGTTGATATTATCAACGAGATTTGAACTTACCAATTACCATTTAAAAGCGCTACTTCCAACTCGATCGCGACCGTGCTCTTTAGCGCGATATAGAGCTTCGTCAGCAGCAGCAATCAGCCGCTCAGGAGAAGATTCTGACCCTGGAATTACAGTAGCAGTCCCTAAACTTAAGGTTACATACTGACCAGCTCCTACACCTTGATGAATAATTCGTAAATCCTTCACCGTAGAACGGATAGTTTGGGCAATGTAAATAGCTGTTTTAGCGTCAGTATTAGGCAGAATTATTGCAAATTCTTCACCGCCATAACGGGCAACTAAATCGTCTTTTTGCTTCAATACAGGGCGAATTGCAGCCGCAACTTGTTTGAGGCATTTATCTCCCGCTTGGTGTCCCCAAGTATCGTTATACAACTTGAAAAAATCTATGTCACACAGAATTAAAGATAAAGGCTTTTGCTCATGGGTTAACCGCCACCATTCTTGATGCAAATACTCGTCAAAACGACGGCGGTTTGCGATTTGAGTTAAACAGTCTATTGTTGCGAGCTGGTGCAGTTCGACATTGGCTTCTTTGAGCTGTTGGTAAAGTTGTGACTGCTGAATACCTAGTGCTAATTGCATTGCTAATTCTTGCAATAAATTAATCTCCTGTTGTTGCCATTTTCGGACTCCGCTGCACTGGTGAGCTATCAGCATTCCCCACAGTAGAGAAGGATATTCACCTGTCAAGATTGGGATAATTAAAACCGATCTCACCTCAAAGGTTTCTAGTAACTGAATTTGGTAAGGTTCTAAATCAGATGTGTAGATATCTTCGATAGCATGAACTTGATGTAACTGATTCGCTGCGTCAATTTGTTTCTCTACAATCCAGGGTTCACTGATTAACCAATCTAAGGTTGAAACCCAACCACTAGCTATGGATTCTGCGACTATCTGTCCGCTTCCATCTGTATTTAAGCGGTGAATAATGACGCGCTCAGTTTTAAGAAAATCTCGAACTTTCTTAACTGTAGTGTTGAGAATTTCTTCTAAGTTTAAAGATTCCCGAATATTTTGAGCAATGCTTCTAATTAATCGTTCTCTTTCTGCTTGTTGTTTAAGTGTATTTTCTAATTGTACTCGGTAGGTGATGTCTCGAAAAATCGTCTGTACGATTTTGCTACCGCCCCCCCATTCAACGACTCTGGAGTTGATATCTACCCAAACTGTTTGACCTTCTTTCTGAAGTACCAAGGTATTTGGTAGCCATGATACGCCTTTTTCGATGCTTTTTACAAATTCTGCCATTACTCTTTTTCGTTCCTGCGGTGGATAAATTTGACTAGCGTGCATTTTTACCAGTTCGCCTTTTTGATAGCCTAATAATTCTTCTGCATTTTTATTGACTTCTTGGATGTTTCCCTGCATATCTGCTAGCATCATGGCATCGCCAGCATTGTTCATTAAGGCACGGTATTTTGCTTCTGATTCTTGAAGTGCAGCTTCGGCTTGTTTGCGATCGCTAATATCTTCAAGGGTGGCGATTAAATAGCACGCTTTTCCGGCGCGATCGCGCACTACAGATAAACTCATTTTTCCCCAAACAACAGCTCCATTTTTCGCGATCCAGCGTTTCTCTATTGAGTAATTTGAATGAACTCCTGACAAAAGCTCTTGTTTGTAAACCATATCAGTTGCCAGGTCTTCTGGATGAGTAATATCCTGAAAAGTTAAGGCTAACATTTCGGCCTGAGTGTAGCCGACTATATCACAAAATTTTTGATTGATTCGGAAAAATTTATCATCTAGGGTTAAGGCACTCATGCCGACAGCAGCTTGCTCAAAAATAGCACGAAATCTGTCTTCGCTCTCTTGAATAATTGCTTCTAATAGTTTGCGATCGGTGATGTCTTCAACAATGCCGAAACCATAGAGAGTTTCACCTTCTAGATCGCGAATTAATTTCACTAATAAATTTACCCAAATGGCTTCTCCGCTTTTCTTTATAAAGCATTGCTCTCGTTGATACATAGGTGATTTTCCTAGCGATATTTGCTCCTTAAATAAACTCTTGTTTTCTACGTATTGGGGATTATTAATTTCAGCAATATTCATGGAAATCATTTCAGATTCCGTATAACCTAACATCTTACATACTATTGGATTGACGCTCACAACTTTATATTTACGGTCGCAAATAATTATGCCAATAGGAGCATTTTCTAAGAAATTTCGGGAGGATTCTTCACTTAACAGAAGTGGTAAGTCCCAGTACTTATTTTCTCGAATTTCTCGATAGGTACTTAAAAACATATCTTGGCTTTTACCACGAATAACTGATGTCGATACTACCAGGTTTTTCCGGCTAGCTGATTTAGTTGCTATTGTGGTTTTAGTATCATAAATCCTCCCTTTTTCTTTAACTTTTTTCAGCCGTTCGTTGGCTTCCATAAATTCTTTTTCTTCAGGATACAACAGCTTGATAAAATCTTTATTACTATTGTTAACATCAGCAATAGTATATCCGGTAATTCTTTGCATCGTTGTATTGAAAATTTCAAAGCGACCTTCTGTATCGCTCAGGGTTATTCCTTCTCCGATCATTTCAACTATAGCCTGTAATTGTTGAGTCTTTTCTTGTAGTGTTTGCTCTATCTCTTGGCATTCTTGGATGTCTTTAGCAAGACAGCCTAAAAGATGATAAATGTTTTTTAATTCTGCTTTTACCTGTTGTAGCTCGGAAGATTTCTTTTCTATATCTTCGTAGAGCTGCTTTAACTCGGATCTACGCTCCAATAGCTGTCCTGAAATTTTTAGCGCTACAGATTGGAATTCAACTGAGTGCATTACTGGATCGAAAATTGCTTGAACAGTCCACTGTTGCCAACTGATTTCCCCATTAGCACAAGTGTTAGTGCATTCATAGGTTGTGACAGGATTCTTCGGGTTTAGGGATAGGAATTTTTGTTTTACTTCTTCCCGTTCTGCTTCGGGAATTAGCAATAAAAAGTTTGTGCCGATCAACTCGCGGCGAGTCTTGCCAAAATAACGGCAGTACGATCCATTCACAAAGGTAAGAGTACCATCAGCTAAAAACCGAGAAACTAACTCGGTTTGCACTTCTACGACATTTTGGTATATGTCGCTCGCTAATAGCGGTTTTCTGTGAGGCTGGGTTTCTTGCACCTGCGATCGCTGTGCGATATAAAAATTAACATTCGCTACATCGTTAACTTCGCTGAATTGGTGAGAAGAAGCCATATTTTATACCACTTTCCCTGATTGCAAAGAGCGATCTATTTTCGCCAGAAGAACTGGAAGTATTAATTTATACCTTAACCTATACCGTATGCTTCCCCATTCAGAATTAGGGAAAAGTATATATTAACTAAATTATGGATGTTTAGATGTGAAATACTTGTGAAGAAATAATGTAAGATTGGGCTTAGCCGAGAGTGTTAGTGAAATTAATCAGGGATAAAATTAGCCGATCGCTTTTTAAATTTCGTTATTGTGTTTAGGAAAAAAGTATAGTAAGTACCAGAACACAGCTACATTTCCTAAAAAAACTACTGACTTAACTAGAGTGATTCCTCGGATTAATTCAAATATTTCTGGTGGAATACTAATCCCAACTAATACCAGCACTAAAATTCTTGCCCATGATTTTTCAGACCATAGACCAATAGCTTCAACAGCAGTTATGGCAGCATAAATTCCAGCAGCTATTCCACTAAAGAGTAATGTTTTTTGTTTGAAATTGAGAATTTTTTCTAATAATAGCTCAACTAGCTTAAATTTTGTTTCTAATAAATAAATATCCGAAAAATCCTGCAAAAATTGATGATTTTTCAGCGCTAAAAGTAAAGCTATAGAAGTAAAAGCTAAAAGGGAAGCCACAAAAGTTTTGTAAAAGACAATGGCAATTAAACCGGGGGCACGTTTCTTTTTCACCTTCATCCTCAAAGATAAAATCACTAGCACCTGCTCCCGTCACTCAGGACGAGCTTAGCTAAAAACTAGGCTGAGCACTCCCAAACAGGCGATCCCTAATATTTTATACCAATTGCGTCCATAGCGGTTATTAGTTAAATAAGGTATATTTTGAAGCTCAAAACCTTACTAATAAGGGGATTCAAACTATCTCATTTACCTAAGAAAAGCTATATACAGATATTTTTTTCTTTGAATGTGGCGTTGGGACTTGACGAAATCCTCCTTTTGATTTATAAAATTACAAGGAGAAAAAAGCCGAAACCCTTAACAAATGATAACTAGATTGTTTACAAAAAAATCGGTAGAAAGTTTGATCCAAGAAGCCAATCTTGAAGACGGAGAAGGATTACAGCGCACCCTGGGTGTCGTAAATCTTACAACATTGGGTATTGGGGCAATTATTGGGGCTGGCATTTTTGTAGTAACGGGACAGGTAACAGCTAGTTATACAGGGCCAGCGATTATTATCTCATTTATACTAGCAGCTATTGGTTGCGCCTTTTGCGGATTGTGCTATGCCGAATTTGCGGCGATGATACCTGTAGCTGGTAGCGCCTACACATATACCTACGCTACTTTAGGAGAATTCGTCGCGTGGATTATCGGCTGGAATTTAATTTTAGAATATACTTTTGCTGTAGCGACAGTCGCTGTTGGTTGGTCGGGATATGTGGTCAGCGTTATCAAAGATATAGGAATAATAATTCCCCCTGGATTGGCGAATGAATCACTGAATTTACCAGCTATGTTTGTAGTGACTTTGATGATGATATTGCAAGTTGTAGGGGTGCATGAATCGACGAAGTTTAACAATTTCATAGTTGTAGTAAAAACAACAGTTATACTGCTGTTTATATTTTTTGGTTTATCTTATATAGATCGCCAAAATTGGATACCTTTTATCCCCGAAAATACGGGAGAGTTTGGCGAATTTGGATGGAGCGGCATTTTACGTGGTGCAGGGATAATATTCTTTACTTATATCGGTTTTGATGCGGTTTCTTGTGCGGCGCAGGAAGCACGAAATCCCCAGCAAGATATGCCGATCGCGATTTTGGGTTCTTTGTCGATTGCAACCGTACTTTATATTTGTACGGCACTTGTATTGACGGGAATTGTGCCATATCCACAATTAAATGTACCCGATTCAATAGCGCTAGCGGTAGATGCGGTAGGAGCAGAATTGCGCTGGTTGAGTCCATTGATTAAAATAGGAGCGATCGCTGGTATGAGCTCAGTAATTCTTGTCCTATTGTTAGGTCAGTCTAGAATTTTATATGCTCTGGCAACGGATGGATTATTGCCAGCTAAAATTGCTGCTATTCATCCGAAATTTAAAACTCCTTATGTGGCAATTATCTTATCGGGAATAGTAGCAATTTTCCTGGCTGGACTTTTACCAATAAGTTTGCTGGCAGAATTAGTTTCTATCGGCACTTTAATGGCATTTGGAATCGTTTGTATTGGGGTGCTAATTTTACGTCAAACCCAACCAGATTTGCATCGACCTTTCAAAACTCCGCTAGTTCCCTTAGTACCAGTTTTAGGTGTATTAATCTGTGGCGTGCAAATGCTGTCTCTTTCAGGTGCTACTTGGTTACGACTGGTTGTTTGGGTTGTAATTGGTTTGGTGATATACTTAACTTACAGTCGCAAAAATAGTAAGTTAAATATTTTAGAAAAAAATCAGTTAGAGTAAATAAATGTATCATTTGGAAAATTATAACGCTGAGGATTGAGGATAATGTGCAGCCATAAATGAAATGGCAGAAACGCGATCGCGAACTATCCCATCTAAGGCTGCCACCAACAAACGATCCAGCATTTGCTTAAACTTCGGCCCCGGCTTATAACCCAACGCCTTCAAGTCATTACCATTCAAAAAGGGTTCAAAATTTACCCACTTAGTGAGATATTGCCAAATTTGCCGCCGCACTTTTCTCGGACTTTGTACAGCCACTAAAATTAACATTGACAAATCATATTGCCTTAGTAGTAGCACCAAATCACTAGGCATTTCACACCCTAGCAAAGTAGCTACTACCTTCGTCTTTTTCTCTTCCAAATCTTCCAGTCGCTTAATGCTATCTATCGGTAGCTGAAGATTTGCGGCTACCTTTCCTCGATTTTTCGGTGCTAAATAAGCAATTAAAACCTCCAAGCGCAATTGCCAATCATTGATATTAATTGGTAATTGGTAATTATTAATAGTTCCTGGTTCTGCATTCTGTCTTCCTTTCAAACAACACTCTACTAAACGCAACTGCCGTCGCAACCCCCGATCTAACTCTAAAGTTGGATGAATGCAGCGCAGTGCTTTTAAATCTCCTAGCATTTGCATAGCAGGTTGCCAGTAAGTCGCTTGCAAAATGTATTTTAATTCGCTTTTTAGCCGCGTTTGCAAAGCAGGAGTAGAAGCTTTATCGCCCTGAACTCGCTCATAAATCCCACTCTGTAAAGCATGACGAATATATCTTTCCGTCTGTGGCTCAATCTGAAATCCTAATCGCGCCGCAAATCGGACAGCGCGGTAAATTCGTGTTGGATCTTCGATAAAACTATTAGCGTGCAGAACTCGAATTTGCTTTGTCTGTAAGTCTTGCAAACCTCCAAAAAAATCTAACAATTCCCCAGTGCGATTAGCGGTCAAACGTACAGCGAGGGCATTAATTGTAAAATCTCTGCGATAAAGGTCTTGGCGAATTGAACTTGCTTCAACTTCAGGGTTAGCTGCGGGATAAGGATAAAACTCAGTGCGAGCAGTAGCAATATCTACCCAAAGCGATTCCATTTCCGGATCTTTGTGCCACAAAAGAGCAGCAGTTTGGAATTGACCGTGAACTTCTAAGCGAGCAGCAGGATAAAGTTTTTGTAGTGCTGAAGCTAACTCCACAGCGGGAGATTTGTAATTATTTGTTTGAGCTTTAGGAACTGAAAAGTCTTGATGTGTGCTAGTCTTCCCCAATCCTAAATTTTTATATCCATCTACTACGAGATCGATATCAGTCAAGGATAAGTTTTTTTCCGGAGTTGCCAGCAATAAATCCCGGACGGCACCGCCGACAAGATAGATTTTCCAGCCGCGTTTTTCTGCAATATTAGCAGCTTGCGATAAAAATTGCTGGAGCTGTGGGCTGATACTAGCTGCAAGCAATTGCTGAATGAATTCAGGTAAGGGGCAATAAGGCAATTCTCTATGCTTTTGAGAGTGTTCTGCTCCCTGTTTTCCTTTTTGTTTTTGCTGATGTAATTCTCGCAATACGTCTGTGCGGCTGACAATTCCTACTAGCTGATTATTGTCTAAGACGGGCAAACGTCCAATGTCGTAAGTCACCATCAAAGATTCAATTTCTGGGAGGGTGGTATCTGGGGCGATGGTTTTAAGTTGCGGTGTCATGTAGCCTTTAACAGGGGCATGGCTGAAACCGTGATGGAGGGCGATGTCAATGTCGCGGCGGGAGATGATTCCGACTAGGCGATCGCGATCGTCCACGACACAAAGACCAGAATGACCATAGCGTAGTAAAATCCGGTGAGTTTCGGCGATCGAGGTTTCGGGTCGAATTGTCCGTACTGGAGAGGACATCAAATCGCGAGCAATAGGTGGGTGAGGAATTTGAGTTTTGAGTTGTTCAACTAGCTGTTTTAAAGTTTGTTTTGGGTCAACGTTTCGGAGAGAGGCGGAAGCGGCGCGGGTGTGGCCACCGCCTCCAAGGGATTGGAATAATTCGTTGAGGTTGGTTCCTTCAATGCGCGATCGCCCAATAATAGTTAAACGATTAGAAACTACGCCTTCTCCAGAGTTCTCCTTTTCTCTACTTCCTGATTCCTTTAACCCATAAGTATTAGCTAGCAACAAAGCATCTGTATCTGTCAAATCCAGCAAGCGAGATGCCAAGCTTGACAATCCGGGAACAAAGGTATCAGTAGTCAGCAATACCGAGCCAACTGTATAGCTTCGCAGGGTTTCCAACTGTAAATTTTCCAGAACAACTGTCAGCAAATCCTGCAATTGAGGAGATAAACCTGGTTCCACATACTCAGCAATTACTCGCAAACTCGCCCCCTGTTCCATTAACCAGGCCAAAGCGGCAGCATCTCTGGCGCTAGTGCCCTCGTAGGTGAGGGAACCGGTATCTACATGGATGCCTAATGCCATAACTGTTGCTTCAGAGGCAGTGAGGAAGGGGGAT
>DATGYA010000130.1:0-9124 GCA_035298405.1 Kamptonema sp. | reverse complement strand
CCGCCGATGGCGAAGAAGGCGCAGGGGAACAAGAGTAAGCCGCTCCAGCCGATGAAGACGAAGCGATCGCGCTTGAGCCAGTCGTCGAGGGCATCAAATAAGCCTCGCTCCGTCTGGGCGCGTCCGACTGCGATTGTCATTTCGCGAAAATCCTCGTGCTTATTAAAAGGGCAATGTTTCTAATTAAGTTAACATAACTATATATTACAAATTAACAAAATTTGCAATTACCCTGGGCTGAAAAAAGGAAAATTTTATGACGGCACAAATGAAATCAACAAGCGATCGCCTACTACGTCTGGAGGTTCTAGGTTCCCGCCGTTTGAGTAACTACTTGTTTGCAACGATTGTCAGTATTGGTGGGACTGGTTTTTTGCTGGCGGGGATTTCTTCGTACCTGCACATTAACCTGCTGCCTTTTGCTGACACCACTGAGCTCTACTTTTTCCCCCAAGGCATTGCGATGAGTTTCTACGGCGTTGCTGGGGTTCTCCTCGCATTGTACCTGTGGATGACGATTGTTTGCGATGTTGGAGGCGGTTACAACGAATTCAACCGGGAAACTGGCAGCATTCGCCTTTTTCGCTGGGGGTTTCCTGGCAAAAATCGCCAAGTTGATATTGTCTGTAAGACGGAAGATGTACAGTCAGTGCGAGTTGATATTAAGGAAGGGATTAATCCCCGCCGTGCGATTTATCTTAAGCTCAAAGATCGTCGCGAATATCCTTTGACGCGAGTGGGACAGCCCCTTGCTTTGTCTGAGGTGGAAAATGAGGCAGCTCAATTAGCTAGGTTTCTAGGAGTTCCTTTGGAAGGTCTTTAGAGGATGTCTAGGTAGGGGCTAGGGACAAGGGAAAAGGGAACAGGGAACAGGGAACGGGGAATAGTAAAGGTTTCAGGTTTGTTAATATTTCTTAACAAAGTGTCGTTTACTTTTTTCCGACTACTTAGAATGTCCTAACCACCTTGGCGATTGCTATAAATTCGGCACGACGGCATTAGTGTTTGCCTTTTAAAAATCCGCCTGTGTGAGTTTTTTATAATGCTCAATACAGGCTGATTTAGTAGTAGTTATTTGATGATAATTAACTATTCTTAAGAGTTTGTTCGATCTGCTGTAACAATTCTGCTACTGATAGAGAAGAGGGGAAAATCTGAGCAGCTATTTCTCCCAAAACAGAGGTCAGAACTTGAGATTCTCTGTTGGTATCGCACCGATAATCCAATACTAGAATAGGAGCTTTAGCTGGCATTTGCCTCAAGTTAGATAGTGCTTGTACTAAAGATGGGGATGAGTTTTCCCGTAAGCAAATTAATAGTAAGTCAACGCTCTGATATTGCAACTGCTGTAAAACTTCAGCCCAAGAACCTGCGATCGCACTACGGAATCCTGCTGTTTGGAGATACTGACTTAACGCTTGAGAATTGGGAATTAATAATTGGGAATTAGGAATAGGGAATACTGACTGGGAAGATAAAGAAACTTCGCTATCTACCCCACTCAAAAACTCTCCAGACTGACTTTCTTCCCCAGATGGGGGTAAATCAAATAGAGAGGAAACATCTACAAGTAAAATCGAGGGTTTCCAAGTCATGCCCCCAGCAACTTGAATCACTTGCCACAAAGCAGAAGCTATTGGGCCAGATGCGCCAGGGGTTGCCGCACCAGTGCGATCGCCAGCCGCTAAACAGGGAAATACTGACAATCCCTTAATTTGATTGGCGAGCTGAGTAGTCGTAGGATCTAAAGTTACAAGGGGAATGGTTACTAAACTGCGACGGTGACTAAGTTCTTCGACAAAAGCTGCGGGATTTTCTAAAGAGCTGGCGCTTTCTAATACCATCACATTCGGATGCCAAATCCGGGCTAGGAGTTCTGCTTGATCGAGGTCATCTGCTTCTAAAACCCGGCAGTAAGAAGGGTGAAGTAGGAATGACGCAGCGTGAAAGGAACTGTTCAAAGGACTTAATAACAAAACAGTTAGCGAATTTTTGAGGTCGTCCACGGTCATAGGTTGTGGTGGCTGCGTCAACTCGCTTAACTGCCCCAAAAGTGCAACTTCTTTCACTGGCAGACTTAAAAAGCCATCAGCTTTGTGGAGTGTGGCTCGTTCTTTTTCGCCCCGCGTGGCTGTGACGATCGCTGGAATTGAGCAAGTTTCAGCATCAGTTTTGAGTAGCGTTAACACATCCCAACCTGACAGCAAAGGTAGCAAGGGGTTAAGAAAAATCACTTCTGGGCTAAATCGACGAGCTTTTTCTAAAGCTTCAGTACCGGAACGGGCGACGAGTACCCGATAGCCCAAACCTGTTAGCAAGTTGGTCAAATCTTCAATAAACCGAGGAACGGCTTCAACAATTAACACCAAACGGGCAGAGGGACGGAGATGAGGAGATGGGGAGACGGAGAGATGGGGAGATGGAGAGATAGGGAGATCGGAAATTTTTTCACCTCTGCTACCCTGCGCCTCTGCTACTCTGTTCCCTTGCCCCTTTGTGCCTGGGGGACAAGGGGGTAGGAGTAAGGTAAATTGACTGCCTTGCCCTTCTGAGGAAATAAACGAAACGTCGCCCCCATGTAGGCGAGCGAGGCGTTGGGTCAATACCAGTCCCAGTCCTGTGCCTTGAAAACGGCGAGTGAGGGGACTTTCTAGCTGTTGGAATTTTTGAAAGATCAAGTGTTGCTTGTCTTCGGGGATACCTATGCCTGTATCCCAGACTGTAAAAGCTATCCAACCTTCCCAAAGGTTGACTTTTAGTCCGATTTTACCGCCTGATTCTGTAAATTTCAGGGCATTAGATAAAAGGTTGACGAGCATTTGTCGCAGGCGGAGTTCGTCCGCGACAATATAGGCTAAGCCGGGTTCAATTTCTAGGGTAAATTCAATTTTGCTCTGGGGTTCGCTTAAATTAAGTTCGCGGCTGGTGTTGGGGGATGATTTTTCTTCTTGCTGTTGGAGTAGCTTGGCTCCTTCAAAGGCGCGATCGCAAACTGCTGCAACTGCTACTTGTTCTACAATCAATTCCATTTGACCTGTTTCTATCCGGGTCAAATCTAAAATGTCGTTCACCACTGTCATTAAGTGGCGACCGCTTTGATGGATCAGTTTGGCATAGCGAGCTTGGCGGTCGTTGAGTTCTCCAATCGCTCGATCTTTTAACAGGCTGGATAAGCCTAATACTGCTGTCAAAGGTGTTTTCAATTCGTGACTAATGCAGGCTAAAAACTCGTCTTTGAGGCGGTTGAGCTGAATTAAATCGGCATTTTTTGCGGCGAGTTCTTTAGCTACTAACTGTTCTTCGGTTACATCCTGTGCTAGGACGAGGGTTAGGGTTTCAGAGAGTGGCTGTGTGACAAATTGCCAGATGCTTTCGCTGCCTCGATCGGCGGGACGGCTACAAGTGTAGGTGTCAGGTTTAGCGGCGATCGCGCACCAACTGGGAGCCGTTGAGGTTGAGTAAGCTAGGGTTAAGGGCGATCGCCTGTCTTCTTCCGTTAAGGCTGCTGGGCCCCCGCTCCTACACTTCTCTGGGACTGGTGTTTCTGCCTTTGTGCTACCGCCTCCTGGCAGGTGTGAAAATGGTTGGGAAGAATTCGGTGTTGCTGTTGTAATCAAATCAGGTTCCGGGCCGGCTCCTAGCAGCAACTTCCAGGCTGAGTTTTGACTGATAATTTGCCCGTCTGCACTTAACAGCCTCAAGGGTAATGGCAGTTTTTCGAGCAATTGCACGAAGGAATGAAGGTTAAAACTGCACGTTTGGGCAATTTCGATGGTGGGCTTTTCAGCAAGGGGTAAAATATTTGGGATTTTTGGGGCTGAGCGGTATCTAAGTGCTGCTTTTTCTTCAGTTTTAATAGTTTTTGCCTGTGCCGAGCGCTCGGAGACATCGCCTTTATTGCTCTTTTCTAGTGCTATGAATTTTAGCAGCCGCAGGCTATCTAGCAATCCTACAAACTGACCCCCACTAGGATCGATCAAGGCGATGGGAACTTGGTTTGGAGGCGGGAGCAAGTAAGCGGCGGTAGCATGAGAACACTTGGCGATCGACCCATTTTCCCCGAGTTGTACCCAGTTTTCTGCTTTCTCTGCTAGATAATTAAACTCATTGTTTTTTTCCTGATTTTTAATCATTTCTTGCCACTGCTGTTCTTGCAACCAGAGCCAGAATTCATTTAAACTCAAATCTGCTGATACGGCGAGCGCTGGTTCTACTATTCGTGAGTTCAGTGTCGATAGCTGTTGGGAGCGATGACTGCCTCTGCTATAAGAAATTAGAGGTCTGTGCATCCAACTGCGGAAGTATACTAACCCCTGGAGCTGGTGTTGGTCGTTTACTACTGCCACGCGATCGCACTTCTGTTGTCTAAAAATTGACCGCAATACGGAAAGCCGATCTGTTTGGAAACAGACAGGCACGGCTTCGATAAAATTGTGGAGCGTCGGGCTGGGTATTGACATGAGAAACCTGGCAGTTAAGACTAGACAACGGAAGGAGCAGCGAGAAATGTAAAATCATAGGGGCCGACCTCGGAATCTGCCTTGTCCCTATCTAGTCGGCTTTCGCGAGCAATCGACCGCAAGAAGCTTGGGATTACTGAAGCTAGGTCTATCTAATGTAACTAGCTATAATTTTAAGGCTCAAGCTTGACCCAAAAATCTGGCTGAGGATTGTTGACAGCCCCTTGTAGGAGTACAGCTTTAATTATCGCTCTGGAATGGGGAGCAAATCAATTTTCGGGTTAAGATTGGTTACAATTAGTGTTTCAATATTTTATGTAATATTATGTCTTCGCAAAGGAGTTATCAAAACTGACCGATTCAGCACTATCTGCCAACTTAGCTATTGAGTTAAATACAGTTTTGCCCTCCCAACTCTCTATCTGTATTTTACTGAGGTCTGAATACCTCACTAGCTCAGCGATCGAGCTTTTGGGCAGCGATCGCTACGTCTTGACCCGCACCAAATCGCCAGAGGGATTTTTAGCATTCCTCCAACGCAATAGCCACCTTGATTGCCTGGTACTCCAGGTATACCCAGAGTTGCCCTTGTTACTTAACGAACTCCAAGAGCGTTCAATATTTTTGCCAGCAGTAATTTTGGAAGCGGAGCCAAATTCTGAAGGCAGTAACATTTTCCCAGAGAATACTGTCATTGCCCAAGAAGCCAGCAACATCGGTGAAAACTCCCATTTTTTTTACCACGCGGCGGAAGTGCAGTTACCGATAGCTAAACTCACTGAGCTCGGTGCCAGCATTGACCAAGCAATTACCCAGTTTCTCAACCTCTCTGTCCCAGTTCGAGCTAGTGGCAAGTTCTCAACCATAGACCCCGCTGCGGAGTTGACTTCTCAAAGTTTGCTCCGCCGTCAGCAGCGTCGGCTAGCTGAAAAATTACGGGAGCGATTAGGATACTTAGGTGTGTACTATAAGAGAAATTCCCAATTTTTCGCCCGAAATTTGTCTTCGGTAGAGAGACAGAAACTTTTGGATCAACTCAAGTCATATTATCGCGAGATAGTTTTGAGTTATTTTTCCCCAGACTCCACTCTCAATAATAAGATAGACGAGTTTGTAAATGTAGCTTTTTTTGCTGACATTTCAGTTACTCAAATTGTAGAAATCCACATGGAATTAATGGATGAATTTGCCAATCAGCTAAAATTAGAAGGACGCAGTGAAGAAGTCTTGCTCGACTACCGATTGACGCTCATCGATACAATGGCACACTTGTGCGAGATGTATCGACGTTCAATTCCCAGAGATTCTTAAATATTGTTAGCAATTAACAATTAGCAGTTAGCCGCAAAAAAAAATAATAATTTATGAGTTCTCTGAAGAAAACCTACGTTCTCAAGCTCTACGTTGCTGGAAATACTCCTAACTCTGTGCGGGCTTTGAAAACGCTCAAGGATATTCTAGAAAAAGAGTTTCTGGGAGTCTATGCCCTCAAAGTAATAGATGTACTCAAAAACCCTCAACTGGCAGAAGAAGATAAAATTTTGGCTACTCCCACTCTAGCTAAAATTCTCCCCCCCCCGGTGCGAAAAATTATTGGCGATCTGTCGGACAGAGAAAAAGTTTTGATAGGACTAGATTTGCTTTACGAAGAACTACGGGAAGACGACATGAACTTACAGGATAAAATGTAACAACCATTAGTCACAGATTTTTAACAAAAACAACAATTTAACAACCCAGAAAAAACCATTATGGATCTCAATAGTCAAACTTTGCAGCAAGAAGTATTAGTAACGCCAGGAGTTCAAAAGATTCGCACGATGATTGAGGGTTTCGATGATATCAGTCACGGAGGTATGCCCATCGGTAGAACTACCCTTGTGAGTGGTACATCGGGAACAGGAAAAACTTTATTTGCTGTTCAATTTCTCTACAACGGGATCATGAACTTTGAAGAAGCAGGGGTATTTGTTACCTTTGAAGAATCACCGACAGACATCATTAAAAATGCTTACAGTTTCGGTTGGGATTTGCAAAAATTAATTGATGAAGGCAAACTATTTATTTTGGATGCTTCCCCCGATCCAGAAGGTCAAGATATTGTAGGAAATTTTGATTTATCGGCCTTAATTGAGCGCATTCAGTACGCAATTCGGAAGTATAAAGCTAGGCGAGTGTCTATCGACTCTGTTACCGCAGTTTTTCAGCAATATGATGCAGCCTCAGTGGTAAGGCGGGAGATTTTTCGCTTAGTGGCGCGATTAAAACAAGTAGGCGCTACTACGATTATGACTACTGAAAGAGTAGAAGAATATGGCCAAGTAGCGCGGTTCGGAGTTGAAGAATTTGTTTCAGATAATGTGGTAATAGTCCGTAACGTTTTGGAAGGGGAACGCCGTCGCCGCACAATGGAAATTTTGAAGTTGCGGGGGACAACTCACATGAAGGGCGAATATCCTTTTACTATTACTAATAACGGTATTAATATTTTCCCCCTTGGTGCTATGCGATTGACCCAACGTTCTTCTAATGTCCGCGTTTCCTCTGGCGATAAAACCCTTGATGAAATGTGCGGCGGTGGTTTCTTTAAAGACTCGATTATTTTGGCTACTGGCGCTACTGGCACTGGTAAGACTTTGTTGGTAAGTAAGTTTTTGCAGAATGCTTGTGTGAATGGCGATCGCGCGATGTTATTTGCTTACGAAGAATCAAGAGCTCAGCTATTCCGGAATGCTTATTCTTGGGGAATTGATTTTGAGGAAATGGAACAAAAAGGTCTGCTAAAAATTCTTTGCAGCTACCCGGAGTCTGCGGGTTTAGAAGACCATTTGCAAAATATTAAATCCGAAATTGCTGAATTTAAGCCGTCTCGAATTGCTATTGATTCTCTCTCAGCTTTAGCGCGAGGAGTTAGTAATAATTCCTTCCGACAATTTGTGATCGGGGTGACTGGTTTTGCCAAGCAAGAAGAAATCACAGGTTTTTTCACGAATACTAGCGACCAGTTTATGGGTTCTAATTCGATTACGGATTCCCATATTTCTACGATAACTGACACGATTCTCATGCTTCAGTATGTGGAAATACGAGGGGAAATGTCCCGCGCTATTAACGTTTTCAAAATGCGGGGTTCTTGGCATGACAAGGGGATTCGAGAGTATACAATTACAGAGAAAGGCCCCGAAATTAAGGATTCCTTCCGTGGTTACGAACGCATTATTAGTGGTTCTCCGACTCGAATTAGTTTTAATGAAAAGAGTGAGTTGTCCCGAATTATCAAAGGCGTTCAAAATCAATTGGGAGATGCTGAGGAAATTTGAGCGAGTTGCATTTAAAAGGTGGGATATCTGTAACAATAAAAAAGTAGGTTGAGTGAAACTGAAATATTAGAGCGTTCTCTTTAACAGGCAAGATGTTTGTTTCACAAAGAGTATATTTTTTATGGGCGGCATCTTGTCCGCCCGTGAAAGGCTTATTAACCACTTAAACCCATGAATGACATCAATCAGGTTACAGCCGCCCTCGATCGCAAAGATTACAAGCAAGCTGCTCAATTACTCAAACAGCTACAAAAAGAATCACCCCAAAACCCTTGGGTACAGTTTTACATTGGTCGCTATTACGAACTCACCAATAAACTAGAATCGGCTGAAAAAATTTACCGACAACTTCTGCGAGACACCACAACCCCTAAAATTGTGACTCAAACTCGCCAAGCTATTCAACGTCTCGAAACTATAGAACAGAATAGGCGGCAAGACGCGATCGCACTCTCTAAAAACGACCCTCGCAACGCCGAACCCGGACTTTTAATCCTAGAACCAGTTAGTACAGAAAATAAAACCGCTGTTATACAAAATATAAGTAGAATCCTGAAAATTGACCCCTACACTGCCAGGATGCAAATCCAAAGTCGCGGGTGGCGCTTATACAAAACAGGCGCGATCGGAGAACTGCGCGTTTACGGTGAAGAACTTCTCAGCGCAGGCATCCCCGTCTTTTGGGCAACATTCAGCGACATTCAGAAAATTCAAGTTTTTCGAGTTCAATATTTCCAGTCCCTAATTCCCCAACCCACTGTCGTCTGTGAAAACAACCTCGACCAACTCGGATCTCTCACATTTAACTGGTCAGAAGTGAGTCAGCGCGTAGAAGGATTGTTACCGCTGTTTATGGAAGTGATGGACTATTCTCCTCACAGGCGAAATGAAAAATTCCGCCATAAAGAAATTACCCAAGATTACGCTCAAATTTGCGACTTGCATCTACCAGGTAGACAGTGCATATTGCGACTTTGCGACCAAACTTATCAATTTCAAAAAGGCTTTACAGCCGAAACAGCAAAACAGTCAGATATCAAAAACTCAATCAAAACTCAAAAGTCTCAAAGTACTGCCAGAATCAACTGGAACAACTTACTTGAAACTTTCAATCAAAAATTACCAGTCCCAATTTGGTCTGAGTTTACCCCATTTGCAGAAACAGCCTTAGATTACACGCAAATGTTAGGTCGAATTAAATCGCACATCGATCTCGATCGCAAATCAGAAACTCCTTGGGATGCTACTTTTCAATTATACAGTGGGCTGGTTTTCCTTAAAAGTCAAGGCGATCAAACACATAGTTAGGGGAGGATGGGGGAGATGGGGGAGATGGGGAGGATG
>DATGYA010000129.1:0-3099 GCA_035298405.1 Kamptonema sp. | reverse complement strand
CGCCAGTTAATTGCTCAGAAAACTCCCGAATCTGCGGCTCAAGCTTATGTCGAAGTTACATCTTTTTTAATGGGGAAGGGTTAGTTGTTATTTGTTATTTGTTAGTTGTTAGTTGTTAGTTGTTGGTTGTTGGTTGTTGGTTGGTAAATTAATAATGTCTTAGCCTATCTAATTGGTAGTGGCGACATGAATAATTGTCAAATGTTGACTATTTAGAACTAACCACTAATACTAAATCCGGGTTTGTCCACCCCTTTTTAATGAACCGCAAAGGCGCAGAGGACGCAAAGGTAAGATGAAGAGTATAAAAGGGGTTATGGTAGCGGGTTTCGGTATGACAAACAACTAACAACTAACCACTAACAACTAACCACTAACAACTAACCACTAACAACTAACCACTAACAATTAGTGATGAAAATTCTTTTATCTGCCTTTGCCTGCGAACCTGGACAGGGTTCTGAAGAAGGAGTGGGCTGGAATGCGGTGGTAGAAGCCGCCAAACACCAAGAGGTCTGGGTATTAACTCGTACCTTTTACCGCACGGCAATTGAGGCTGAACTTGCCGCAAATCCGAACCCTAATCTGCATTTTGCCTACATTGAACCTTTTGGCTGGAGTGAAAACTTTAAAGGCCGTCAGGGAGGGCTGCAATT
Organism: Kamptonema sp.; assembly: GCA_035298405.1. GTDB lineage: Bacteria > Cyanobacteriota > Cyanobacteriia > Cyanobacteriales > Microcoleaceae > Kamptonema. The sequence continues at coordinate 2,443 of DATGYA010000129.1, read as the reverse complement.
GCACTATTACCTGTGGCAAATTTTGGCTTATTTTGAGGCGCGATCGCTCCACCGTCAAATTAATTTCGACATCGCCCGCCACGTCACCTATGTTAAATATTGGTCGCCTAGTTTCATCTCCCTGTTGCCAATTCCCTTTATTTGGGGGCCTGTAGGTGGCGGTGAAGCAGCCCCTAAACCTTTTTGGGTAGATTTTAGCTCTAAGGCAAAACTTTATGAAACGGCGCGAGATTGGGGGCAGCGGCTGGGCGAAAGCGATCCCTTTGCCAGAATGACTGCACAGCGTTGTGTCATAGCCTTCGCCACTACCGAAGATACGGCAAAGCGGGTGCGGGCAATGGGGGCAAAAAATGTGCAAGTGCTTTCCGAGGCTGGTCTGTCAAAGGCAGAGATGGCAAGGCTGGGAGAGTGCAAGATGCCGGAGGCTGCGCCAATCAGATTCATTAGTATGGGGCGGCTGCTGCACTGGAAAGGCTATCATCTGGCGGTGCGGGCTTTTGCTGCTGCGAATTTGCCGAATGCGGAGTATTGGCTGCTGGGAGATGGGCCAGAACGCGATCGCCTTCAGTCTCTAATTGAAGAATTGGGCATTGCTTCTCAAGTTAAGTTGTGGGGAAGGCTGCCACGAGAGGAAAGTTTGGGTAAGCTAGGGGAGTCTCATGTGTTGATTCACCCCAGCTTACACGATTCGGGGGGGTGGACGTGCTTGGAAGGAATGGCAGCGGGTCGTCCGATTATCTGTTTGGATCTAGGAGGGCCAGCCACCCAAGTAACTGCTGAAACCGGTGTGAAAGTACCTGCTAAAAATCCAGAACAGGCAGTGCGGGCCTTAGCTGAGGCGATCGCGCGTTTGGCTGGAGATACCGAGTTGCGATCGCGCATGGGTCAAGCAGGTAAAAAACGGGTGACAGAGGTATATGATTGGGATGTTAACGGTAAGTTCTTCGCTCAATTGTGCGAAGACATCGTTGCTCAATAAAAAGATAAAGCTAGACTGGGTGCATTGGTTATTAGTTAGGAGTTGTAGTCACAAAAGTTTCTACAACAAATCACAAATAACAGCTACAAAATTCAAACTCTAAAATCTAAAATCTAAAATCCAATGAGCGTTGTAATCATTACTGGATCGGCTGGTTTAATTGGTTCTGAGGCCTCTAATTTCTTTGCCAACCAGGGATTTGATGTAGTGGGAATTGACAATGATATGCGTCGCGTATTTTTCGGAGCCGAAGCCTCGACTACTTGGAACCGACAGCGGCTAGAACAATCGTTAAAAGGCAAATATCATCATGTCGAAGCAGATATTCGGGATTATGAAGCGATCGCCAAAGTTTTTAAGCAGTATGGTTCTGATATTAAGTTAGTGATTCACACCGCCGCTCAACCTTCCCACGATTGGGCCGCACGAGAGCCGCTAACGGATTTTACTGTTAATGCCAACGGCACATTAAATCTTTTGGAAGCGACGAGGCAATATGCAATTGAATCTCCGTTTATTTTCACTTCAACTAACAAAGTTTATGGGGATACACCTAACCGTTTACCCCTAATAGAATTAGAGCATCGTTGGGAAATCGATCCTAACCATACTTACGCAGGCGGCATCCGAGAGGATATGTCAATTGACCATACGCTACATAGTTTATTTGGCGCTTCTAAGGTAGCTGCTGATGTTTTAGTTCAGGAATACGGGCGCTATTTTAATATGAAAACGGCCTGTTTTCGCGGTGGATGTCTGACTGGGCCTAATCACTCTGGCACTCAATTACATGGGTTTTTAGCTTATTTAATGAAGTGTGCGGCAATGGGCACTTCATACACAGTTTTTGGGTATAAAGGTAAGCAAGTACGTGACAATATTCATAGTGCAGACTTAATTGCGGCATTTTATGAATTTTTTAAAGCTCCCAGAGTCGCAGAGGTTTACAATGCTGGAGGTGGGCGGCATAGCAATTGCTCAATGCTAGAAGGCATTCAGATGTGCGAGGAGATTACTGGTCGCCAAATGAATTGGAATTACGGCGAAACTAATCGAGTTGGCGATCATATTTGGTGGATTAGCGATAATGGCCGATTTGCTAGTCATTATCCCGAATGGAAGATGAAATATAATGTCAAGCAAATCCTTGAGGAGATTTACGAATTTAACCGCGATCGCTGGCAGAAAGAGGTGGCTTAATGATAGATCAAGGTAAAAAAAACGTCTTGGGCGTTTTAGTAAATTCTTTAGATTATGAAGCGGCTGTTAACAAAATTATTGCCGCCGCACACCAACGCCAACCATGTTCGGTTTCCGCCTTAGCTGTTCACGGCGTAATGACAGGGGTTCTTGACAGAATTCATCGCTACCGACTCAATCATTTTGACTTAGTATTGCCAGACGGACAACCTGTAAGATGGGCATTAAATTTGCTCTATCATGCTCGACTTCCCGATCGCGTTT
>DATGYA010000128.1:0-3985 GCA_035298405.1 Kamptonema sp. | reverse complement strand
AGACGATTTTCATATTCCCCTATGGATTCTAGCGATCGGAGGTCTGGGCATTGTCATCGGCTTAGCGATCTGGGGCAAAAAAGTCATCGCTACCATTGGGGAAGGCATAATTGAACTACAGCCTAGCGGCGGTTTTTGTGCTGAGCTAGCTACCGCGACCACAGTTTTAATCGCCTCCCGCATTGGTTTACCCGTATCTACATCCCATGCTTTAGTCGGTGCAGTAGTCGGAGTTGGACTTGTCCGAAGTTGGAAGTCTGTGCGATTTCAAACTTTACAGTCAATTGGCTTAGCTTGGCTAATTACTATCCCCATCGCCACTGCTTTATCTGCTGGCATTTTCAGCTTAGTTCGCCTATTTCTGATCGAAGTTCATAGTTAACAGGGATAATACCAAACCAGATCCCTAATCCCTTACAATGCGATCGCAGTAGAATTATAAAAGTTACAGTACAAAAATTATGGGCGAATCCAAGCGTCGTAAAGAAGCTCTCGGAGAGGACTACGGCAAAGAACAACCCATCCTCTCCTGGCTACCAATCACTAAAGGTCAAAGTGAAAGTTTTGTCAAATGGACGACTAGGGGAAGTTGGATCGGCATTAGCCTCCTGATTGCTTGGTGGTTGGTGGTGCGATTGGTTGGCCCATCCTTCGGATGGTGGGAAGTTAACTGACAAGCCTCTTTCCTTTCATCCTCTTGGCTTATACTTCCAAAATCAACAAAAATGTATTCCTGATATTAGATATTTGTATCTTTAGCATTTCCCACCCCCTCTCAAGCTCGTTGCGGAACCCGGCCTTGGTCTCTTAAGTCCCTGAAGCTAGAGGGATTGGGGGATAGTGTTGCTGTTGATACTTTGCTGAGATTGCCAGTCAGCTAACCTGAAAAAAACGAGCTGAAGGAATTATTGCCAGATGATTTATTCAGCATAGTGAAGTTATAGTAAGCATACACCTCAAACCCAATTCTTAAGAAAATATAAAATTGGGTATTAAAAGTAAGGTGTGGTGATAGGAGGACAACTGTGTTTCTGAGACTTGCAGAGCAACACCGCAAATTCGTTCAAGACTTGGTTATGAACCTTCAAGCCTTGGCGATCGTGCTGGAGAAGCGAGGGTATTTGGCATCTTGCTACACTTGCGGGGGTCAAATGAATAGCGCCTCGTTTATGGTCAGCTTGGCGGATAATCACCTAATTCGGTTTTTAGTATCGGATTATGGGATTACTTGGACGGAGATGCGGGATGACCGCGAATTAATGAAGTTGGAGGGCGCTGAAGCTATCAGCCAGCTACAGGAACTAGCAAACCTGGTGAAGTACCAAATCCAACCTTCTGAAGCTGTCCCAACGGCGGCCCAGCGAGTTTAGTTACTCGGAGGTCAAGGGATTGGAAGTTTTGAACAGAAATACAATGCCCGATCGCAGCAGGATTAGATGCCCAAAATGTTACTCTAAAAGATGAACGATAAAGAAATTAAACATGGGGTAGCCTAGCCTGCTGCGATCGCTGTAAGTATCTGGGCTGCCTAGTATTGGATTAACTTACAGGCTATGACGCTTTTAGAGTCTGATTGGGAACATTTTTTTGTTGAAACGAATAACATCCGCTTGCACTGCGTTACCCAGGGTCAGGGGGAGTTAGTTTTACTCCTTCACGGGTTTCCAGAGTTTTGGTATTCTTGGCGCTATCAAATTCCCGCCTTAGCGCGTCATTTCAAAGTTGTAGTGCCAGATTTGCGGGGCTACAATGATTCAGACAAGCCTGAGAGCGGTTATGATTTAGATACTCTCAGTGCTGATATTCGAGGTTTAATTGACCGTTTGGGATATGTAAAAGCTCACGTAGTCGGTCATGATTGGGGAGGCGCGATCGCGTGGCACTTAGCGCAAAAGTTCCCACACTACCTCAACCGCTTAGCAATTTTAAACGCCCCGCACCCCCAGCGTTTTGTCCAAGAAATGGCTAGCAACCTGGATCAAATCCGCCGCAGTTGGTACATTTTTGCTTTCCAGATTCCCGGCATCCCTGAGTGGCTAATCCAGCAGAACTTAAAAGATTTTGTCAAAGCTGCCTTGCAGGGTCAAGCAATTCGCAAAGGTGCTTTTAGCGCTGAGGAAACTAAGATTTATCAGGATGCTTTAGAAAAACCTGGAGTTTTGGGCGCGGCGCTGAACTACTACCGCCAACTATTTAACCATTGGGCATGGAATTGGGGTCAGAAGCCTGAGCTAGTAACGACCCCAACGTTGGTACTTTGGGGAGAAGATGACGCTTTCTTGAGCAAAAAGCTCACCGAAGGCTTAGACAGGCTGATTGCAGCTCCTTTTCAGTTAAAATTAGTGCCTCATTGTGGACACTGGATTCAACAGGAAGCGCCCCAAACTGTGAATAGAGAATTACTGAATTTTCTGCGGAATAATCCGATGTCTTTGGCGACAACTTAGACTATCTCCTAATTGGCATGGGTAGGGTGGGCGATGCCACAATGTATATTTCGATACTTTGTGGCCAAAATATACGCTCACCCTATGACTATGAATTAAACTTCTTCTAAATCTTCACCTTCATCATCATCTGTCTCAATAGGAGCAACTGAGTTAGCCGAAACTACTGCTCCGCTGGCTAGTTTTTCGCGGACTAGCTTCTCAATCTGAGCTTTGAATTCTGGATTCTCATCAGTATATTTAATCGTAGTCTCCCGACCTTGACCAATATTGTCGCCGTTATAGCTGTACCAGGAACCTTTTTTAGTGATGATGCCAGTTTCTTCTGCCAAGTCAACTAGACAGCCTGTGGTAGAGATGCCTTTGCCAAAGACGATATCAAATTCGGCAATACGGAAGGGAGGAGCAATTTTGTTTTTGGCAACTTTGACTTTGACGCGATTGCCATACTCTTCTGTACCTTTTTTGAGGCTTTGGATGCGACGGATATCAAGTCGCACGCTGGCGTAGAATTTGAGAGCATTACCGCCTGTCGTGGTTTCGGGGTTGCCGTAGCTGATCCCGATTTTCTGCCGCAGTTGGTTGAGGAAAATGACGGTGCAGCCGGATTTGCCGATGTTGCCAGTGATTTTACGTAGGGCTTGGCTCATTAAGCGAGCTTGTAAGCCCATGTGGGAGTCGCCCATGTCGCCTTCGATTTCGGCGCGAGGTACGAGGGCAGCTACTGAGTCTATGACTACGATATCAACAGCGACGGAACGGACGAGTTGATCGACGATTTCGAGGGCCATTTCGCCGGTGTCGGGTTGAGAAACTAGGAGATTTTCAATATCCACGCCGAGGACTGAGGCGTAACTAGGGTCAAGGGCGTGCTCGGCATCTACGAAGGCGGCTATTCCTCCTGATTTTTGGACTTCTGCGATCGCGTGTAGTGCCAGTGTCGTTTTCCCGGAACTTTCAGGGCCGTAAATTTCAATGACTCGGCCTTTGGGCAACCCGCCGCCCAGGGCGATGTCCAGTGTTAATGCCCCACTAGGGATCGTCTCTACCCTCATCCGGGTTGCGTCTCCAAGGCGGACGATCGCTCCTTTGCCAAAGCTGCGCTCGATTTGGTTGAGCACTAGGTTTAGAGCTTTTTGCTTTTCGGGGTTCTCACCAATTTTTATAGCCATTTGCTTTCTAAGTTACAGTAGAGGGCGGTGGTGCAGAGGAGGCAGGGTTACTACCACGATCAATGGTATGGTAGCAGTTATTTTAGTCGGTTGGGCAGGCGAATTTCTGTTTGGGCAATGCGATCGCACTCGGCTGGTTTTGCCTATTGTGTTTATAGCTTGGCTGCCTGTGAAATGACGATTCTACCTTCTGACTCTTTAGACTTTATATCACATCTTGATTTTTTTGTCAACTCTGTCTGATTTTCGGTAATGCCCCCGTTCCAGCGAATGACGTGAATAATGTGTAAGTCCTGTGCTTGCTATCATTCACTTTCATAAAAATCTGAAAAAATGGCGATCGCAATGCAATTATGGCTCTCCTTT
>DATGYA010000127.1:0-2373 GCA_035298405.1 Kamptonema sp. | reverse complement strand
GTTGCGCTTGGGGATGTCGTTGGTGTCGAAGTTGGTGAACTTGTAGGTGTCGAAGTTGGTGAAGGTGAACTTGTAGGTGTTGCGCTTGGGGATGTCGTTGGCGATGGTTGCGGAGTAGGTGTTGCTTGAGTAGTAGTACCCGCTTTTCGAGTCAAAGCTACACCCAATAATAAAGGGCCTTGCCGATCGCTTTTCGGGTCAAACTCCAACTTATTATTCCTCAAATCACTTTCTGCCCAACTATCATCACTCGTCCAAATCAGCGGTTTTAGCTCAATACCAGCTACAGTGGTTGTCTCCAAAGGACGAGCGAGGGGATAGAAAGAAATGCCACTTCCGAAGCTTTGAGTAATAGGATGATCGCCATAACGCTTGGCGAGGGGAACAGTCGCACCCAGACCATATCTTTGACCGCCACCAGAGGCATCTATTGCCAGGCGTTTGTCTAAGGTAACGCCCCAATCTTTGAGTAAACTGTCTAATCCAGTATTGGCGGTGGGATCTAACATTAGCATTAAACTACCGCCGCGATCGAGATAAGCAGTTAGTGCCTTAACTTCTTCTTCGGAGAGGGGTTGTTGAGGGCCAGCAACTATGACAGCATCGGCATCTTCTGGGACATTTTTACGTTCCTTCAGATTTATTACTTCTGTGGTGTAAATTTTATCTTTTAGGGATTTTTCAGCTTGAAATAAGCCGCCTTGACCTTCTTGTATTGTTCGTTCGCTGTTGCCTTGAAGAAAATAAACTTTTGGCGATCGCGCACTTAAAATCTCTTCTAAACTATTCGTCAGCTTAGCTTCTGTTGGGATCTGATTCGGGTCAAATCCTGCCACAGTACCTTTTTGAACTAACAATCGCTTAGAACCAGATTCTAATTGATATTCCCCAATACCATTGATGGCATATTCTTGAGCTTTTCCTGGTTGCGTTAGCGGGTCAACAAACTCAAAGCTAAATTTACCATTTCCCGCCCTTTGGTAACTCTCCAAAAATTCCTTAACTCTGGGATTTTGGTTAGGGTCAAACACCCAAAGTTTGACGGGTTGCGGCAAATTTCTTAAAATTTCCTGCGTCTGGGGTGCTAGGGTAAATTGCTGGCTTTCAGTTAAGTCTAGACGAGTGGCATAGCGTGCGGCTATAAAATTGATTAAACCCAGAATTAATAATAGAGAAAGGGTGGCTGCGATCGCGTTGCTACTAACTTGAGTAGATCGCCGTCCCCAAAATTTTTGTTCATAAGCAACAAACAGCACCCATAATCCTACAACCACAACTCCACTGATAACTATTGCTAAAGGTATCGGTTGCCAGCTACCGGATACGAAACCTGCTACTATCCCGGCGATAATTAAGGCAGGGCCTAGCCAAAAACTGTATTTCCAATTGCTTCTAATAATTTTCATCTTGCCAGTTAGATACAAATGCGGTTCAATCTTACAAATCAAGAACGCTGGAAGCGCAAAACATCAATAAATTGAGCTGTCAAAAACACTCCTAAGATAATGTAACTAGCAAACATTACCAAACTGCTAGTATCCACAATTCCCTTGACAAGATTAGTGTAATGTGTTAGCAACGCCAGATGCCCTAAAGCTTTTCCCACAGGGCCGCCGATGCTGGAGGCTACTTTCATAATCCAGAGTAATAACACTAAAGCGAAGGTAAGTATAGCAGATAAAATTGTACTTTCTGTGAGGGAGGAAATAAACATCCCCAGGGATAAAACTGCTGCGGCAAGTAAGATTAATCCGCCGTGTCCTAAGAAAAATACGGCGGGGGGGAAAGCAGGATTTGACGAACTGAGGGCGATCGCTTCGCAGGCAATTAATGGCAGCAACATTGTGATGTAAAATGTCAAGACTCCCAGGAGTTTTCCCACAGCAACCGCCCAGTTTGTTAGGGGTGAAGTTGCTAATAACTCTAAAGTTCCTCGCTTGCGTTCTTCGGCATATAATCCCATTGACAGCATGGGCAGTATAAATAGCGAGATGGAACCCATAATTCCCAAGAAAGCTTGTAAAAATTCGTAGGGAACGTCTATGGCTTCGCTAATTCCTTGCTGATCTAGTCTCGCAACTTGGGGAATTAAGCCGTCTGGTGAGATCAAAATAGCTACTAAAAATAAGCCTGTGACAAACCAGAAAATGGCGGCGATCGCATAAGCTAAGGGCGAGAAGAAATAGCTCTGCAATTCTTTGCGGTATATAGCGATAATATTGCTAATCGTTATTAACATTTGGTAATTGGTAATGGCTAATGGCTAATGGCTAATTGAATCGGCCGGGGCGGGTTTTGTTTTGATATTGTTTGTTGGTCGTATGGGCCGGGGCGGGTTTTGTTTTAATATTGTTTGTTGGTCGCATGGGCCAG
>DATGYA010000126.1:0-26863 GCA_035298405.1 Kamptonema sp. | reverse complement strand
TACCAGGCAATGCAGGCGGTCGAGGTGTCTGATTGTAATAAGAAAAACCAGAATCACTCATCGTGCTGACAGTAATCGGGCCGACTTGGATAGACCCAATGCTGGCAACTGTCGCCCCTCCGTTTGAGGAGTATCCCGACTCAGAGGCATATTCCGACCTGGGGGCATATCCAGACCCAGAGGAATCTCCCTGGGCGTAAGAGGTTCCTGGCTGTTGCTGGCCATTTTCCCAGGCTTTACGAGCTGTAGGGGCGGCGACATTTTCAGCGTAGGGGTTCCCCGTGTTCGCATCGGCTGTCTGCTGCTGTGGTGCAGGCGGAGCACACAAGGCTCCAGCAATTTCTTGCCCCGTTCCTACAACAGCGTCACATCCAGTTGAGCGTTCAGAAAACTGAACTGCTGTAGGTGCTTCATAGGTGTTAGTGGCACCAACATTATAGTCAGTGGGATCGATATAGGCGTTGTTAGAGTTAGCTGGTGGCTCAGGATTAGACTCTGCGGCTGTGGGCGCTTCTACAGTTGGCGGAGCAATTTCTGGCTCTGGCAAATAAGGCTCTGGAGCAGCCGCAGCCGGGGTTTCGGGAACGTACTCTGGTTGCTCTGGGTGTTCAGTAATTGGCGGCAATTCCGGGGCTTCCTGTGGTGGGGCAATTTCCGGTTCAACTGCGGCTGTGGGTTCTGAGTGGCTGGGAGGAGCTTCCGAGGGTTGCGGGGCAGTTATTTCTACTTGCGGAGCCTCGGTTTGGGCCCAAACCATACCCTTGCTGAGAAGTCCTAGAGTAGCGAGACAACCGATTCCTAACAGCAGGGAACGTTGAGAGAAAAGCCGCAATCGAGCGCGATCGCTAATAGGGGTCATTTTTTCCTGTTTGGCGGTTGCCAGAGATTTTAGTGTTTGCTCTGAGTAAACTGGTTTCACAATCTTTTTCACAACTCAATATCGGGCTTGTGGCATGGGGGGTGAGGGCTGCAAAGAAACCGATAACTCATCCGTTAAATCCGTTACAAATCCGTTGCGAATTTTGTTGTTGTTCCATAGCCCAGAATGATTGTAACGGGCTTGAGACTAATTTTGCCCAGAGCAACCGTAGCAGCATGATTTCTGGTTTAGGCATTTCTGGGTAAATTTTACTCGCACTTCGTCTGCTTTGTTAACGCTGACAACAACTCTTTTGTTTCCATGCAAGCTGGTTCCCCTACCCCAGATGTGCAGCCTCAAATCCGCAAACATTTTTAACATAGTGCCAACCCGACCGGGGATCGCATAACCTATTAGCGGTTAAATGACAACAAAGAGCCATCAGGCCTCAACTAACGTAGAGAACCATTAAACTATGCTAGACACAGCGATCGACTCAATTCGGGCAAGGGAAATTCTCGACTCGCGGGGACGGCCCACAGTTGAAGCAGAGGTGTATTTAATCAACGGCGCAGTCGGACTTGCCCAAGTGCCCAGCGGCGCATCGACAGGTACTTTTGAAGCCCACGAACTGCGGGATGGCGATAAAAAGCGCTACGGCGGCAAAGGCGTTCTCAAAGCGGTTCAGAATGTGGAAGAGAAAATTGCCCCCGCTTTGTCGAATGTAGACGCGATCGACCAAGCTTTGGTAGACCGCACTATGATTGATTTAGACGGCTCGCCCAACAAATCGAACTTGGGCGCTAACGCCATCCTAGCAGTCTCCCTAGCAACAGCGAAGGCAGCAGCGGACACCTTGGCCCTTCCTCTCTACCGCTATTTGGGCGGCCCGCAAGCCAATCTTTTGCCAGTTCCGCTGATGAATGTGATCAACGGCGGAGCTCATGCTGATAACAATGTGGACATTCAAGAATTTATGATTGTCCCCTTGGGTGCGCCATCATTTACTGAAGCTTTGCGCTGGGGGGCAGAAGTATTTGAATCCCTGAGCAAAGTTTTAAAAGATAAAAATTTGCTGACGGGTGTTGGCGATGAAGGTGGCTTTGCTCCTAATCTCAAATCCAATCAAGAAGCTTTGGATTTGTTAATAGCTGCGATTGAAAAAGCTGGTTACAAACCAGGGGAACAAGTTGCTCTGGCTTTGGATGTCGCTGCTAGCGAGTTTTACAAAGATGGGAAGTATACCTATGATGGTAGCGCTCATTCACCAGCAGAGTTGATTGATTATTTGGATGGTTTAGTGGGGCAATATCCGATTGTCTCAATTGAAGATGCTTTGCACGAAGATGACTGGGAAAATTGGGTGCTGCTGACGCAGAAGTTGGGCAGCAAAACTCAGTTAGTGGGTGACGATTTGTTTGTTACTAATCGGACTCGCTTGCAAAAGGGTATCGATTTGAAAGCTAGCAATTCGATTTTGATTAAACTTAATCAAATTGGCTCTTTAACTGAGACTCTGGATACTATAGATTTGGCAACTCGCAATAGTTATCGGTCGATTATTAGTCACCGTTCGGGTGAAACGGAAGATACTACTATTGCGGATTTAGCAGTGGCAACTCGCGCTGGTCAAATTAAGACGGGTTCTTTGTGTCGTAGCGAACGGGTTGCTAAGTATAACCGTTTGTTGCGGATAGAAGGTGAGTTGGGAGCTCGCGCTGTGTATGCTGGTGCTGTTGGTTTTGGGCCGAAGTCTGTCTAATTGTTAACGGTTAACTGTTAACAGTTAACGGTTAACTGTTAACGGTTAACTGTTAACGGTTTTAACTGTTTTTATGGATAAAAACCTAGCTGGGGCAACCCTAAAGTTTCTTCCCATCCCATCATTAAGTTCATACACTGCACTCCTTGTCCAGCTTGACCTTTGATCAGGTTATCAATTGCTGACATGACAATTACTCTGTCGGTACGCGGATCTACTTCTACGCCGATGTAACAAAGATTAGTGCCGCAGGCCCATTTTGTTTGCGGATAAACGCCGCTAGGTAGGATTTTTACCCAGGGACAATTCCGGTAGAAGGCGTTGAAGATTGTGAGTAAATCTTCTCGGACTAATCCGGGATCGCGAAGGTTGGCGTAGACTGTGGCTAGGATGCCTCGCACCATTGGTATGAGGTGGGGTGTGAATTGTACTTTGATGTCGTGCCCGGCTAAATCGCTGCAAATTTGCTCGATTTCGGGGGTATGGCGGTGGCGGGTAACGGCGTAGGCAGCGAGGGAGTTGTCTGCTTCGGCTAGTAAGAGGTTGATTTCGGCTTTGCGCCCGCCGCCAGAAGTGCCTGATTTGGCATCAATGATGGCGGTTTCAGGGATGATGATGCCTTGTTTGAGTAGGGGTGCGAGGGCGAGGAGGCTGGCGGTGACGTAGCAGCCAGCGCAGCCTACGAGTTGGGCGTTTTTGATGCGATCGCGGTAAAGTTCTGGTAGGCCATAGACAGCAGTTGATGCGATCTCTGCGTCTTGGCGATCGCCTCCATACCAAGTTTTATATGTTTCTAAGTTAGCAAACCGATAATCTGCTGACAAATCCAAAACTTTACACCCTTTTTCTACCAATTTTGGTGCCATCTGGTACGCTAAACCGTTAGGGAGTGAGAGAAATACTACTTCACATTTAGAGGCGATATTTTCCAAGTCGATCGCTTCGATCGTCAAATCAATCGAGTTGCTTAAGTGTGGGTATAAACTGGAAAAAGGTTTGCCAGCACTGCTATCACCACCTACATAAACTACTTCGGCTTTTGGGTGATCCGCTAACAGTCGCACAAGTTGCACGCCGCCGTAGCCTGATGCGCCAACTATTCCGACTGGTACTCGCTGTAAGTCTCCCATTATGTTACCCCCAGGCTGTTTAAGTTAAAAAACGTTTGTACTTTCGCTGCATTGTACAAGATTGCTGCAATTCTGGGCTGCTTAGTATATAAGTTGATGGGCAGCAAGTTTTAGTAGCTTTGCTGCTGGTAAGCTAGATAGGCAGCTTCTAAAAATACGTTAGCAGAAATTTTTTCCTGGCTTTTTTCCCAAGCAATTAGTTGTTTGACTTGAGTGGCTAGTTGCTTGCTCAATTCTTCTCTGGCTTTGGGTATCATGGCATCGCGTCGCTGCAAATACTGGCGAATTACAGCAAAGTCTTCTGGTAACAATCGTGACAATTCTGCTTCGTTAAGTAGCTGGTTTGCTAGTGTTTGTGCGGAGTCTGATAGTTTTAATTCTGCGATCGCGCTGGCTTGTTCTTCTTGAATTACTAATGTACCTGCTACTAAATCTCCTAAGCGTTTTTCGCGCTGGTTTAAGGCGATCAGAAATAATCCTATAAAAAATAGATCGTCTACTGGCCGCAGTAATGCTCGTAGTGTTGACTGTTGCAGTCTGACTGGCCGGCCATCGTCGCGGATGACACGAATTTTAACGTAGCGTTTGCCGGGAGTTTGACCTTGCCACAGAGTTTCAAAGCAGACGAAGTAGCCTACATAAATAAAGAAACTAATTAAAATTTGTATGGCTAATAGCCATGTTTCTAAGTTGCTGATGTTACCTGCAATTCTGGCGATCGCATCTGACAAAATCACATACAACATCAGCCAAGCTAGCGCAAAAACAAGCTGAATCAAACCCCAAATTATATAGTCAATTAGGAGAGCATAGGCGCGGTTGCCAATCCCTGCCAAAGTAAATTCAAGTTCTACGCTTTCAGGAGTTTGTAGGGAAAATCTATTAAAAAATCTCATGTAAGTAGAAGGAAGAAGGAAGAAGGAAGAAGGAAGAAGGAAGAGGGAAGAAAGAAGATTGTAGGGTGCGTCAGTAGATAAGCGTGTTCCATGTAAGCGTAAGTGTTCGCTTTACTCGCACCCTACATGGATCGTTAATCGTTTAATGCCTAACAGCTTACCAGTTCGTGCAGGCGGACATCGTTTGTGTAGTCGTGAATTCTATTGGCTAGATAAAATATAAAAAAATTGCCCATCATTTAGTAATCGGCATCACGTAACTGCAAATCCAAACCTTCTTTACGGCTACGGATATCGTAGTAAATAACGGCCTTAATCGCTTGCCAAAATGGTACTAAAAGCGCACTACTGGCAAAGGTAAGTCCTAGATTCAGTATCAAAAATACTAAGCTGAAAACAGGAGAATCCTTGGGCAATACCAGAGGTAAAATAGCTTGCAGTACGGTGCTGATTATATTAATGAAAATGCTGATGGGTAGGCTAATCAAAAAAGCAACTAAGTATATTAATTGTAGGTGTCCGACTAATCCTTTAGTCAATTCCCAACTACGACTAATTGCTGAACTGGCGGTTATATTATCTTCAATTGCTATCGGCATTTCCACCAGTGATACGCGAGAGAAGAACCAAATATATCCAAATAAAAAGGCAATTAATGCTACCCCACCCAATAAAAATGCAATTAAAATTCCGACACCAGTTGCTTGCTGTCCAACAATTGCAGCAATGCCAACGGCAACTATACCAAAAACAACTCCACCGCCAATTGTTACTCCTAGTATAATCAAACTGACTAATAACCCTGCCCAGAAGAAAGTCCACATCCGAGGTTCGACATAGCTGCGAGCTTCGCTTGGTGTTTCTGGTGTTTCGCTGACTTCACAGTAAGCTAGGCGAGCTATCTGTCCCGAAATGGCAGAAAATTTAGCCCAGCCATAAATGGGAATTAAAATCCACGCATAAGCGCTAAAGGCCAGACCGTAATATAACTGAAAGCGATCGCGGTAAATACGTAAGCCAGCACTAACGACATTGCCGACGCTCACAGGGCCGCTCGCAGAGCTAAAATTAGTATTTTTAGGCATACCTAGACTTTTCTGGCTAGTGGAGGAGGAAAATTTACAAATATCTTAAACTATGTTTAGCAAAATCAAAGGTAAATGTTTATGAATCTTCAACGTTGGATTGCACGGCGGGAACCGAAGTGGAAACGGTTGGATGCTCTGTTAATAAAAGTCGAAAAAAAGGGGCCGCAGTCGTTACCAGCGTCAGAAATTAGGGAATTAGCAAGTTTGTACCGTTCAGTTTCGGCGGATTTGGCTCGCGCTCGCACTAACCAAGTAGGAAATACTATGGTACAAGATTTGCAAAAGCTGACTTCTCGCGCCTACAGTCAAATTTACCAAGGTTCGCGCCGCCAAGATTGGCAAGGGGTTATAGAGTTTTGCCGATGGGGTTTTCCGGCGGTAGTGCAGGAAACTTTTGGTTATACATTGATAGCGACAGGGATTTGTTTGTTAGCGGCGTTGATTGCGTGGTGGTTTGCTTGGCAAGATCCGGCGTTTATGTCGCTGGCAGTACCAGAAAATTTGATAGAAAAAGTGCGCGATCGCGGTGAGTTGTGGATGGGTTCAATTGTGGGTGTTGAACCTTTAGCTTCTAGCAATATTATGGTTAATAACTTATCTGTTTGTTTTGCTGCTATTGGCGGCGGTATTACTGCGGGAATTTACACTACTTATATTATGGCGGTGAATGGTGTGATGCTGGGGGCAATTGGTACTTTAGTAGGTCAACATAATTTAGCTTACCCTTTTTGGGCGTTTGTTTTTCCCCATGGTGCTTTAGAATTGCCTGCGATTTTTTTGGCGGGTGGTGCTGGTTTATTGATTGCTAGAGCGGTTTTATTTCCTGGCAAGTATAGCAGGGTTGATGCACTTAAGTTTTACGGTTTTCTGGCTGCACAATTGGTCTTTGGAATTGTACCGATGTTGGTGATGGCGGGTACTATTGAGGGGTTTTTCTCTCCTAATCCTGGGGTTCCAGATGCTTTTAAGTATCTGGCTGGAATAGTGATTTTTGCGCTGTTGGTGGTGTATTGTAGTAGGAAGCGATCGCATCAAGTGACTCAAGAACGATAAACCATGAATAATAATTATCAATATGACTCTTTCTAACATCCGTTTTCCTGAAGAAAATCCCTTTTGTCTAATCAAATTTCGCCATCTAGTTGGCTGGTGGTTATTAGTGGGTATAGGGATTTCCTTCCAAATAGCAATACCGACTTCTCTACGGGGAATAAAGTTCTCTGGACAAGATCCATTTTATCAAGAAATAATTGTAATTTATTTAGCAATTTTTTCATTTGCGTGGTTACTGCGACAATTTAAGTTGGTAGGAATTAACGTTAAACAGCTTGTCGGTAAAGTAGCAATTAACTATCAATGGCTCCCAATAGTTGGTCTGGTTATTGCTAGAGTTCTTTTTTCCATAGGCAGCTTTCGGGTTTCATATTACTATTTGTCTTTTCTTAACCCTTCCCTTGTAGAAAACTTGCTTATTGACAATATCAATAACGGTTTATTAGTTGTTGCCTCAAAAACATTTTCTCCTCCACTTTACTGCTTGTTGTCTGCGATCAATCTCTTGGTAGTTTCTCCAATATTTTATGCCGTTATTTTCCAATGTTTTCTTCTACACCGATGGGCTACTAAGTGGGGAAATAGAGGAGCTATAATAGCTCTGTGCTTACTGTTTTCACTCGGAGGTTATCGGCATATATTTGGTATAATCAGCTTGATATTAGTATACACGCTACTCTATTTAAAAACACGCACACTGATCGTACCACTGATAGCTATAATTTTAGACAGTGCTATATTTCTAATGTGGAGTTTGTTATTAACATTCTTGGGTTATTATAAAACTGTTGGCGTTCTAGAACAATTTCGCTCTCAGTTTCCCTTCGGTGTCTTTTGCTTGGTTTTATCTGCTCCTTGGGTGATGAGATTTATATATAAAAATTGGTATAGGATAAAAGAACCTTTACCATATTTTACTAATAGTTCTGAATAGCTGAATATGGAAGAACTCGAACATAATTTCACTAATTTCTAAAGTAGATTCCGAGCTTTTAGTTGCAAATATCTATTAACTAATTGTTCGCTAATTTGATTTGCGGGTGCATCCAAAATTAAAACACCTTTCTGCTTTAACTGTGCAAAAGCAATTTGCCGCTGACTGAGTAAATCTAAGGCGACAGCTCGAGTATAAGCAGGTGCAATCTCAAGGGTTGGCGCGTGTGCTAAATTGTCAACTTGCGGATCTCGCAATGCTACACAAAAAGGTAAATAACGAGGTGTTAATCGCGCTAATGCTGACAGCAATTCAGCCGAGGCGGTGACATCTACTATGTCAGTAATTAACACTACTAAAGCGCGGCGTGTTTGTTGATTTACCAGTTTTGTGACGGCGTTAACGTAGTCTGGTTCTAACAAAACTGGCTGAATTGGTGTCAAACGTTCAATTAATTTAGATAATTGATGTTGGCCGCGATCGGGTGGTATCCAGGTGGTGACTTCGCGATCGAAGACTCCAATTCCGAGGCGATCGCCCCGATTTAATCCTGCTAATGCTAACGATAGAGTTGCATTTAATCCCCAGTCAAATCGCTTTAAACCCTGCACTCGTGCTGTCATCAAGCGGCCGCGATCGAGTAAAATAATTAAAGTTTGCTCTCTTTCGGGTTCCAATACTCTCACTAAAGGGCGCGATCGCCTAGCAGTCGCTTTCCAGTCTATCAAGCGCGTGTCGTCGCCAACGCCGTATTCCCGCAATTCCGCAAACTCCGTACCCGATCCCAGTCTCCGCATTTGGCGCATTGTACCAGTATTTTCTAAAGTGAGGCGGATCGAAAGCTCTTTGAGCCCCACTAAGTCGGGATAAACTGCGACTTTCTCACTTAGAGGTACTTTCCAATCCAACCACGCCAGCCCCCAGGCTCCTAATTGCCTCACTTGTATAGCACTCCAATTATACTCACCGCGACTTGTAGGGCGGATTGTATAAGTAAGTTCTTGAGTGCTATTGGGTGCGATCGCGGCTTGCAACAGCGGTTGAGAAACCTCAAACTCTAGCGGATAATAGTCACGGAGTCGAATTTGAGCGGGTTTATCGTGCGATCGCACCTCAATCATCACAGCATTATCGCGCCCAATCGAAAGCCTGTGCAAAGGATAGCGCGTTATTTCCACCTTGTGAGATTTAACCAGCAGCGCGTCTACAACGGCTAAACCTAGAACTAAACTATCAAAAATTAGGATGCCTAGAAAACTTGCCTGTTGGCTGACAAAAATAGCTAGGAAAAGTGCGATCGCCATTCCCAGTATTAACAGAAAATAAACGCGAGCCGAAACAATCATGATTTTAAGTTTAAAGGATAGCCACTAAAGCACATAAAATTTTACATTTTTTCTTGTTCAAGTCTCTTTAAGAAATTGCTCGCCAAAGAGACATTGCACAGCAAACTAAGTATCTTTATAAACTTGTTGTCGAATTGGAATTTCAATGACGAATTCTATCCCCTGTCCTGATATAGGCTGGCAGAATAATCTACCCCCATGCTTTTCAACAATAATTTGATAACTTATAGATAGCCCCAAGCCAGTTCCTTTACCGATAGGTTTAGTGGTAAAAAATGGATCGAATACATTTGCTTCTATGGTTTCGCAAACTCCCAAACCATTGTCACTAATATGAATAGCAACCCAATTCTCATCAATTACTTTTGTACAAATCTCAATACGGTTCCGCTGTTGTTTGATTTCTGCAAACGAACGCCGCTGATTAGATTCATCCAAAGCATCAATGGCATTGGAAATAATATTCATGAACACTTGATTGAGTTGTCCGGCATGGCATTCTACGGGGGGAAGCTGACCGTAATTTTTTACTACTTCGATCTCAGGATGCTCTGGTTTGGCTTTTAAACGATGATGCAAGATTGTGAGCGTACTATCAATTCCTTCATGAATATCTACGGCTTTCAATTCTGCCTCATCTACACGAGAAAAAATTCGCATAGACTTGACAATCTCCTGAATACGGTACGTCCCTAAGTTGATGGAATCAAGAACTTTGATAAAATCTTCCTCCAAAAATTCCAGTTCTACTTCATCCATTGCTGCTTGAATTCGAGGGGTTGGATTTGCATAATCTTCTTGATAAAGGTGGATAATTTTTAGTAATTTATCAGCATACTCTTGGGCATAAACTAAATTGCCAGAAATGAAATTTATAGGGTTATTAATTTCATGGGCAATGCCAGCCGCCATTTGCCCTAAGCTGGACATTTTTTCGCTTTGGATTAACTTACTTTGCATTGATTTCAGATCATCATAAGCTTGGCTGACTTCTGCAACTTTATGCTCTAACAGCGTATTTTTATCTTCTAATTCCTCAGCTAGAACATGAAGTTTTAAATGTAGCTTGACACGAGCTAATACTTCCTCCTGTTGAAAGGGTTTGGTAATATAATCTACCGCCCCCAACTGAAAACCCTCAACTTTATTGGCTGTATCCGAGAGCGCCGTCATAAATATAATGGGAACCTGTTTAGTTTCTGGATCTGCCTGTAATCGACGACAGGTTTCAAATCCATCAATCTCTGGCATCATCACATCTAGCAAGATCAGATCGGGTAGAGCATATTTGACTCGCTCTAGTGCCATCTTTCCAGATTTCGCGACCCGAACTTCAAATCCTGACTGACTTAAGGTATCAGATAATACACCCAAGTTGGCTGAATTGTCATCAACTATAAGAATCGTACCAGTTGGTTGGATTGCTGAATTCATAAAACTTGCTTGTAGGACTGAATAAACGTTAAAATCTCTTCGTCTTGAAACTCCTTTGCCATTTGATGTAATCTTTTAGCAAAGGGAATATATTTGGGATCTATCTGTTCAAGTAATGCTGCTTGTTTTACAATTCCCCTAAAATCACCTTTCATAGCCAGCTCATATAGTATTTCCATTTCCGTAGCAGGCGGCGCAATTATCTCATTGGTATCCGCTGCCGTCAAGATTGGAGATTCATGCGCTTCGTAGAGCCATTCCAAGTGAAGATATTTTTGCAATTTTTGCAGGAGTTCAGTTGCCTGAATAGGTTTGGGTAGAAAGTCGTTGCCTCCCGCTTCTAAGCTTCTGTATTGATCTGTCTCAAATACACTGGCAGAAGAGACGATAATGATGATATCTTTGGAGGTTTCCGATTCTCGAATCCGCTTAATTAGCTCGAAGCCATCTAGTTCTGGCATTAATAAATCGGTAACGATTAAATCTGGCTGTACCTCTAGAATTTTTTCCCAACCTTCTTGTCCATCATTCGCTTCAGATACCTCAAAGCCGATCGGAGTGAGCAAATTACTAATTACCGAACGGTTAGCCCATTTGTCATCAATCACCACAATTTTAGGTTGGCGATCTTTGATGCCTATAATCTGCCCGCGATCGTCGGCTTGAGCTGTTTTTATCCATTCATTGGCTTGAGGCAGATCGACATCGAACCAGAAAATACTGCCAACATTTACATCACTTTGAACCTGAATTGTACTGCCCATTAGTTCTACAAGCCTTTGGCTAATTGCTAGTCCCAATCCGGTGCCTTCCGTCTGTCGTTTGCGATCGCCTACCTGCTCAAAGGGCTGAAAGATAGCTTGCAGATGAGTTTGTGCTATACCTGTACCTGTGTCGCGGACTTCAAAGCGAATTTT
Source organism: Kamptonema sp. (assembly GCA_035298405.1). Lineage (GTDB taxonomy): Bacteria > Cyanobacteriota > Cyanobacteriia > Cyanobacteriales > Microcoleaceae > Kamptonema. The sequence goes on along the minus strand of DATGYA010000126.1, from coordinate 15,444 downwards.
TCGTTCTGTGGCAAAACTAACCGTAAAAGTGACACTGCCCGCATCCGTAAATTTAATAGCGTTGCTTAAGAGATTAATTAACACTTGTCGCAAGCGTTTTTCATCGGCACGAATACCGATTGGGAGTTCGGAAGTTGATTGAAAATGGAAGTTAATTCCCTTAATTTCAGCTCGGATGCGACACATCTCTGCTACACCTTGGAGGAAGGCTGGCAAATGAAACTCGGTGAGCTGGAGTTCCACTTTCTGCGCTTCAATCTTCGATAAATCGAGAATATCATTGATTAAAGTCAGTAAATGGGAACCACACTGATAAATAACATCAATGCGCGATCGATCTTCTTCTTTTAATAATTTAGAACGCTGAAGAATCTGAGCGTATCCCATGATGCCATTAAGGGGAGTCCGCAACTCGTGGCTCATGTTGGCAAGGAATTCGCTTTTTGCCCGACTAGCAGCTTCTGCTGCTTCCTTGGCTTTTGCTAGGGCAATTTCTGCTTGTTTGCGATCGTGGATATCGGTGCAAGTGCCAACCCACTCGCGGATGCTGCCATCTTCATTCAGAATGGGTACGCCTCTACCTTGAAAATACCGATAGTTTCCATCCGCTCCGCGAATTTGATATTCTATATCATACGCACTTTTCGTTTGCACTGCATTCATCCAGCTCTGATTCGTTCGTTCGCGATCGTCTGGGTGCATGGCATCTAACCAGCCAAAACCCATTACCTCTGCTTCTGTTTGTCCGGTATAAGCTCTCAGACTCGGTATATCCTGGGCTCTTCCTTCAGCATCTGCTGTCCAGACAATTTGGGAGGTGGCAAGGATTAGGGAACGATAGCGTTCTTCGCTTTGTTTGATAGCATCTTCTGCTTGTTTGCGCTCGCTAATATCTCGTGTTGTGGCGATGATGCCGAGAATATTGCCATTAGCATCTCGCCAAGGAGCTTTTGTAGTCAAAAATGTTGTAGGGGTTTCATTATGAGCAGAGATATCTTCCTCGTAACTCTCAGTGATTCCTGCTGCCATAATTTGGCGATCTTTTGCCATCATTTCAGGGGCAGTGTCAGGCGACATTAATTCTAAATCATCTTTGCCGATGATTTCGTCAATTGGCTTGCCCAAAAAGTTTGCCACATTGGAGTTAATGGCAACATAACGCCCTTGTCGATCTTTAACAACAATGATGTCTGGCGTACTTTCTAAAATAGAGTTTAGCAGTGCGTTGCGTTCGCGTAGCTCCACTTCTACTTGTTTACGAGCGGTAATATCTGTATTAGCTCCAATCCATTCCCGAATTGAACCATCCGCGTTCAGAATTGGTACACCACGACAACTCATGTAGCGGTATTCCCCGTCATGACGGCGCATACGCAATTCAGTTTCATAGAGCGATCGATTGACCACAGCAACCGACCATAGGCTGGCAACGTGAGGGCGATCGTCTGAGTGGATCGCATCTAGCCAGCCCCATCCTTTGTAATCATCAAATGTCTGTCCTGTAAATGCACCCAAAGTAGGTTGCTCGATCGCCAATTCGCCGTCTGCATTAGCAATCCAAATAATTTGAGCGCTGGCTTCCATCAAAGAACGAAATCGTTCTTCACTTTGCTTGAGGAGAAATTCTGCCTGCTTGCGATCGCTAATTTCAATCACAATGCCACCAATACCAAAAACCAGACCATTTTCATCCAGCAAAGGATAGTAAGATGCTTGCCAGTAGCGCAGGATGCCTGGTTGTTTCGGCGTTTCACCCACTAATTCATAGTTAAGAATTGGCTTGCCTGTATCCAGAATTCCTTGTAAAATTGGTTCTACAGTCGGAGCCAATTCTGGCAGCACTTCACGCACTGACCTACCAATATGGTCTGCCACACAAACGCCATTGGTCTGGGCCAGAACTTCGTTAATTTGGACGTAGCGGAGTTGGCGATCGAAAATCAGCATTCCCGCATTGGCACCTGCAAAAAAAGCGTCGAAGTGAGCTTGTCGCAATGCCTGTGCTGTTGTGTTCTCTTGTTGTTCGTTCGCTGGGGTTTTCTTGGGTGGGAATTTGCTCATGTTGGCTCGTGCATTTCAGCTTTAATTCTAGAACTTTTCTCTAATTGAGCGATCGCAAGGTTTTCGTGGTCTCCAATTTGGGTACTAAAGAAAACGTTCAGTAGCACAACCATTAGCCTTTCAACCCGCGATATCTGTACCCGTTGCGACGCTATTTCCCTTAATTTTTCGGATGTATCCCCAAGCAGTTCTATTACTCATCTATAAGTTTACAGTCAATTTTAATCAGATTATCTTGGCACCGCAACCTGCTTTAATATAGAAGCAATTACCGCATCAATTTGTACACCATCTAATTGTGCTTCTGGTTTAAGCATGAGTCTATGGCGCAAAAGAGGCGGCGCAATTGCCTTCACATCATCAGGATTAACATAATCGCGACTTTGTAGCCAAGCATGAGCTTTGCTAGCTTGCAACCAAGCTACAGCCGCTCGCGGAGAAGCACCTAAAAACAAATCGGGATGTTTGCGCGTATTCTGTACCAAAGCCAGCACATAATCTAATACTTTCTCATCAGCTTTGAGGGCAAGAACCGCTTGACGAGCACTAATAATTTGTTCTACTGTTGCTAAAGGTTTGATCTGAACTAAATCGAGACGTTTAGCGCGAAACCCTGCTTGAGCATTGAGCAACATTTGCTTTTCTGCCGCCCCATCTGGGTAATCAACTACCAGCTTAAATAAAAATCGGTCTAACTGCGCTTCTGGTAGTGGGTAAGTTCCTTCAAATTCTAAGGGGTTTTGAGTCGCGATCGTCCAAAATAATTCCGGTAGCGGCAAAGTTTCCCCATCTAAAGTTACTTGTTGTTCTTCCATCGCTTCCAACAGTGCGGCCTGAGTTTTTGGCGGTGTACGGTTAATTTCATCAGCCAGTAAAACCTCAGTAAAAATCGGCCCTTTCTTCAGGGTAAAATTTCTGCTATTTAAGTCAAAAATATTTGTTCCTAAAATATCCGAAGGCAAAATATCTGGTGTTAATTGAATGCGCCGAAATTGTGCTTGAATTAGCCTAGCTAGCACTTTAACCAGCAGAGTTTTTCCCGTTCCCGGCACTCCTTCAATAATGACGTGCCCACTGCTCAAAAGTGCTACCAGTAATTGCTGTACTAAGGCAGATTGACCGACAACGATCCGATCGAGGGTTTGGCTGAGGCGGTTAAATACGTCGTTGATTTCGCTCATGTTAGTTAGATCTGTTATCAAAGGGAATGTGACTGCGGATTTGCTGCCATTTACTCAACCAGCTTAGCAAATCTGTCTCACTAATTCGCCGTTTTTGCTGTGACGATCGCAGCAGTTTTTCTAATTCTGCGGGGTCACGCCCTGTTTGTCTAGTCCAAGCTTCTAGGAGGAATCCATCGTCGAGGGGAACCTGTCCTAATAATAGAGCTTTTTGCAGTTGTAATTGTTCTTCTTTGCCTAAAACTTCTTGGACAAAATCACTGCTGTTTGCTTTTTGTAACACACCCGCTAAGGCTTGGATATAGGCTTCGCTATTGTCAACTGTCGGTGTTGATAACATTGCTGGCTGTCCAAAACGGCGCGTACCTGCTAGAATAGCTACGAGGAGAATAGTTATAGCCTGCACAAAAACTGGAAACAAAGGAGTTTTTAGTAAATAACCGATTAAGGTTTCTGCGGTTTCGCGCTTGATAATTTCTCGATCTTTGTAACCATGTAAATATTCATCAACCCAGATTTGACTGGAAACTTGGGCTGGAGTCTTTTTGTTTTCTCCTTGAGCCGCAAATTGAGTAACTATCTGCGCTAAAAATTCATAGTTCCCCTGAAAATCTTGATAAGCATTAGCAGCTAAATAAGGCGTAATGGCATAAATTACTCGCCCTTTTCCATAACTTTTTTCCCAAACAATTGCACCAAAGCGATCGCTCAATATTGAGTTTTCACTATTCCTCCCCCGCCGTCCCGTGTCAATCTTAACTTTGCCTGCCTTACTATCATGTTCTGTACTAAAAGGTGCTGCTGTGACTGGTTCCTTTACTCCTAAATTTACCATGATATTGCCGCGTTTAATCCACTCTTCCTCCACAGGAGAAAGTGTTTCTATTGTCGAGCCACTGTAGACGCGCAACAGCGTAACAGGAGGTCGAGCGTTTTTGTTGGCAGCTAAGTCTACAAAAGGTTTTTGCCACCGCTTCACGGGGGTTCCTCTGTCTGACATGAAAGTATACCATGCGCCGTAACCTGACGGCGATCTGTTATAAGTAGAACCGCTATTAATTTTGCTATTAGTAGGTGCAATTAAAAGGGTGAGAAGGGCGATCGCGCCAATTGCGATCGCGCCCAATATCCACAGCCGCCGCTTTGAAAGTTTCATTTAGAAATTGCCTCTATTTCTCGGTAAGCTTGCTCGCACTCTTCAAATACCGATGGTGTTGCTTCGGCATTACCAAAATATAGCAGTTCGTGAGTAGTTAGCAAAGTTTGATAAGGTATTGGCTGCGGTAAACTATCAATTAATTGCCAATATTCCCCGTCAGTGCGGCTGACTTGGTGAGGAACAGAACCAACATCATTTAATCTTTGTAACATTGCCATGTATAGACAACGGCAAGCTTCGCGGTAATTACCCTGCGTTTTGAATTTTTGCGATCGCTGCAACCAACCAGTAGCAGATATTTCCTTCTTCGTTTTTTGGGTACCATCTTCAGTCCGCTGACCTACCTTCCTTAAAGTATAAACATAAGGCCGTAACCATTGCCAAAGTTGCGAAATGACCCAAATTACTAGGATTATCAAAATCAACCAAAACACTGCTTTAGCAATATTCCAAAACAGCGGAGAATTAAACCATGATGGCAGTTGTAGATTTGGGGAAGCGTGGGAAGTTTTCAATTCCCACCACTCCTGCACTCGCTGTTGTAGTTGTACTAACTGCCAACCAAAACTGTTTTTTTCAAAGGAACCCGCCGACATATTTTAGTATGCCAAATTACAACAAACTCAATATAACATTTATAAGTTAGTTTGGGAATTACTAACTACTAATTTTAAAATTAACAGGGTCTATCATTAAGTTTTAGTTATCGATCCTCATAATAAATATTAAAATATTTTCCGATCAAAAGCTGTGAGACTTAAATATAAAAACCGGATCTTCTGAAAAACTCCTGAGTATTGACAATCAGGAACTTCAGGTAGTAATCTAGGCTGAGATTGATTCTTTAGGAGAAACAGTCAAATGTTACGTAAACGAGTCCGTGCAATTTTACTCACCGGAGTTATTAGCGTTTTGGTAGTCTGGGCAATACCAGCGCGATCGCAGTTTGAACCCCCTGAAGCCACAACTCCAGCTCCCGCTGAAACCGAGAAAGTCGATCCTGCACCAAAAGGAGATCCAAAAGCAGCAGTTACGACTAAAGAGCCAGACATTCCTGTTGATGAATTACAACTGCTAGTCAAACCTCTTTCCCTAGATGAACTTCAAAACGAAGCCGCAGGCTGGCAATTGTTACTCAAAAATAAAGTCAAAGAAATTAGTGATGCCGAAATTGCCATCAAGCGTCAAAATAGATCGATCAGCAAACAGCAAGAAGTCGCAAGTTCTCTAGACGAGGCAAAGAAAGCACTAGAAGAAAGTGACAAAGCTCTAAAGAGCGCTGTCCCCGGCTCAAAAGAATACAAAGAAGCTACTAAAAAGGCAGAAGAAGCTAAAGAAAAACTCAAAAAAGCCCAGGAAGGCTTAAAAGAAGCAACTGAAGTTAAAAAGGAACTTAAACAAGATAGTACCCTGAACGCAGCTTTGAAAAAAGCTGAGAAAACAGGAGAACTAGACGAGGCAAAAAAAACCCTTGATGAAGCGAAGAAAGAGCGAGAGAAAATACCTGCTAATTCACCAGCATACACCGCTGCTACTCAAAAAATTGACGCACTAGACAAAGCGATTAAAGCCTTTGAGGACGCAGAACAAGCCCAAAAAGCCATTGCCGATCCCAAATCCCCCGAATACCAGGAAGCTACGCAAAAAATAGAAGAGGCTAACGCACAAGTCAAAACCGCACGGGAAGCTATTAGTGGGACTACTAGCACTGCGGGGGGTACAGGCGCAGCCGATAAATCTTCTCAGAAACTTGATGAAGCAGCAGCCACCATTGAAAACACGACAATCAAAGCGGGTGGTGAAACACCAACTGCGGGTTCACCTGCGGCTGCTAATATTCAAGCAAACCAAGACAAAAAAGGGCAGCAGCTTGAAAAAACCGCAGACAAGTTGGAAGCAAATGCTAAAGATGAATCAGCATTGAAAAACCAATTGGTTGTTAATGCTACGAATCTTCAGTCTGGACGCACGGCAGTTGTAGACCGCTTCAACGTTATTTTAGAAGAATTGGATCGCAAAGGTGGCGATACAAAGTCTTACCGCAAATACATTGAAGCCATCACTAAAGCTGAAATCGATGTCAAGGATACTCAAGGTCTAGGCGTGCGTACCCTTAGTTGGTTAAAATCAGATGAAGGTGGTTTACGTTGGGCAGGCAATATCGGTAAATTTGTTGGTATTGTGCTTGCTTCCATCCTCTTTTTTCAAATACTAGGTGTGCTAGTTAGCAAGCTGCTTAAACTGTCTAATACCTCCAAATTGTTGCGGCAATTTATCGTTGTTATCATCAAGCGAGGCGGAATTGTAGTTGGTCTGCTTCTAGCTTTGACAGCACTAGAAGTTAGTCTTGCACCTATTTTAGCTGTAGTTGGGGGTGCGAGTTTTATCTTTGCCTTTGCTTTGCAAAGTAACCTTGGTAACTTGGCCAGTGGGTTGATGCTGATGCTGTACAAACCCTTTGATGTTGGCGATGAAGTTGAATTAGCTGGTGTGGAGGGTGCTGTTGATTCCATCAGCCTAGCGAATACGAGGCTAAAAACTGTTAGTGACGATCTTGTTACTATCCCTAACAATACAGTTTGGGAAGATAAGATTATCAATTACAGCCACGATCAGAAGCGCAGAATCCGATTATCAATCCGCTGCAACTACATTCATAAAATTTCTGAAGTTGAAAATCTACTCGTAGAAATTGCGACAGCTCATCCCTTAGTGCTAAAAACTCCAGAACCACCAATTACTGCTAGAACTAACTTTGGAGAATATTACATCGAAGTCAATTTATTGGCATGGACAAAAACCTCTGATTTTTGGAAAACCCGATCCGAGCTTTTTTCCATGATTCAGGAACGGTTTGAAGAAAAAGGAATCACAATCGCTATACCCGCAGCTTAGGAATGATAATCGATCGCGAAAACTGGCATAAGTTCAGTAAATTTTTCCTGTTCTAGCGCTACTATAATGATTTGCGATCTAATTCCTGCTCCTCCGGAACTTTATCACTTATTCTCATTATATCCCCTTTCCCTTCAAATTAGGAATTAAAAACTAGAAACTAAACATTTATGGGTTTTAGTTTTAAACTTTGAATTCCTAATTTTTCTATTTCTAGGTATTAGCTAGAAAATCATTATTCAGAAATAATTTAGATACTTGTTATATCCTATATGAGCGTTAAATCTAGTAGTAAAACTCCAACTCCCAAAGCTAAAACTAAAACTAACCAAGATATTTATATCTTCATCAGACTTACTCTATTTTTCTTGGTACTCGCTCTGATCTCTACTTTCTTTGTCGTCGTCAATGCTGGGGAACGTGGGGTATTAATGGAATTTGGGAAAGTGGAAAAAAGGATACTCGGAGAAGGAATTCACCCAATTATCCCCATAGTTAACACAGTACAAAAATTGAGCGTGCGAGTACAAAAGCAGGAAATTTCCGCTGAAGCTTCCTCAAAGGATCTCCAAGATGTATTCGCTGATGTAGCTCTTAACTGGCATATTATCCCAGAAGAAGCGAATGCAATTTTTCAAGAAATAGGAAGCGAAATAGCAATCATCGATCGCATTCTCAGCCCCGCCGTTGAAGAAGTGTTAAAAGCCGTAATTGCACAGTATACCGCTGAAGAAATCATTACCAACCGAGGCGAAGTGAAAGCAGGACTAGACTCCTCATTAACAACCCGACTAATTGACTATCACATTGCCGTTGACGATATCTCTTTAGTTCACGTCCACTTTTCGCCGCAATTTAGCGCTGCGGTAGAGGCTAAGCAAATAGCAGAACAAGAAGCAAAACGCGCTGAATTTATTGCACAAAAAGCAATAAAACAGGCAGAAGCAAAAGTGAATTTAGCAAGAGGGGAAGCGGAAGCACAAAAATTGCTCCGCGATCATTTAACATCGGAAATTCTGGCAAAGGAAGCAATTGAAAAATGGAATGGGGTTTTACCATTAGTTGTCGGTGACAGCAATACAAAATTATTAGATTTGAGTAAATTAATTAATGCTGGCAACACCAGTATTTCCCAATCACAATAGTAGGCGATCGCCAACAGCGCCTTAACAAGAAAGAGAACAATTAGGGAATTTACCAATTTTATTAGCGGTGACAATTGTATTTCGGCATTCGAGTATGCTGGCATTAGTTTTATGAGCTAACTCTTTCAAGTTAATCAGTGGAGAGTCAGATTGCGGAGCTTGCAAATACAGGTCATAAGCAACTTCCAACACTTTAAAATTTAAAGACAAAGGCTGAATTGTTTTTTCTAGTATTTGAAACATAATTTTGACCCTGAAATCATCTTCCTCATTAGTTTTCCAGATTTTAAGATTACTTAACCTCTACCTTAAGTACAAATTCTGATTAGGCTCAAACTATGCCACAAGACAGACTTTAACAGTTAACGGTTAACCGTTAACCGTTAACCGTTAACATTTCTTCAAAAGCTCGAACAAGTCGAGTCTGGAAACGCTGCCGATGCTTCAGCTTCAAAAATGGTCTGGTGATTTCAACAGTTTGACTAAAACCATTTCTATCATCTTTGATGAGAAGCGATCGCAGCGTACCAAGCTGTAATTCTTTATTCACCATTAACTCTGAAATTCCCGCCGCACCTACACCGCTTTCAATAATTGCCTTCACCATCTCGCCGCTGTTTAAAACTAGAATTATATTTAATTGGCTTAAGTCAATTCCCCAGTTTAGCAAAGCTTGTTCAAAGCTTTGTTGCGTTCCCGAGCCAGACTCTCGCATTACCCAAGCAGTTGTCGGAATTTCCGTTAAAGAAATTTCACTAGCGTCAAACCAAGGGTGAGATTTGCCAACCACAATTAACAAGCGATCGCCTCCTACAACTTCCTCCTCCAAACTCACCTTAAGCGAAGCCTTCACATTACCTTCTACCAAACCCAAATCAAACAGCCCCGTCGCCGTTCCAAAACAAATTTCTTCTGTATTAGCCAAAGTACACTTAACAGTAATTCCCGGATATTGACGCTTAAACAAGCTAATTTTTTCCGGCAGCCAATAGTTGCCAATAGTTAAACTTGACCCCAACTTCAACTCGCCCCGCTGCAAGTCATTTAGCTCCCGCAAACCCCGCTCCGTCAACGTCACTTGGTCGATAATTTTCTGGCTTTCCCCTTGTAGCAACTTCCCAGCTTCAGTGATCTCGATGCGGCGACCAATTCTATGAAACAATTTCACTCCATATTGCTCCTCCAAACTTTGTACCGCCGCGCTGACAGCCGGCTGCGTAATATAAAGCTCCTCCGCCGCACGGCTAAAATGCAAATTTTCCGCTACAGCTATGAAAATTCGTAACTGATCGAGCGTCATTCCTGCCATCTCATCCTCCCAAAACCTCAAATCACCCTTTACCCTTACTAATTGCTAATTGCTAATTAACAGCAATACCTACTCAATTGCCAACTGCGATAAAACACGGTTATTTGCAGGTATTTCCTCCTGTGCCGTAGCCAGAAGATTTTCAGCCTCCGGTACAGGAAAAGATCCAAGCAGTCATCACTTCTAGTTATTAATTTAATAAAAAACAACATTTGATTATATCGGAGACAAACCTTAAAGTTAAACTTACGCCTTGAGCAACGGGCCCTACGCAGAGGCAGAACCCCCAAATTAAAGTCGATCGCAAAGTGCGATCGCTAGGCAGCGAATGGAGATTCTGTTATGACCAGTAAAATTCAAACCAATCAGGGTACTCACGACTTAAGAGCTAATTGCCTTTCCTTTGGAGAAGTCCTCGCCCAATCCTTTGCAGTCATAGCACCCACCACAATACCAGCATCCAACATCGGATTGATCGTTGCCCTCTCAGGAAACGGTGCTTGGCTAAGCTTTTTAATTGGCTTGATCGGGCTAGTATTTGTCAGCATCAACATCAACCAATTTGCCAGCAGATCGGCTTCTCCCGGCTCCCTTTACTCCTACATAGTTAAAGGCCTTGGCCCTACTGCGGGCGCGATCTGCGGCTGGAGTTTAGTGCTGGCTTACCTCTTTACAGGAATGTCAGTTTTGTGTGGGTTTGCTAACTTTAGTAGCAATTTGATCGGTCATTTAGGTATTCATCCGTCAAGTATAACCCTGTTAGCGATCGGCGCGGCGGTAGCCTGGTATGCAGCATATAAAGACATTCAGCTTTCAGCTATGGCCATGTTGTGGCTCGAAGGCGCTTCCCTGGTTTTGATCGCAGTTTTGGGGATCATTATTTGGGCACACAAAGGTTTTGTATTAGATATGTCCCAGTTGACCCTCGAAGGCGTAACTCCAGGTAACGTAGCGATGGGACTTGTCTTAGTAATGTTCGGTTTTTCTGGTTTTGAAAGTGCGACTTCCCTCGGTGAGGAAGCTAAACAACCTTTAAAAACGATCCCCAGAGCGGTTATGGGCAGCGCTGTACTCGCTGGTTTATTCTTTATTTCAATGACCTACATTGAAGTATTAGGATTTAGCGGTACTGGAGTTTCTATCGCTAGTTCTGAAGAGCCTCTGGGTTTTCTATCACGCCAAGCAGGAGTCGGTTTTCTAGGAGAATTAATTGCCTTCAGCGCTCTATTTAGCTTCTTTGCTTGCGTCCTTGGCAGCATCAATCCAGCCGCAAGAGTATTCTTTACAATGGCGCGTCACGGTTTATTTCCCAGTTCTATGGGCGAAGCTCATTCTTCTAACCGCACGCCCCACGTTGCAGTTACTATCTGTTCGATGGTTACATTTATTGTCCCTGCTGCCATGTCACTTTTCCACGTCAAACTCTTTGACTGCATGGGATATTTGGGAGCAATTTGCAGCTACGGATTTTTGACAGTTTACGTCCTAATTTCTATTGCCGCTCCAGTTTACCTGCACAAAATTAGAAAACTTCGCGCCCTAGATTTGATGTTCTCTGTTTTCGCTATTGGGTTTATGATAATTCCCATTTTAGGTAGCGTGGGAATTCCAGGGAGCACTCTTTTTCCAGTTCCAGAAGCTCCTTATGATGCCTTTCCTTACCTGTTCTTAATGTACTTAGTTGTTACTTGCGGCTGGTTTGTGATGCAAAGGCTGCGCTCTCCAGAACTTGTGTCTACAATGGAGCGAGGAATTGAGGCAATTCACGCTAAGTTCGAGGAACCTACAGTTTTTTATACGGCTGCTCAGTTAAATGCGATACAGATCGACAAAGACGGTCTCGATTAGAATCTACTGCACAAAATGCTTGCCCTTCAAGTAATTTAGAACTCCAACAACCAAACCCTTACTCTAATCCCCAGGGAAATCTCGATTCAAAATCACGTAAAGCAAAAGTTAGAAAATAAGGATTTTCACCCATGAACGAATTAGTAACTGCGATCGCTGCTGGTATCACGGCCTTCACCGCAACCAACCTTGACGATATCTTGATCTTGATGCTATTTTTCTCGCAAGTCAATGCTGTCTTTCGCAACCGCCACATTATTGTTGGTCAATATTTAGGATTCACCGCATTGGTTTTTGCTAGCCTTCCCGGTTTTTTTGGGAGCTTAATTTTACCACAAGATTGGATTGGCTTATTGGGGGTATTGCCTATTGCTATTGGGTTTGGTCGCTTGATAGATGGGGATGGGGATGAGTCGGAAACTGAGTCAGAAATAACTCACTCTAATAACTCTCCTTTTGCCAGTTTGCTCTCTGCTCAAACTTATAGTGTAGCGGCGGTGACTGTGGCTAATGGCAGCGATAATATCAGTATTTATGTGCCGCTATTTGCCAGCAGCACTTGGCAGGGACTTGTGGTTATTCTCGGCGTATTCTTTACGCTGGTGGGTGTTTGGTGTTTTACTGCTTATCGGTTAACTCAGATGAGTGCGATCGCAGATACCCTGACTCGCTACGGCAACAACCTTGTGCCTTTTGTCTTAATGGGGTTAGGCGTACTAATTTTAGTGAAAAGTCACACCTTAGAAAGTCCTTCTTTAACTGCAATCAGTTTAGTTGCTGGCTGTTTCTGCCTACTAACTATGATCAAAAATAATCACCGCATTCCCAAAGCCGAGGGAAATTGAAAACAACTAGGGATTGTATCATCTCTCTCGGCATCCATCTTCTACAATTTAGGGCATTTTGACTAAGTTTATTCATCTGCCCTAAGTTATATGCCCCAGGCATTACCACTGCGATACAATAATAACACCATTTTATAGGGTATGTTTTATAGCAACCACCAAGGTTTAATGAACGTTCTTAATTTATGAAACCCTTGCTTTGTTTGCATTTTCCTTCTTCCTTCTTCCTTCTTCCTTCTTCCTTCTTCCTTCTTCCTTCTTCCTTCTTCCTTCTTCCTTCTTCCTTCGGCTATGAATTGGCTTGCCAGAGCTATTATTGCTGCGATCGCATCTTTTGCCGCGACTAACATCGATGACATTGTTATTTTGATGCTCTTCTTCGCGCAAGTGAATTCGACCTTCCGCCCCCGTCATATTGTTATCGGTCAATATCTCGGTTTTACCGCACTGATTGTCGCTAGTTTACCCGGTTTTTTTGGCGGTTTAATAATTCCCAAAGCTGTCATCGGTTTGTTAGGTTTACTTCCTATTGCTATCGGCATTAACCACTTAGTTAACCGAGATATTGATGAACAAGATGTACAGACAGTAGCAGGTGAATTTAAAAGTCATAAAACGAAGTCATCTTTATTGTCAAAACTTACAAGTTTTTTCAACCCGCAAATTTTTAATATTGCCGCCGTAACTATTGCTAATGGTGGAGACAATATCGGCATCTATTTACCATTATTTGCTAGTAGTAATCTGCCGAGCTTAGCAGTGACTTTAAGCGTTTTTTTTATACTGATCGGAGTTTGGTGCTATATCGCTTACTTATTAACTACTCACCCTGTTATTTCTCAATTTTTAACTCGCTATGCTAAGGCAGTAGTGCCTTTTGTCTTAATCGCTTTGGGTTTATTCATTATAATTGAAAGCGAAACTTATCGGCTGCTCCTGTCGCTTCATTTATAGCCGATATAGCGGATAAATAAATAATTACCGCAAACTAACAGTGTTTTTGATAATAAGTATTTTGTAAAAAATTATACTTTAAAATTTATTTCATACTTGATTAAATTGATTTTAAATGCTAAGATAAATTTTATTGTTCTTGAAGAAAAGCAAAAATATCTCACCCACCCATAGTCTTGAAAAGGAGAAAAACTGTGAAACTGTTTAAAGTTGTCTTAGTAGTTTTAGTCTTCCTGGTGAACTTAGTGTTAGTTCCCCCATCCTGGGCAGAACCAGAAACTCCGAAATATGCCAACAATCCCGACTATATAGAGGTGACTCAAGCTCTCAATACTCTGTTGACTGCCAAACAAACCCCAACAGAAACCGAAAAATATACACCGGAAGAATTGGACAAGAAAATTGCTGACTTGGAATTTCAAAAGTACGCTTTAGAAACGGGAATAAGCTGGGGTCAGTGCCGCAATGAAACAGACAACAATTTAGCTATCTACGGCCCCAAGCACAAAAAATCTCCTTCTTCCTACGATAACGCTCTTTATTTTCTAGGGCCTGGCCAAACAACTAGACCGAAATGGGATTGCGAAGGAGTATTTATTCCTAGTGGTGCAGCGACAAATTTAACCGATGACACGCAAGGACAAGATTTAACGGGAGCTGTAGCTGTTAAGATAGTTGATGGTAGCCAGTTAATAGTTAAGGCTAATCCTGACACTGCCGCCCTGCAATTCAATGCTCCTCCTGCTAAATTTTTCAAATCGGGCGAGGTTAACTGGTTTATTCCCAACGTATCGCAGGCCTCCATAGATACGCGAGTTCCTAATGCTCCAATTGAAGAACCAAATGATTAGTAAGACTCACCTTTTGTTTTAATTAGAAATCCAATTCTCCCAACCCCCCTTTTTAAGGGGGGGTGCTAAAAATTCCCTGTATTGTTACGGGGTTTAAGGGAACTCTAGGTTTTGAGATTTATGTTTGTAAGTTATGTTAATTTAGAAAATTATCTAATTGGCAGGCCACCAGAATTATGAGAAAATACTAAGGCATCTAAATTGAAAATTAAGAGTTTATCAATGCTATTACAGTTTAGATCTACCAAGATAGATACACAGAAAGCTAAGTTACAAAATCCATCGCGGGTGCGGGATCATTTGGCAAATGAGCGCACATATTTGGCATGGATGCGGACAGCCATATCGCTGATGGGTTTTGGGGTTGTCATTGTCCGTCTCCGCGTATTGCAATCCCCCGTGAACCCGAATCCTGGTAGTGGCTGGAAGTTGGGTTTAATGTTTTCTTTGGTTGGTTTGGTGACTGTATTGCTCTCAACCAAACACTACTTTAATGTCCGCCGCGACATTGATGAGGATACTTATGAACCGGCTGAAGGTTGGATACTCCTCTTCAGCTTTGCAGTGATGCTGTTGGGAGCTGGAGTCGTCTATTTTGTCTTCTCATCTCCCTTCATTTCCTCCATTCCTATTGTGGCTGACTGATGACAAGCTGCTAGTTGAGAGTTAAAATTATGAATACTGACACGGTGGCCGCGATCGCTTCTATTATAGTTTTGGGTGCTGCAATCTGGGCAGCATCGGTAGTGTTAGAGACTGTGGCGAAAATTGTTAACAAGTTAATCGGCGTAACAGTGGCGATCGCACTTTTGCTGATTTATCTAAAATTCTCTTGGGGTATAGAACCCGTTTCCCTTTGGCACAGTCTCCAACAGTTGCCCCAAGCATTCAACTTCTCTACCTCAATTAGTTTGTTGCCGATCTAGCAAGTCTAAATCATTGCCAGTGAAGCGAAGCAACCTCAATGTTTTGGGATTGCTTCGCTTCACTGGCAATAAGAAGTATTAAACTAAGTTTGGTATCGCTACATTCTATTAGGATTCTCCAATAAGAATTGTGGGGCAGGCAAGATGCCTGCCTTTCACAGCCTTTTGCAGAGATATCTATTAGTATTGAGGCACAGAAGGGTCAACTTCTTTACTCCAAGCAGTAATTCCTCCCTTAACATTAATGCCCTCAATTCCAGCTTCTTTAAG
>DATGYA010000125.1:0-3850 GCA_035298405.1 Kamptonema sp. | reverse complement strand
GCACCAGAAATCGAACTGCTCCATGCAGCTTACGCAGCCTTCAACGCGCGAGACATTGACGCTGCCCTTGCCCTCATGACTCCCGATGTGGCTTGGCCCAAAGCGTTCAAAGGCGGTTTTGTCCGTGGGCCTGAAGAAGTTCGCGCTTACTGGACGGAGCAATGGAGCGAGATCGATCCGCACGTCGAGCCGGTTTCCTTTTACTCGGAGGATATCGGGCGGATTTTGGTCGATGTGCATCAGGTCGTGCGTGACTTGGCGGGAGCAGTTCTTGTCGATGAGCACGTAGGTCATCGATTCACTCTCGATCGCGGCTTGATTCAAGCCATGGAAGTCTGTCCACTTCCATCGTCCACCCCAGAGTCCTAACCAGTTCAAACTTCTCTGCCATAACAGCAATTCTCATTATGAAAAATCAACTACTGCCCTGAATAGTCAAAAATCATAATGAGAATTGCTGGCATATCAATATATCAATGTTTATCAGCCAAATTAAGGAAATATTATTATGAGAATCCTAATTGTGGAGGACGACCCAAAGCAACTGATGCCGCTACAAACAGTGCTGTCTCAGGCAGGACATAGCGTAGATGGGGTAAAAGATGGAGAAACAGCTCAGTGGCTGTTATCAGAAAAAGATTATGATTTGTTGATTCTGGATTGGATGTTACCGCGTGTCAGTGGCGTAAATCTCTGTCGTCAATATCGAGCAGCAGGGAAAACGGCTCCGGTGTTGATGATCACGGCAAGAGACACCACTCCTGAAAAAGTGACCGGGTTAGATGCAGGTGCCGATGATTACCTGGTGAAACCCATCGATTTAGTCGAATTCATGGCACGAGTTCGAGCATTAAGACGGCGATCGCCCCTTTGGCAAGGAGATACGCTCAGCCTTGAGGATCTACACCTCCACCTCGATACTCTTACCGTTGAGCGACAAGGTGCAACGGTTTCCCTTTCCTGTCGCGAGTTTCAGTTGTTAGAGTATTTTATGCGTCATCCCCGGCAAGTTTTGACACGGAATCAGATTGAACAAGGCGTGTGGGAATGGGGGACTGAACCAGAGAGCAATGCGATCGCGGTTCTAATTCGCAAACTCCGTCAACGCTTACAGGTTGTAGGAGCCGCCGATTGGATTGAGAGCATCTACGGTATGGGTTATCGCCTAATTTCCCCTGAAAAGCGATCGTGAAGGCAAGCCGTGTTTAATCAAAGTCGTCGCAATTTGGCTCGTTGGTTCACCCTCTCGATGGGAAGCATTCTCGTGCTGTTTACTGGGGTGATTTACCAGATTGAGGTGAAAGATAAACTAGAGGCCCTTGACTTACTGCTCTATGACAAAACTAGAGTCATGGCTGCCAGCGTGTACTATGAAGTTCGTCAAAACCAGAACCAGGTCGATTTGAGTCATGTTCCCTTGTTAGGCAGCGGGTCTCATCCCCTTGCAGAAGACCTGATTTATGTGCGCTGGTATAACGCACAAAGGCGGCTCGTTCGTTTTTTTGGAGATCCTTCTCCAGAGCAGTTAAATACATCCTTTGGTTATCTTACTGTTCAATCAACTGACCCACTTTTAGGAAAAGGGATCTGGCTGCGTCAGGTGACATTACCAGTCGAAGGCAGAACCGGGGTGCTTGGCTATCTTCAGGTTGCAACTCCCCTAACAGAAACCCAAAACAGTCTGACTCAGTTTCAGATTGTGTTAACTTTCGCGGTTCCGATCGCACTGGGAGTAATTGCACTTACAGGTTGGTTTCTTAGTGGACTGGCGATGCAACCCATTCAGCAAGCTTACCAACAGCTTCAACGCTTCACAGCCGATGCTTCCCATGAGTTGCGATCGCCCCTTTCTGCCATTCTTACTAATGCCCAGCTTGGGTTACTAATCGCGGCGGATGACTCCCGCTATCATCCCCCACTGGAAAATATTGTGGAGAGCGCTAAATCAATGGGCTCTCTGGTGAATAATTTACTGTTGTTGGCTCGTCATCAGGGACGGCTTGCGCCGGAAACGCTCAAGTTACTCAATCTCAACGAGCTACTGGGCAATTTAGCAACCCAGTTTGCTGCCCTTGCAGAATCCCGCAATATCAAACTAACCTACGAACCTCCCGAACAATTGGTCGAATTGCGGGCTGACCCTGATTTGCTGCGCCAGGCAATCGAAAACTTGCTCAATAACGCCTGTAAATATACGCCTGCTGGTGGAACAGTACGGTTACGCTTAGTTGCCCATTTAGGCTGGGCAGTAATTCAGGCGATCGACACGGGGATTGGAATTCCCGAAGCAGACTTACCCTATATCTTCGATCGCTTTTATCGAGTAGACACTGAGCGATCGCTCGATAGTGGCGGCTTTGGACTAGGGTTAGCGATCGCCCGACAGATTGTCAACGCACATGGTGGAAAAATTCAGGTAACAAGTATTTTTGGCAAAGGCTCAACTTTCCAGATTGAACTGCCCCTGTCAGTTTTTCTAAATTTAGTTGAATCTCAGTAAAAGCCTCTGAATTTAAGCTTTTTGCTCACATTTTATACGTTTAATGATGTCCGATCGCTTAGCAAATTCAAGAAAACTCAAATCGGTTTTTGCCGAGTTCCTTAGCGCGGTACATAGCCGCATCAGCATTCTTAATTAGAGTTTCTTTATCTTGACCATCCAGCGGGTACAAACTAATACCTATACTTGTAGTCACCGCCACTGGATGCCCTTCAAGTATGAAAACTTCCGTAATAGCATCCCGAATTTTTTCCGCAACTATCACCGCATCAGTTTTTCCGGGAATGCTAGGTAAAATAACAGTAAATTCATCACCGCCTAAGCGCGAGATTGTATCGCTACCACGCAAACATTTTTTCAGCCTTTCAGCAACCCCTTTCAGAAGTAAATCTCCAATATTGTGCCCAAGAGAATCATTAATTAACTTAAATCCATCCAGATCCAAAAATAGTAAAGCCACTAATTGCTCTTTAACAGAAGCTTGTTTTATAGACATACTCAAACTTTCGTGAAACAATTGGCGATTCGGCAAACCAGTAAGATCGTCGTGATAAGCTTGATAGCGCAAACGGTCTTCAGAAAGTAAAAGCTCAGCATTTTTTTGCTTGAGTTCTTCTTCCATACGCTTACGCTCAGTAATATCTCTGATTGCACCAACTAAAAATAAGTTGCCCGCAGCATCTTTGTGCAGCGACCTTTTCGTAGCAATCAGATGTGTAGTACCGCTGGCATCAGTAAATTCTTCTTCATTTTCGCAATCTTGCTGCGTGATAAACACTAAATCATCTTGCTGCCAGAAAATATCAGCTTCATGTTTAGGGAATAAATCATAATCAGTCTTGCTCATTAATGTTTCTAGCGGCTGACCGATCAATCTGCAATAAGCTTGATTTAAAACAATGCGGCGGTGGTTTTTATCTTTAACAAAAATAGGGTCAGGAATAGTATTAATTACAGTCTGCAAAAATTCTTTTGAGCGTTTGAACTCTTCCTGCAAGTGAGCAAGATGACCAACAATTGTTGCCGCAGATCCCGCGATCGCCATCAATGGTGGAATTAAAGGCAACCACCAACCTGCAAGGAACACCAAATATAAACTGCCAGTGAGACCAACTCCGACTCCCAAAAGGAAAAGCAGCGAAGCTTGAGGCGATCGCAATTTCCAACTGACAAAAGCCCCTACCCAAGACCAACCGCAAATCCACAACCATTCCGCAAAATCTGACCAAACTTTAAAACCAGTTCGTCCAGATATGGCCGCACTCAAAATCTGGCTCAAAAAATTAGCCTGAAGCTCAACTCCAGAGATAGCTTCGGGTGATTCCAACAAACCACCGCTGTAAGAAGTTT
>DATGYA010000124.1:0-19613 GCA_035298405.1 Kamptonema sp. | reverse complement strand
TCTTCCCTCTTCCTTCTTCCTTCTTCCTTCTTCCTTCTTCCTTCTTCCTTCTTCCTTCTTCCTTCTTCCTTCTTCCTTCGGCTATAATTTATGACAGGTAAACTGACAACTCATGTATTAAATACAGCTCAAGGATGTCCTGCTGCTAATATGGCTGTAGAACTGTGGACAGTTAATATTGAATCGGGAGAAAAGACACTATTGAAAACAATATCTACTAACATTGATGGGCGTACAGATGCTCCTTTGCTAGCAGAAGATGAACTAAAAACTGGTGTTTACGAACTTGTATTTGCAGTAGGAGATTATTTTGCTAAAGAAAGTGCGATCGCCACCCAACCACCCTTTCTCGATCGCGTACCAATTCAGTTTGGTATAGCCGATCCTACAATACATTATCACGTGCCTCTCCTCGTCTCCCCTTGGTCTTACAGCACCTATCGAGGCAGCTAAAAAAGTTTCTTATTATCCCTAATTAGGAGTCACTATGTTAGTCACAAAACAACCAGCCTTCAAACGTTTTTGGTATCCTGTCATTCCCATGACAGACTTATCCGATCGACCCGTACCTTTTGAATTATTAAGTCAGCCAATAGTTCTCTGGTTAACAGCAGAAGGAAAACCCGCCGCAGTAGAAGATAAATGCTGTCATCGTACTGCTAAACTATCTCTAGGAAAAGTTATTGACGGCAACATTTCTTGTGCCTATCATGGCTGGACTTTCAACGCCTGCGGAGAGTGCATCCACGTTCCACAAATTAGTAATGGTGCTATTTCTTCAAGCTACAAAGTCAAAGCTTATCCCTGTGTTGAGAGATATGGCTATGCTTGGGTCTGTCTAGGAGAACCGCTGATAGATATTCCGAATATTACTGAAGCTTTCGATCCCGACTATCGCCAAATTCACGAATTTTACGAAACTTGGAATTGTGCAGGTTTACGAGTCATGGAAAACGAATTAGATATGGCTCATCCTACCTTTGTTCACACAACAACTTTTGGCAGTGAAGATCATCTCACACCGGATTCTATGGAGTTCAAAGAGACAGAATGGGAATTGCACTATCGCAGCACTTTGGGAGTAACTAATCCCAAAGAACAGCAGGAAAACCTGAAAATGGAGGAAGAAAAAACAGTCAGAACTATAGACGGAGTTTGGTTCATGCCGTTTACAGTTAAATTGAAAATTGCCTACCCTAATGGACTGGTTCATATTATCGTTAATACGATGACTCCCATTAATGATTCGAGTTCTCAAATGGTACAATTTTGTCTGCGGAATGATACGGAAGCCGACACTAAAAGCAGCGATATTATTGCCTTCGATCGCGCTGTCACTTTAGAAGATAAACGCATTCTAGAAAGCACCGACTATGACATACCTTTGGAACTAAATAAAGAGCAACATATGCTCACTGATAAGCCAGGAATCATCATTCGTAAGAAAGTAGCAGCTTTTTTAAAGGCACATGGTGAAATTGAACAAACTGTTAACTGTTAACTGTTAACTGTTAACTGTTAACTGATAACTGTTAACTGTTAACTGTTAACTGTTAACTGACTTTAGGCACTATTAGTAGGGTGCGTCAGAGGCTAAAACCTCTATTGTATACTATAATGAAAGTCTGACGCACCATACAAGCTGATTTAAGTGTGACAGGACCTTTAGTCCTATTATTTCATTCAACCTACCAACCTCAAATGACAACTTTACTCGTCAAAAATATCCATACTCTTGTCACAATGGATGCGACGCGAAGAGAAATTCGCAGTGGTGCTATCTTTGTTCGAGACAACGTAATTGAGCAAGTAGGAACCTCTCAAGAACTATCCCAAATAGCAGATGAAGTTTTAGATTTACAAGGAAGATATATCGTACTTCCTGGCTTGGTTAATACTCATCACCACTTCTGTCAAACTCTAACGCGGGTCATCCCAAAATCCCAAAATTGCGACTTATTTAACTGGCTGACAAATCTTTACCCCATTTGGGCGAATCTGACAGCAGAGGCGATTTATATCAGCGCTCAAATGGCAGCCGCAGAATTAATTTTGTCTGGCTGTACAACTGCTAGCGATCACCTTTATATCTATCCCAATGATTGCACTTTGGATGATGAAATTCGCGGCATTCAAGATATTGGAATCCGATTTCATGCCAGCAGAGGCAGTATGAGTGTGGGTGAGAGTTTAGGCGGATTACCACCAGATGCTTTAGTAGAAAAAGAACCAGATATTCTCAAAGATTCTCAGCGGTTAATTGAGCAATATCATGATAATTCCCGTCATGCGATGTTACGGATTACTCTTGCACCTTGTTCGCCTTTTTCTGTTTCTCAAGACTTGATGCGGGAGTCCGCAGCAATGGCACGTTCTTATCAGGGAGTGAGGCTACATACACATTTAGCAGAAAATAAGGCTGATGTTACTTATAGTTTGGAAAATTTCGGCATGATTCCTGGCGATTATGCAGAGTCAGTTGGTTGGTTAGGTGAGGATGTTTGGCACGCTCATTGCGTACAATTGAGCGATGAATCTATTTTGAAATTTGGTAAAACTGGGACTGGTGTTGCTCATTGTCCTTGTAGTAATATGCGTCTTGCTAGTGGGATTGCTCCGCTCCGTAAAATGCTGGATAATCAAGTGCCAGTGGGGTTAGGTGTGGATGGTTCTGCTTCTAATGATGCGGGTAATTTATTACAGGAAGCACGCACGGCTTTTCTACTAGCTCGCGTTGGCAGTTGCGATGCTTCGATTATGACTGCTCGTGAGATATTAGAAGTAGCAACAATTGGGGGTGCTAAGGTTTTAGGTAGAGATGATATTGGCTATCTTGCGCCTGGGATGTCTGCTGATTTTATTGCTATTAATATCGATCGTCCGCAGTTTGCCGGAGCTCATCACGATTTAGTCGCGGCGCTGATTTTCTGTCAGGTAAATTCTGTGGATTATAGTTTTATTAATGGTAAAAAAGTGGTCGATCGCGGACGGCTAACTACGGTTGAATTGGAAACTTTGGTGGAGAAAACTAATCGCATTGCTCATCAATTGGTAGCTTGATATGTTTTATACAATTGCTGAGTTAAATCAGATGAGCCAAGACGAGTTTGTTACAGCGTTAGGTGCGGTGTTTGAACATACGCCTGCGATCGCGTACCGAACTTGGTATCAACGTCCCTTTACTGATGTTACGCAATTGCATCAACAGATGGTGGCTGTGGTAAATGCGATGAGTTGGGAAGAACAACTAGCTTTAATTAAAGCTCATCCCGATCTCGGAAGTAAAGCTAAAATGGCGGCAGCTTCTGTAAAAGAACAAGCTGGTGCTGGATTGGATCGACTGAAGTTAGAAGAATATCAACGCTTTCAAGCATTGAATCAAGCTTATCAAGAGAAGTTCGGTTTTCCCTTTATTGTTGCTGTCAGGAACCATACTAAAACCAGCATCGTTGAAGCGTTTGAGCGACGTTTGCAAAATTCGGCGGATGTGGAAATGCAAGAGGCGATCGCAGAAATCAACCAAATTGCTCAGTTCCGCTTGCTTGACCTTATTTAGTTGTTCGTTGTCAGTGAAAAAAATAATTAATCGCCAGAAACATGATAGAGTGTATTCTGTATACAATAACTGAGGGGTCGAAAAATAAGCAATAATGACTTTAACTTTTGCGTCACATTCAATTCGCCGTTCTCAGTTCCTCCACGCGCAAACTTACGAAACTTTGCGGACTGCAATTCTAACTGGAGAATTAGCTGGTGGAGAGCGTTTAATAGAAACTCAACTTGCTCAATCGCTACAAGTTAGCCGCACTCCAATTCGAGAAGCTTTGCGGCAACTTCAGCGGGAAAACTTAGTGACTTCTGACACCAGTGGTGGACTACGAGTTGCCGCACTTTCTATTAATGATGCCGTGCATCTTTATGATTGTCGCATTGCTTTAGAACAGTTGGCTATAGCGGAAGCTTGTCAAAATGCAACCGCACAACAGTTAGAAAAACTTGACTTTGCGGTGCAACAAGCAGAGAATACAACAAGTCAGCAATTGCAGGATTTGACTAATTATCAACTGCTGCATCTAGACTACAATTTTCATCGACTACTGGCTGAAAGTTCCGGTAATCCGTGGTTAGTGTCTTTATTAGATCAAGTATTTGATAAAATGGCACTATTGCGAATTCGCACTATGCAGCAAAATCCAGGTGTCTTGGAAATCAAAACCGAACATCGCCGGATTTATCAAGCTGTGGCGGAACGTAACCCAGAAGTAGCAACTCTGGCAATTAGAGAACATCTAATTGCTAGTAAAGGACGAGTGATCCGAGAAATTCAGCAAATAGAACAAAAATCCAATTTTGTTTAATAAAATTGTTACAAAAGGAGCAATCAAAATTATGGCATCAACCAAGCGTATCTTCATCTGTGGTTCTGCTTTGCGCGGACAACCCGATCACAAAAATTTGCAAACTGCTCAATTTATTAGAGAAGCAGCAACCCAACCTCGATATCGCCTTCATGCTGCTGGTGACGGTTGGCATCCCGCGATTTATGAAGTAGAAAATGGCGGTGTTTCTATCCCTGGTGAAGTATACGAAATCACCCTAGAAGAGTTTGAGCATTTAGCCTCAACTGAACCACCGAATATGTATCCTGCTGATGTGTTGCTTGTCGATGGAGAAGTATTGACAGCTTTTTTGTATCCTCAAGAATTGATCGAGAAATACAACTGGCCAGATATTTCAGACTTAGGAGGTTGGGCAGCTTATAAAGCTAGTGCTTGAAATAGAATAATTAGAAGAAAAAATTAAAATCACTAAAATGTCAGCAAATTATCCACGAGATATGGTTGGGTATGGGCGTTTTGCACCTGACCCTAAATGGCCAAATCAAGCCCGAATTGCCGTGCAGTTTGTGATTAATTATGAAGAAGGGGGAGAAACTTGTATTCTGCATGGCGATCAGTCTTCCGAAACATTTTTATCCGAGATTGTAGGTGCTGTTCCGTTGATGGGAGTTCGACATCTCAATATGGAATCGTGCTATGAATACGGCAGTAGAGCGGGTTTTTGGCGACTACACAGGATGTTTACGCAAAGAGGAATTCCAGTTACGGTTTATGGGGTAGCGATGGCCTTGGAACGCAATCCAGAAGCAGTAGCAGCGATGTTAGAAACTGATTGGGAAATTGCTAGTCATGGCTATCGTTGGATTGATTATAAATATTTTGGGGAGGAAGCGGAACGGGAGCATTTAAACAAGGCGATCGCGCTTCATGCCAAAGTTACTGGTAGTCGTCCCCTTGGTTGGTATACTGGGCGTACCAGTCCTCACACTCGCAAATTAGTTGTAGAAGCAGGTGGATTTCTCTATGATTCTGATAGCTATGCTGACGATCTACCCTATTGGGTTAGCGACTACGGTAAACCTCATTTAGTTATTCCTTATACGCTGGATAATAATGATATGAGGTTTGCAACCAATCAAGGGTTTAATTCAGGCGATCAGTTTTTTGCTTATCTTCGAGATGCCTTTGATGTACTTTATTCTGAGGGAGAAACAGCACCAAAAATGATGAGTGTCGGACTGCATTGCCGCTTGGTAGGAAGGCCAGGAAGGGCCGCTGCTTTGGCGAGATTTTTGGATTATCTGCAACAGCACGAACGAGTGTGGTTGTGTCGTCGCATTGATATTGCTAGGCATTGGCACGAACATCATCAGCCGAGTTTATAATATCGCGCGTCTTCAGACATTCACATTTGAGTTCATTTATCATGCTTTAATTATGCAATGCCTGTGCTTGGATATTTATATTAAATCCGGTGGCATTGGAATTATTCTTCTTTTTTTCTTTCTCTGTATTATGAGCGCCTTTGCGGTTTTTTATAGTTAGGGACTAGACCCTAGATCCTAGTCCCTAACTATCTCATTATTAAGAAGCGATCGCCCGCCCGTAATGCTCTGTTTTTATCCACTCCGATCGCTGTCGTTGCACACACATCCTTAAAGTCACGACCATCATCACTGGAATCCAATGTAACATATAGAGAGAACCTTGAATCGTTGCCCAAACTAATCGCCATCCTCGTAAATTTTGAAATTGGTAAACTCCAACCACAAAACCAACAGTGAGTAGAAAACCGAGTAAAGTTTGCAATGGCAAGAGAACTAGATGATCGCTATAAAAAATTGTCCAGAGGAGGTCAGGTATAAGGCCAATCGGTAGAATAAATTGCAATAAGAAAAACAACCCCATATCAATTTCTTTTGCCCAACCTAAAGTTAAAATTTGAGGTAAATAATCTAAGTAACGTTGATAGCCACCTTCAGCCCAACGGCAGTGTTGATGCCAAATATTTCTCCATGTCGTGACTCCTTCTTCCTCAACTGCTGGCAGGGTGACAAACTCAATTTCTGTACCGATTAAATAAAGCTTGAAAGTTAGATCCAAATCGTCAGTTAAAGTATCTTCGCTCCAACCATTACACTGTTCTAGCAGTTCTCGCCGCACTAACATTCCATTACCTCTGAGTTCAGTCATTCCAGCAATGGCAATGCGATGAGTTTGCAGAAAAGCATCACAATTCATCTCCATCTGCTGGCAACGAGTTAAAAAATTGGTATCAGCATTAGAAATGCTTTTTCTTACCTGCACCGCACCGATCGCGCTTTGCTGAAATAGCGGTACAGCTTGCTGTAGGAAATCCGCCGGAAGTTGAGCATCGGCATCACAGACTAAGACAATCTCTCCCTGGGTGCAGGAAAAAACCGCATTCAGCGCTCCTGATTTACCCCCTTTTGATTCTCGCCGATGCACCTGTAAACTGGGAAATTGAGTTTGTAATTTGCTCAAAATCTGGGTAGTTTCATCGGTACTACCATCATCAATTACCCAAATATCTAAATGAGTAGTTGGATAGTTCAAGCCAAATAAGTTATTAACTAAATCAGTTAATAGTAAACCTTCATTTTTAGCGGGAACCAGAATCGAAACTGGCGGCAAATCAACATCAGCCTCAATCTTTCGAGAAGTGGGTTTTGCTATTAGCATCCGTACTGTTTGAAGAGTCAGGACTGCCGTTAATCCTACTATCAACCATTGGGTTTGAGGTTGCCAGTGGAGCAAACTGACAATACCCCAGACTAATATAATTACCAACGTTGCCTTGATCCGGCGATCGCCATAAACACGGAGCTCGTTACTTGAGCGATAAATATTTGTTTCCACTGTATTCGCTACACCCTTTCCCTTGGTTGTTCGCGGCTGCGATGCCATAGCAGCATCCCAAGTGCCCCCAGTAGGAGGCCGCCCATCCCTGCGGCTAGTGTCATAGCGCGACCGACTTGTTGAGCACTTTTAAGTACCGGATTGTCCAATAAATTGGAAGAAAAATGCAGAGATTGAATTGTCCATCGGCTTTGGAAATTTTGCATCACGGCTGTCCACCGCATTGCCATATTAGCAGCATTGCCATCTTTGAAAGAAAACGTTGCGATCGCATCTCCGTAGTAAATCGCACTCTCCGGGGAGAGGAAATTTCTGGAATTGTCCACCTTCACACTCATTTTGATGTCTTGGATCGAACTAGAAAACTGCTGATTCCAGTATTTCTCAAAGTCTTGCACCTTATGAAAAACCTGATTATCCACCGTTGTAATCGTGAAGGTGGGATGTAAGTAAGGCTCAATTTTGGAAAAATCACGAGTGTTAATAGCTTGCAGGGCCATCTCCCGCGTGCGAATAATCGCATTGATGTCCTGTTGGTTAACATCTGCCAGAGCGCATTGAGGCACGTTCCAAATTGCCAGCACTAGCAAAATGCTCCAAAGTAGCTGCCACCATCGGTATCTGCTTGTCAATCTTTGTTTTGTCATGTACATTTCGGGAGATTTTGTAAATAATTTAAACGTAATCACTCATAGTTTCTTATATCATATTTGATATGTTCTCCAGTTTAGCCTAACACTGCGTTGTCGCGATCGCTCCCATATTAGTTACGGCGAAAAACCAAAAAAATAAAGAATCATGTTAGATTTGCTGATTCAAAACGGGTTGATTTTTGATGGCTTAGGCTCACCGCCAATGCACGGAGACATTGGCATTAAAAATGGTAAGATTGTGGCGATCGCTTCCTCTCTTCCCCCCCATGCTCATCAAATTGTAAATGCTTCCGGCTTGTGGGTAACACCGGGATTTATCGACATTCACACTCACTACGATTTAGAATTAGAAATTGCACCAGGATTGAGCGAATCGGTACGTCATGGCGTTACCAGCGTTGTCATTGGCAATTGCAGCTTGTCTGTTGCCGTCGGTGCGCCTCAAATCCTGGCAGATATTTTTCAGAGAGTAGAAACCCTTTCCCATAAATTGATTGAAAAATGGTTAAAACAATCGGTTTCTTGGCAGACACCCGCAGAATATTTACAACATTTACAACAATTACCACTTGGTGCTAATGTTGCACCTTTATTAGGTCATAGTGCCTTACGCGCTCATGTGATGGGATTGGAACGAAGCCTAACAGTTCAACCATCAGAAACCGAACTCAAAACCATGCAGCAAATCGCGGCAGATGCTTTAGAAGCGGGGTTTATTGGGATTTCAATTGATATGTTTCCTTGGCATCGCATGAGTGGAGAATGGCGCGGTTGCACAATTCCCTCACAACACGCCAAACTTCCAGAATATGCGATGCTTGCCGATATTTGTCGGGAGCGGGATTTAGTCTTTCAAGTAACTCCAAATTTACAACGGCTTGCCTCTTTTCTAGATATTCTTCGCCTGGGTTCAGGAATAGGGCAAAAACCCTTAAGATTGACAGTTTTATCAGCCCTAGATGCCGTTCACGATCGCAAATTGTGGCGCATATTTTCCCCAATCCTATATTTTTGGAACCACATTCTCAAGGGTAATGTTCGCTTTCAAACCTTAACCGAACCCTTCAAAATTTATTCTGATGGTTCCGTTACTCCCTTATTTGAAGAATTCCCCACAGGCGCACAACTGAATAGCTGTCAGTCACGACAAGAACGGCAAAAATTATGGGATTCTGAAACTTTTCGTCGCCAATTTCGCCAGGAATGGCTGAATAATTGGCGTAAATCCTTCCATCGTCAGTTAGATTTGATAGAAATTGTGAGCTGTCCCGAAACGAGTTGGGAGGGTTTTAGCTTTGCCGAAATTGCCCGTCAAAAGCAACAAGAACCCGTAGATTTCTTTATGGAGGCGTTGCAAAAGTATGACACCGATCTGCGTTGGGTAGCGACGGGAGCCAACGATCGCTTAGAATCCCGTTTAGCACTCATGCAGCACCCCTATATTTTGCCCGGTTTTACCGATGCTGGCGCTCATGTGCGTAATCTGGGTTATTATGATGGTGCTTTATCTTTGCTCAAGCAAGCAGTTGCAACCAAGTTCCTTGCGCCGGAAATTGCGATCGCTCGCGTTACGGGAGAACCTGCTAATTGGTTTAGACTGGATACAGGGGTTCTTAAAATTGGCGCGAGGGCCGATCTGCTTTTACTTAATCCTCAAGCTCTCAACCAACCTATTAGTCCTCAAGTAGAAATCTCAGATCCGCTCCTAGATGGTGAACCTCGCATGGTTAAACGCGGATCGGAAGAAATTGTAGAAGCGGTTTATATTAGTGGGATGCGGGTGGTGTGTCGGGGTAAAATTAGCGATCGCTTAGGTCGAGAACGTCTGGGAACCGTTTTATTTCCCTGCTTGAACTAAAACAGCTTATGAATCAAACTAATCCTCATGTTCAGCAAAAGTTGAGAAATCAAATTAACGATCGCATCTTCGATCATCCCTTTACAGACTACTGGGATATTTTTGTTCTCAAACACCAGCACCCCATCAATATCGCCCTTCATATTATCGGCATACTCTTCTTTTACGGCTTACTTTTTGCCATTTGGAAATCCCAAAATTACTGGTTACTATTAGGTTTGCCACTTACGCAGTTAATCGGACTAGCTGGACACTTTTTATTTGAAAGAAGCCATATTGATTTACAGGATGCAGTCTTCTCTTGGCGAGCTTCTTTCTGTTTAGGTAGATTGTTATTCAGGGTTTTATCTGGTAAATATGGAGAGGATATCTGCCAACGCCAAGAACTTTTACGCCAATATCAGTTAAAAGTAGATGTAATCCGCTTGTAAATAAAGGTTAATCTATGCAGATTTTTAACAACTGGAATATTATTACTAAAGGTTGGTATATTGCCTGTCCCAGTCAAGACTTATCTCAGGGAAAAGCCAAATCTGTAGATATTTGCGGTCAAAGAATTGTTGTTTTTCGCGGGAAAGATGGAAGAGTCCGGGCTTTAGATGCCTATTGTCCTCATCTAGGGACAGATTTAGGAATTGGAGAAGTTGATGGAAATTGGATTCGCTGTATGTTTCATCATTGGGCATTTGATGAAACCGGAGCTTGTCAAAACATTCCTTGTCAATCAGAAATTCCTGCTCAAGCTAAATTACCAGCTTATGCAACTGAGGAGAAATACGGCTTTATTTGGATTTATCCCGATGCTAAAGCACCGGAAAAAGTTGTGGAATTTGACGAACTGAAGGGCAAAGAAATTGTCAGCAAAGCC
Source organism: Kamptonema sp. (assembly GCA_035298405.1). Lineage (GTDB taxonomy): Bacteria > Cyanobacteriota > Cyanobacteriia > Cyanobacteriales > Microcoleaceae > Kamptonema. Next base: position 9,014 of record DATGYA010000124.1, on the reverse strand, counting down.
GATACCCCTTTTGAAAGAAGTTGCCATCATCACATCTGCATGATGAATGGGATTGATGCTCAGCATTTAAAAACCATTCATCATTTAGATATCAAAATGGATTTATCTCTAAACACAAATGAATTAGGGACGCAAATTGACTTTACAATGCGGGGACAATTTCCCCAAACAACGCTTAGAGAACGCTTAGGTCAGCGTTTTTTAGGGTCTAGTTATGAGTATTCCATGCGTTATGCTCACGGTTGTATTGGTTTACTAACCATGATGAAAAATGTGCGATTGTTTCCTCCGCTTTATATGCTCTATGCTTACACTCCCATCGCCCCTGGAAGAACACGAATTCAACCAATTTATGTGACTGAAAAACGCCAAGGAATAATTGGGTATTGGCTCAGTCAATTTTTACTATTTTGTACTCGTTTGGCTTACTATATGCTTAGAGGAGAGGACGGCAAAATTTATGATAATATTCGTTTTAATCCCCAAGTAATTCTCAGTATCGATCGACCATTAGTTCAATATATGGATTATGTCAATAAACTTGAGCCGTCTCGATGGTCGCGAGATATAATCAATTCTCAGGATGAACCATTTACACCCATATAATAGTAAAGTATACTGGAAGGACATCCTTGAAAGTCAAGTAGGTGCCCAATGATGAAAAGTTCCCTGGTTCCTGTCACAAAACTACATCCAAGCGACCGGATTGCTATGTATACCCTTCTTGAGAGTCATTTTCAAGGCATAACATCGGAGGGTTTTCATACCGATCTCGCTCGCAAAAATTGGGTGTTATTATTAAAAGATGAAACCTCCAATACTCTGAAAGGGTTTTCAACGCTAATGTTGTGTCAGACGAGCTTTTTAGGGGAGAAAATAACTGTTATTTATTCAGGGGATACAATTGTAGATCCAAGTGCTTGGTCAAGTACCACATTGCCTCGTACTTGGATAGCAGCAGTCAATTTTCTGCGTCAACAATATGCTGAAAATAAACTATACTGGCTATTGATTTGCTCTGGCTTTCGCACCTATCGTTTTCTGCCCATTTTTTGGAAAGAATTTTATCCTCATTACGATCGAGATACGCCTGCCTATATTCAAAATCTGATGACAAGTTTGGCACAAGAATATTATGGTGATTGCTACGACAAAGAAAGTGGAATTGTTCGTTTTAACTCTCCTCAAATTCTGCGGGATGGATTAATTGAAATTCCCAAGGGGCGAGAGAATAATCCCCACATTCAATTTTTTACAACCAAAGCCCCTGGCTATCGGTTCGGGGATGAATTAGTTTGTTTGACGGAAATATGCTATGAAAATCTGACCTCGGCAGGACAAAGGATGTGGGAGGCAGAATCACCGCTAGAATTTGTGTAACAATCTGTTTTAATTTATTTTTTATGCCTCTTAACAAGCGACATTTAACCTTTAATAATCCCACACAATTTATTGAGGGATGGTACTGGGCGCTATCCTCTAAAGAATTAAAAACTGGCAGGGTCAAAGCTGTGACTCTTTTGGGTAGAAACTTAGCCATTTATCGGGGTATTAAAGGTCAGGTAGTCGCTGTTGATGCCTATTGCCCCCACATGGGAGCTCATCTGGCAGAAGGTAAGGTAGATGGGGAGGGAATTCGCTGTTTTTTCCATAATTGGAAGTACGATCCTAACGGAGTTTGTGTCGATATTCCTTCATTGACAAAACCCCTTTCTGTCAGTATCAAAACTTGGGAAACTGCGGAAAAGTATGGTTTGATTTGGGTTTGGGTGGGAAAAGAAAAGCCAGATGTGCTTCCATTTGTACCGGAACTAGAACAGGTAGATTGCGATTATATTTTAGGTAGTAGATTTATTAAAAATTGTCATCCTAATGTACTGCTAATTAATGCGATTGATGCTCATCACTTTAATACGGTGCATAATTTACCTTTAGAAATTGTATTTAATTCAAAAGAGCTCAATCGTAGTGCGATTACTTTTAGCAACACTACAAGAGGGGGTGATGATTCTTGGTTAATTCGTTTGATTCGTCCTCTCTACCAAAATGAAATCACTTATAGTATGTGTTATTGGTATGGCAGCACGGGGACAGTAACGCTTGGCCCTGATTTTTTGCACTTTTATATTATATTTGTATTACGGATGATTGAAGGTGGTAAAACTGAGGGACAAACGATTATAATTACACCTAAGCGACCTGGATGTTTGGGATGGGCAGTTAATCGAGGGTTGCTATGGTTAACAGAGCAAGTTGGTAATTACTTTGCAAAGGGGGATACACAAGTTTTTCAGACGATTCAATTTGACCTCAAAACTCCCACAAAAGCCGATCGCTCAATTCTAGAATTTATCCAGCACGTTAACCGCCAACAGGCTATTACCTGGGAAACTTGGGATAATGTTGAGAATTTAGAAAACAGCGAGACTAACTATCCACCGACTTCTTTATTAACCTAGCATGAGCAATATTTTTTCGGAAAATAAAATTGCTGGATTAAACTTGCCTCACACCACCCTTAACGATCGATTAAGGCGGGTTTTGACGGCAGCATTACCGAGTCAAGGAACTGGTGCAATCAGCTTAAATTTCCATTATTGGGATGCTGATTTTTTCAACCTCGATCGAGTCAAATTTTTTCAAGAAGCGAGACATGATGAACAATCTGCTATTCTTCAACTTGCGAATCGCAGTTTATTAGAAGAAGCATATTACATTGAGAATGCAGGCGTTGGTTATATGGCAAAGATGGTATTGTTAGCAGAAACTGTTGAGGAGAGAATGCTCTACGGATTGTTTGCGGCAGATGAAGCAACCCACTTAAGCCAAATTAGTTGTTTTTTGCCAGAAATTGCTATAGGAGATAATAACGATCCGTTTCTGGGTTTATTAGCAGAAGTTGTTGAAAGCATTGATAAAACCGTGTTATTGTTTGTACTCCAAGTGGTGTTAGAAGGATGGGGTTTAAGTCATTATCGCCGACTTGCGAAGGAATGTCACCATCAACTGCTTGCAGAGGTTTTTTCGGGTTTTTTAGATGCAGAATCACGCCATCACGCGACCGGAAGTTTACTATTTGAAGAAATGCCGATTTCAAAATCTAGTCAAACATTAATTATTGAACTGTTGGCAAGGTTTCTAATGATGGTACAGGTTGGCCCGCAGAATGTATTAGAGGCGATCGCACAGGTGAAAGGCCATCTTTCGCGATCGCAAAAAATCCAAATCCTAGAAGAGTTGGATACGGAAACCCATAGCGGGAAAAGGTTGCAATTGTTGCGATCGCTAATGCGGGGGAAATCAGCAGATGCGATCGTTCAAGGTTTAGAGGAAAGAGGCGCTTTTTTACCCCTGCCTGCTTATCAGTGTGTCAATATAATTTAAACCTTTGATATGACAAATCAACTATTAGATTATCCCACAACTTATCGGAAGTTACAAATTAATTATCAACGCAACAAAGAGCAAGATCGAACTGCTTTAATGGATGAAGCAGTAGAAAAATTTTGCTATGAAGAGTGTAAAAATGAGTATTGGAATCCAGAGGAATTTTCTTTACTATATGGTACGCCTTTATGGGAAGAATCTACTCAACATCAGCGGGTAATATTAAATCAGCTTTATTGGGTAGCATATTACTCGCAAATTGTCTCTGCGGAAATTGCCACAATCTTTTTCAATCAAACTAGCGCTACTGGACTTTATGCCCATGAAGATTTTCGATTAATCTGCGATACCTTGGATTTAGAATCTGCTCAAGAACGCGCTCATATTAACGCATTCCGCACCATTGGTAAACAGGTTGAACAAGCTTTGTTTGGCGAACTAATTTTCACCTATCCGATGCGAAACCCTTTTACAGAAACAATGGTTTATGCTGATACTAATGCACTGAAAAGTTGGTGGAAAAAGATTCAACTGCAATATTTTGGGTTGATTTCTGCAAGTAATACTTTTTTAGCCTGTCAGTATTTTACAGTCAGAGGAGTGCGGACATTAAATGGGAAATTGATTCAACACAAACTCAGTAGCTATTACCAAAAACATCCCCATCAAGAGTTAGCACCAATTCCCGCTAAAGTTTCTTATTATCACTTTTTAGATGAAAGCTTTCATTTTAATAGTTCTACAATTATATCTCACGAAGTTGTCACTTGCCTTGCACCACCAACAGCGTTTGAAAGATTGGTGGCGAATTTAGGAGTATGGGGATGTCAACGAGATCATTTTCACTTTTCAGCGGCAATTAATGGAATTTTTTGGTACGATCCGGCGCTGTATGGCAAGATTTATCGCGTGTTGCGATCGCCTATTTTCGCTCTCACCGATAAAGATGCTAAAGAGATGATGCGGCGGTGTTTTACCGAGGAGTCAGAAGGGTTACACCGTAGTTATTTAACTCATCAGGAAGCAATGGAATCTTATAAAGTGTATCTTGAAAAACTTGATTATTTGTGGCCGCGCAATCGAGAAATGTCACTGATGGGATCTAATTCTATTGCCCAATATTTGGCAATTCAACAGAGTGCTTTTCAACGTTTTGAACAGCAATATAGAGAGGATTCATGCCATGTCTGATTTGTGTACTATCTCGTTTCCGGGCAGTGATTATCCGCCTATTACTCTGCAACCTCATCAAAACTTATCCGAATATCTAACGATTCAAAATTCACCTGTCTTATTTGGTTGTCGGACTGGAATTTGCGGAACTTGTTTAGTTGAGGTAATTGGCGATATTCCAGTGGCTAAAGCAGATGAACAGGAGATAGTTGATATACTAGCTCCTAACCATCCTAATGCTCGATTAGCCTGTCAACTTGACCTCATAACAAATATAGAAATTCTTAGAGTATAACTATGAATTTGGTTAAAATTCTTGCAGGTTTTTAGGAGAGACGTGCTACTACACCAATGGATTGAGAGGGAGATTACCATTCAAAAGGTATGATGTAAAGTCCTGGCTGCGTTATCGGAAGACGAAGATATTCAAGCCCTACTTCAAGCTGCTCCCATTCCCAATCTGGAATGCTTTCAAAGACTCTTTCTATATCAGCTTGATTGCCAGTGACACAATCAATTACTACTGGATGAAAGTCATCCCAGTAGCCTTGATGAAGGTTTCCTTCATACAGAGCTACTGTGGCCAGCTTTGTACCAACTGGTGGTACTCCATTCTTCATCCACTTAAGCGGTTGAGGCAAAATTTTGATCGCATGATGTGGGATTTTACCTGTGCTGAGATCGGTGAATACTGCTACTAAAGGTGGCTTTGATGCAACTACAACGCCAGGATTGACACAACCATAGAGGAAGTGTTCGCGAGTGCGGATTGCAGCAAGTATAAGTTTCTTAAGAAACAAAAATATTCCTATACCGAAAAAAATATTAAATACAGCAATCCCCAACAATGCAGCAGGCAAAAGATGTAGACTTTTGCCTTCACGTAGTACTCCAAAAAAGGCAAAGCCAAATATCCAATTGAGAAGAAAAGCTAAGACAACCAGAATGGTGAGCGGAAGAATCAATTGAATAGGTTGGTCAGGAAATGAACGAATCCAATAGAAATAATTAATGCGGAGATTCCCAGGATTAGACGCATAGGTACTAGAATCTACCGTAACAAGGCGTTGTGGTCTATTTACCATTGTTGTACTCAACTAAGGAGAATGGTTAGCAATATTCCGGCGAGAACATGGAAAGCTGTGCCCTTGCGCGATCGCTCTCCTTCTGCAAAACCCAACAAACAGGAGATATTATGGATATCTAACCAAAATTATGTCATTTTGGGAGTAGTTCGGCATAGATATCATCCTCAGTATAAACTATAGTATATGCAATTTGAAGATTTCTGGTACATTGTTGCACTGAGCGACCAATTAAAACCTAACACGGTATTAGCCCGAACCATCTTAGGAGAATGGCTAGCAATCTTCCGAGGAGAAGATGGACAAGCAGTGGCCTTGCGCGATCGCTGTTTGCATCGCAGCAGTCGCCTATCCGCAGGAAAGGTTTGTAACGGCACATTGCAATGTTCTTATCATGGCTGGATCTACAATCAAAAAGGTAATGTTATTACTGTGCCATCGGAAGGAGATTCCTTCAAACATTCCCAACAGCGTCAAGCCAAATATTATGCTACAAAAGAACAGGATGGCTATGTTTATGTGCGGTTAGCTGACAATCCTCTCGAAGCTTTTCAACCCTTTTCCATGCCTCACTATCAACAGCCTGGATGGGAAACCGTGCGAGTTATTAATCGCTTTCAGAATAATGTTACAAATTGTGCGGAAAATTTTATCGATATTCCCCATACTGCCTTCGTACATCCCGGCGTTTTCCGCAACTCTCGCCAACAAAAGCTAGAAATGATTGTAAAACGAGAAAATGGTTCAGTTTTGGTGGAGTATAATAACGAAACTAGCAATTTAGGATGGTATAGTCGTTTTCTCAATCGGCAGAGTGTGGAAATTAAACATAGCGATCGCTTTTATATGCCGAATATTACCTGTGTAGAATATAATATGGGAGACAACCGTTATTTGTTCATCACTAGCCAATCTATTCCAGAAACTGAAAACTCAACCCTAGTTTACACGGATGTTACTTATAATTATGGTATTTGGAATAAACTAGCACGTCCGTTTGTGCGATGGACAGCCCAACACATTATCCGGCAAGATGTAAAAATTTTGGGCATTCAGGGGGAGGCGATCGCTAAATACGGAACTAAATTTTCTAACACTCCGGCTGACACGATTCATGTGTTTGTAGAATCTATTCGAGATGCGATCGTATCTGGAAAAGACCCGCGACAACTCCCTAATCAATCCATGAAAGTTACATTTTTTGTATAAGAATACATGACTATGCAAATCTTTGTACAAATTTTAGTTTTTGTAGCTTTTATCGGATTGGTTGGATGGACTATATTCGATAAATCTGGTCGCGATCAACTCAAAGCAAAATGCCTTGAAGATTGGTTGTTAGATAGCGCTGGACTGTTTGTTCAAGGAATGTGGATTCCCTTCTTACAAGCGATGATAATTTATCAACTTTATCGGCACTGGTTACCGATTTCACAAGGATATTTTTATGAGTCTCCAATATTAACCTTTTTTCTGAGCTTCGTTGTAGTTGATTATCTCTATTACTGGAATCATCGGCTGTTGCATTCTACTTTTTTGTGGAATATCCATCAAGTGCATCATACAGTGACTCATTTGGATGTTTGGGCAACATCTCGTAACACTATTTGGGCAAGCTTTCTAATTATTTATCTATGGATTCATAGCTTGTTTATGTACCTGCTAGCCGATCCAACAGGCTATCTTTTAGGCATCAGCTTAACTTCTGCCCTAGATTTATGGCGACACAGCCAATTAATTATTCCCTCAAATACTTGGCTTTACCGTTGCCTATCTCCTTGGCTGATTCTGCCCCAAGATCACGCATGGCATCATTCTAGACAATTTCTTAACTGTAATTACGGTGCTAATCTGAAACTTTGGGATCGGTTGCATGGAACTTATTATCAAGACAGTCAATTGCCCACTGAAATCGGAACCGCAACATCATTAAATTTTACTCAAAAACTTTTATTTCCCTTTTATGACACTACTAAGTAAAATCCTTTTGTTTTTTCCTGCTCTAGTTTTATTGCTAACAGGCGGAGCGCTAATCTACTTTGTACATTCACCGAGTCTTGTCAGCGTTTTGGCGATATTGTTTTCTCTTTATGGATTACCAGTTTTAGTTTATCGATTGCATGAGTGGAAATATCCAATTAAAGAGGGCATTAGTTATTTAGATGCAAAAGAGTATAGTCCTTGGTGGGGTAGCCATCAAATTCAGGTTATTTATATTGCAATTCCAGCTTTAGAAGCCGTATTGCGACTAATTCCAGGATTATTTTCTGCTTGGTTGCGTTTGTGGGGTGCAAAAGTGGGGCAAAATGTATACTGGACACCAGGGCTAGAAATTGCCGATCGCGGTTTGTTGGAAATTGGCGATCGTGTAATCATGGGACATAGAGTTGGTTTTTCTTCTCACATTATTAAACCTCGAAAGCAAAACTTAATGTTATATGTTAAAAAAATCAAAATTGGCAATGATGTCTTTGTAGGCGCAAGCTCACTTTTTGGCCCAGGTACAGTCATTGAAGATGGCGCTTCTCTCCCTATGCCTACTAGCATTTATTTTAATCAACAGGTGAAATAATGCGTCAATTAATTCAACTATTTGGGCAACTACTTGCACGAAATGCCGAGGGATTTGAGCGAGCATTAGATCGCCCTCAATCTACACAAGAATTTGTACAGCAAGATATTTGCGATCGCCTGATTCAAAGTGAGTATGGTAAATCCTTGGGAATTAGGTCTGTAGAAGATTGGCAGCGCATCCCAATCGTTGATTATGACAAGCTTGAACCTTGGATTTTAGAAGAGCAAAATTCTAAACGTAAGCAAATTCCACTTACACCAGAACCGATTTTGTTTTATGAAAAAACCTCTGGAAGTAGTGGCGCAGTGAAATGGATTCCTTACACGCGATCGCTCCGAAAATCCTTCAATCAAATGTTTTGTGTCTGGGCCCACGACTTAATTAAAAATGGCCCTAAATTTTCAACTGGAAAGCTCTATGCTTGCATTTCACCTCAATTAGATTTACCAGATTTTCAAGCAGAAAATGCCCTATCTTTACAAGATGACTTGGATTACTTAGATGGTTGGTTACGCTGGTTACTCCGTCCTTGGTTAGTAATGCCCGAAAAACTTGAGTATCTGCACGATTCTCAGCATTTTAAACATCAGCTTTCTCTAGCCTTATTGCAAGCTGAACAACTAGAAATTATTTCTGTATGGAGTCCCAGTTTTCTACAAATACATTTAAACTATATTCAGGAAAATCAGGAATTATTGCGCGAAAAATTACGAAAAAAGGTATCATCTGAGCGCCTGCAACTGCTTACTGAACCTCAGATTGCGTGGCGGCAAATTTGGCCTAATTTAAAGCTA
>DATGYA010000123.1:0-7863 GCA_035298405.1 Kamptonema sp. | reverse complement strand
CCGCCATGCCCCCCTGCTTTGAATGATGGTGTCAAAGATTTGACGATAATGAAACAATACCCAGAGCCTAAATACTGGGCAGCTTTTACTTGGATGGGGGAAGCACTTTGAGTTTTGTTAATGGTTAACAGCACTTAAACAAATTTCAAGCGCAAACAAAGCCTAAACTAGCTGTGCAAGCAGAGAATACGTCCCAATTTTCCTACCGAATGGCTTCGCTTCACATACTTTTAGGGCAGGCAAAAAACCCACCCTAAAATACAAGCTAATTACGCCGCCACTTTCTCTTCAAAAGGCATAAATAATTTCTTCTGTGCGCCGCAAATCGGGCAAACCCAATCATCAGGAATGTCCTCAAAAAGGGTTCCCGGAGCAATCCCTGAATCGGGATCGCCAACCACTGGATCGTAAATCATGCTACACTGTTTGCAGATCCATTTACGAGTAGCAGCATCTTCACCAACAGCCCGCGTATCTGCTTCCCCTCCCTGCAATACTCGTAGTGCATCGTTGTAGCGATCGGCATGATAGTTTTCGATGTATTTCAACAACCCAAAACGGTGAGCCGCTTCTTTGAAAATGTAAGCATGATCGGCAGATTCTTTGGCTTGAGAGTCAAATTCTGCTGCTGCTATGCTGTCGCGATCGCGCACAGCATCCGCCGCAAAATCAGGATACATCGTGGTATATTCGTAGGTTTCACCTTCAATGGCTAAAGATAGACAACGAGCCATGATTTCCTGTTTTTGAGCATCAGACAAACCATCTGGATCTGCTACATTTAATTCTGGATGCAATAAAGAAAAGTGAGCAAAAGCGTGTTCTGTTTCCTGGGCAGCAGTTTCTTTGAACAGCTTAGATAAGTCCTTAAATCCCAGCTTATTTGCTACTTCTGCAAAGTACAAATATTTGCGATTGGCCATCGATTCGCCACCAAAGGCGGCTTCGAGATTTTTCAGAGTGTTGGAGTTGGACAGATCCATTTCAGGAGATAAGTCTGAACTCATAAGTGTTCCTTTCTTAGGTTAGTTTTTCATCTCTGGGCAAACTTTCTTTGCCCTTGTGGTTTGATTTTACCAGGAATGTGCAAAAAACAATTAAAACTCACTTTTATTTACCCTCATTTCAACCGTTCTAATTCCTGTTGCAAATGTTTTTCCCATTCAGCAGCTAAGTCAATTTCCGTAAATGGAATTCGCACAACAGAGGCGTTTTTAAACAAAAATTCCAAAGCAATATCGCGTCCCGAACTTGGCAGCTTTTGCAAATCAACGGATTGATTATTAACCAAAAACCCAATTGACTCTACATCCTGCAAAGAAAATGTTTGCAAATTCACAGGGCCTTTTCGAGTCGGTTTGCCCCAAGTTAAACTATCCCCATTCTGACCAAGTACTGCATAAAGATCGTATTTCACCTTCCCAAACTGCTGCGCCCAGATGCGATAGGCTTCGACTTTTTGATACTCATTCCAACCAGCCCAAGCTAACCCGATAAAAACTGCCAGCAGTGGCAGCCACATTAGACCTCTTTCCATTGTTGATTTTAGATTTAGGATTTGAGAGTTGTCTGTAACAAGACTTACACAGCGATCGCCAAAAATTAACGTTTGAGATTGCTTGCGGGTGGTAAGTAAATCCACCTAATTAAATATAAGATCGGAATGGCTAAAAAGCTGACTGTATAAACATTCTTCCTTCTTCCTTCTTCCTTCTTCCTTCTACTTAACGGCTACGCACAGGCTATGAGATGACAGAAAATGCTAGAAAGTGCGTAAGTCCTATGTAACTATCGTGCAACATTCCTGTCTCATAGAGTAAACTTGGGTTATTCTGGTGAGCAAACCCCCCCGACATGGACTATTTACCATGAAAAAGTTTTTCCTTCTATGCTTATTTTTAATAGGGCTGGGCTGGACAATTTCCAACTTCTCAGGATTGGCGACATCCGGCACCTACGATAGCATTGTCCTCGACTTCCGGGAAGATATCGGCAGTGCAGAGATCGCCAGAGAGGTAAGCGCGATCGCCTCTCAGTACGGTGTCTCCCCCCAACTTAATAGCGAATTTTCAGCAGCAGATAATGTATATGTGGTCAGGGGCGATCGCACCCTCCTCAACGCCCTGAAAAAATCCAAATTAGCCAAAGATACCGAATATATCGAGCCCAACTACATCTACAGTGCCTTAGACGTTCCCAACGACCCCATGTATAACAAGCAGTGGAACCTCCGCAGCATCAACGTGGAAGCCGCTTGGAACGAAACGAAAGGCGACGGCGTAACCGTAGCCGTAATTGACACAGGGATCACAGTTGTCCCCGATTTAAAAGATACTAAATTCGTCCCCGGCTACGACTTCGTAAACGATCGCGCCGAAGCCTTTGACGACAACGGACACGGAACCCACGTCGCCGGGACTGTCGCCCAATCCACCAATAACGGTTACGGCGTAGCCGGCATCGCCTACCAAGCCGCCTTAATGCCCCTCAAAGTCTTAAGCGCCCAGGGTGGTGGTACTGTTTCCGACATCGCCGAATCGATCAAATTTGCCGCTGACAACGGCGCAGATGTAATTAACATGAGTCTCGGCGGCGGTGGCGAAAGTCAACTGATGGAAGATGCGATCGCCTACGCCCACAGCAAAGGCGTTACCATCATTGCCGCCGCCGGAAACTCCGGTGAAAATTCGGCATCCTATCCCGCCCGCTATCCCCACGTCATCGGCGTTTCTGCCCTCGGCCCCGACGGCGAAATGGCCCCCTATTCCAACTTTGGCGCAGGAGTCGATATCTCTGCCCCCGGCGGTTCCGAAGCTGGCAAAATCCTGCAAAGTACTATTGACCCAGAAACGGGTGCAGAAGTGTTTGAAGGCTACCAAGGCACTAGCATGGCCGCCCCCCACGTCGCTGGAGTTGCAGCTTTATTGAAGGCCACAGGCGTTACCGAACCAGACCAAATGCGGAATGTCTTATTGCAATCAGCGCGAGTTGTCGCCGAAGATCCCCTCAACCACTTTGGCGCAGGTCAACTCGACGCAGCCGCAGCAGTTCAGCTAGCAAATAAAGGTCAAGTTACTTTCCGCGATTTCTTCCGCTGGTTGCGGGATAACGGCTATCTGAATCCCCGCTTTTGGATTGATGGCGGCGCTGTGGCCCTTTTACCTAAATTAGCGATGGTAATCGGTTCCTATATGCTGGCTTGGTTCTTGCGGAATTATTTTCCCTTCCAATGGAGTTGGGGATTTTCTGGTGGTTTAGTTGCTGGCAGTTCGGGGTTATTTTTCCTAAAAGGTCTTTATATCTTCGACCTTCCCCAATGGCCTTTACGGATGATGGGCAGTTCTATTCCTGAATTTGGCAATACAATTCAGGGTAGCTCAATGCTGAATCCAATTTTTGCCAGTGCCTTAATTCCGTTTGTTTTAATTGCCCTATTTTTAGGACATCAAGAATGGAAATGGATCGCCATTGGTTCGGCAATTGGTGTTTCTAGTTGTTTAGCTGTAAGTGCCGCAGTATCTCCCTCTGTCTGGGGTTTGGGTACTGGTTTGCCAGCTCAAATTTTCTTAATTGTCAATGCTTTACTGTGTTTAGGAATAGCACGTTTAGCGCTTAAATCGGAGGTAAGAACTGCATGAGTATCACTGTTAAAGGTGTCATTGAACGCAAAGGATTGGGGCCTGGTACTTGGGCTCTAGTAAGTGATGGCGGCGAAACTTATGAACTTAAGGAAGTTCCCTCTGAGTTAAAAAAAGCCGGTCAGAAAGTCAGCGTTAAGGGTGAAGTGCGAAAGGACGTGATGACTTTTGCGATGATTGGCCCAGTGTTGGAAGTGCAATCTTTTGAGGTTGATGGTGATTAGTTGATGGTACGTTTGTTGCCAGAGTGAAAAAAAACCCCCAGCCAGAATTGGTTGGGGGTTATCCATCAGGGTGCATCTACTAATTTAGTCTCCGCTAGGAGGGGGAAAGTTTCAGGATAATTCTTAAATTTTGTGTTGATGGTGGGGAAAATAAAAAACCCTAGCCGTAATTGGTTAGGGTTCATCCATCAGGGTGCATCTACTGATTTAGTATCCAGTCAGAGGGGGGATGTTTCAGGATGATTTTTAAAATTTGTTGTGGGAAAAAATAAAAAACCCTAGCCGTAATTGGTTAGGGTTCATCTATCAGGGTGCATCTACTAATTTAGTATCCAGTGAGAGGGAGGATGTTTCCGGATAATTTACGAAGAGCGATCGCATCCTCTTCATCAGCGAGATTCGTTGCTGTTAGCCAGATTCATTGCCTGTATCAAAGTAGTAGTAATTTCAATCTCCATGTCACTCATCACTACCGATTGATCCGAATCAAATCAGTCAAAATATTATCTAAACTCCCATTAACTTGAATCCTATCAATCTTCTCAGCAATCCGTTCCAGTACCTCCAACTCCTTCAAACGCAGTGCAACCGGATTATCCTCCATCACTTTCGCAGTATTCAACATACTCCGAGTAGCCGCCGTCTCTTCCCTGCGCCTAACTCCATTCGCTTGAGCCGATTTTTCCGCCTCCACAACCTTACTCAAAATAGTCTTAATCTCCCCTGGCAAAATGATATCTTTAACACCTACAGAATCAACTTCAATTCCATAATCTGCGGTTTTGGCACAGATGTATTCAGATATAGTGCGATCGATCGCACCTTTACTTTCCAATAACCCATCCAAAGTCTGTTCCCCAACCGCCCCACGCAAAGCAAATTGCAATTCCTTGTACAAAAATCCCGTAATATCCGACAAACCATTTTTTGCCATCAGCGGATCTCGGATGCGGAAACCAGCAGTTAAATTCAAGCGTAGAGGTACTTTATCTTTTGATAGAATCTCTTGACCTGATACCTCAATATTTTGCAAGCGCAAATCAATTATTTCGGTTTTAAAAGCTTTTCCAAACTTCCACCAAGCATGGATTCCTGGGGGCAATTGCGATTGAAACTCTTGGTTAATATATAACAGTCCAATGTGTTGCACTGGAACTTCACAAAGATGCAAATATTGAGCACTGAGCGATAGAGCTTCAGGGGAACCAGCCACCAATTCAGCGACTAAGTTATGATCTAAATTAACATCAGTATTGGTATCAATTATTTGCACGTCAACACCTTGCCAAAATAGCTTGCGACTTGTTGGTGGCAAAAAAGAAATAACTTTTCCTTGATAGCGCACAATTGCCATTTGATGACCTAGTAATTGCACAAGTTCACAGTAAGCTGCTACAAAATCAGGATGCTTTTCAATTAGTACATTTTCTTGGTAAAATTCAGGATTAGGAATGACTCGGCTGAAAGTCCGAACTATCACCTCTCTATCCACAGACCAAAAAGCATATTCTCCTGAATTCAGAGGGCGCAAAAAATTATTCTGCACGTACAGCAAACCTAGTTCTGACTCGGAGATTTGAAATTTTTTCAGTCCTTGCAAAGCAGTAGATCGCACTTTTTGGACAAACTCCGCAGGCAATTCCAAATCCTCGTCTAAATTGAAAATATGAAATTCAACTTCAATAAAACCACGCCAAAAAGCTCGCAACTGATTCGGTAAAATACTTATCCAATTTTGACCCAAACGAACTAAAGCTGTTTGATTGAATGCTGTTCTAACAATTAACAGATGTTCTTGCAGTTCGGCACTACGATCTCTCAACATTAGTTCTAAGTTATCGATCTTCGCTTCAGGTTGGTTGAGATCGTAGCTTTTTACTTGCCAATGCTGACCGAAATATCTATACGTACCGGGTTGTAAAAATTTCTTAAAGTCACCGCGATGATATAAAATTCCGATTTCATTAGATTTGATATGAAAGGTTTTCCACATAGAGAATTGGGGGAGACGGAACCAGCGAAAAAGATTTAATCTAAACATCAATTTTCCTCAGCTAGGGGTAGGTACGTGGGCTTTGCCTAAGTCCCTAAAGATGTGACGAGAAATTTATATGTAGCTTGACTTGCCATCATTGCTATCGATCTGTAATATATATACTACAGTATTTTTTTTACTCTATCAAGTGCAAGTGCTTGCAGTTCAGGTGCGGGCAAAAGCGTCTCCAAAACTGGATTAAGATTGCCACTACTTTTCCTAAATCGCCTGCTGGCAATGTAAAAAAAAGATAGTAATTCTCAAATATGCCGATCGCCAAACCAATCTAGAATTCCCGGTGGAAAACTAAATGTGGAAAAATGAAGGGACATACTCAAGTCAGGGAGAGGTACAGTTGCGCGGGCTTCTTTACTGCTATAAACACTTGCATGACAGAGTAATAAAAAAACTTTCAAGTAAGCTGCCTTGTCCTAAACAAGGTGCCCGTACCAGGGCGAGGGTGTTTTTTAGAAAGTGTAGGAATCGAACCTACAATCAATCGGCGATACACCGATTGCTCTACCAATGAGCTAACTTTCAGGGTGAACTTTAGAGGGTGAAATAGTTAAAAGCACTTGGCGGTATGCGCTGTTAACAAAGTTTAGCGCACCAGTCGGGTATACAGAACCAGAACCACAGCTTTGTGACTTTATTACTATCCAATCTCTAGTATAGCACAAAGAAACAGCAGGCAGGTAATAAGTGCTATTATTTAGAAATTTATAGATGCTTTATCTTCATATTTTTGCTTGATGCGATCGACAGATATTTGTAATTCTGCACCTTTGCTGGGATCGATCGTTGACACATAATTTGTAAATCCAGTAATTGCTGCTATTAAATTAGTGGAATTTCCCCATTTTTTACCTAGCAATCCTTCCTGTTCTATTTGATATAGAGTCGCGCGAAAAGCTTTTAAGGTCTTTTTAGATATATTTAATTTGGTGTTGACAACAATACCTGTTACTTCTTGCTGTACCGAACGCCCTAGAATTTGAGTTTTATTGTGATTGATCCTG
This sequence comes from Kamptonema sp., assembly GCA_035298405.1. Lineage (GTDB taxonomy): Bacteria > Cyanobacteriota > Cyanobacteriia > Cyanobacteriales > Microcoleaceae > Kamptonema. Next base: position 947 of record DATGYA010000123.1, on the reverse strand, counting down.
AAACCTTCAGCAGCAATAATAAATTTACTTTCTTTCATTAAATTAGATATTCGGCGCGGTGCTTCCTCTGAGCCAGAAAACGTTAAATCGTCAGCGTACCGCGTATAGCAAAACCCAAGATTTTTGGCTGCGATCGCGAGACGGCTGTCCAGATGACGACAAATTAAGTTTGAAATAGCAGGGCTTGCAGGCGAGCCTTGAGGTAAATGACGGTTTCCTGAAGCTATATAATTAATTTGTCCATCTCTTTCGATTTCCTCTATTTCATAAGCGGTACAAATTAACCCGAAAATATTCGCCGCAGTTTCCGAATAACCCAACTCGCAAAATAATCCTTTGACACGCTTGTATGAAATTGACTGAAAAAAGTTCTGCAAATCTATTTTGACTATGATTTCTGCACCGACATGAGGTTTAGCATTGGTGACGGTAGAACGCTTTTTACAAAATCCATGTGCTGCACTGTGAAGTTCTAATTTTTCTAAAATATTATCTAAAATCCACCTTTGAGCTGATTTTAGGCTGGGCTGAGGTGCTGAAATACTTCTTTCTTCTCCTGTCTTTTTTAAAATTTTGAAGCGAGTATAATGGGTAATTGTAGATGCAGGACTATTCAATGTCAAGAAGCGCAGTTTTCCCATGCTAATTCCCATTGCTAAAGCGATTTCTTCAGCATTGTTGCAGTTGACTAAACCGTGCAATTGTGAATTGTTTAGATGGCCCTCGGCAGAGACAGATGTAGCGTCAAATTTATATGTAGCTTGACTTGCCATAAGTGCTATTCAATCTAATCTGTAATACTAATGTTACAATATTTTTTTTAACTCTGCAAGTGCAAGTGTTTACAGTTAAGATGCGGGCAAAAGCGCCTCCAAAACTGGATTAAGATTGTCACCACTTCTCCTAAACTACCCGTAGGTAATCTTGAAAAGATAGTGATGCTCAAA
>DATGYA010000122.1:0-6905 GCA_035298405.1 Kamptonema sp. | reverse complement strand
TGAGAATGGTTCTGATTGTCCCCCTTTTGATAAGGGAAGTTCTGATTGTCCCCCCCCTTGATAAGGGGGGGTTAGGGGGGGGTCTGACTGTAAGATTTGCTGATAAATTCCGAGCAGTCTACTGGCTTTTTGTTCGTTGCGAAGGATGCGATCGCGTATAGTTCTTAAGTGTTCTGGTTCATCGCAGGATTCCCAGTGATAGATAACGCGCGATCGCACTAAATTTTCTACCCAAAACGCCTCCGCACCTGGAGGAATAGCTAAAACTTTGCTATCATTTTCTTGACTAACATTTCCTACTATGTTACACAGTTTTTGCGTAAGGAAAGGTTGCCCACCAGTCCAATTTAATATTTCTTTTAAAACCGACTCGGCATTATTTACACTTGCTTCTAATCCTGCTAGTAAAGGCTGTGCTTCCTCAAAAGTAAATCCTGGCAAATCTATTGCCACTCCAATATTAAATGGCGTTCGATTCTTATCAGCAATTAAGTCGCTAGGGGTAGCAACTCCAAATATGGCAAAGGTCAGGCGATTATACTCTGAATTAATGGCACGTTGGTTATAGCAAAATCGAATTAAGGCAAAAAAGTCATCAACTGCAAAATCTAAACCTAGAATACTATCAATTTCATCGACAAATATAAAAATTTTATCTTGAGGGAATTGAACGAGGAGAATATTTTCTATAAAATGACTTAATCTTTGCAGCAGAGAAACTTCTTCTTCATCTCGCCACCAAGTTTTTAAGTTGATTTTCCCTAAAAGATTAAATCCGCGCCATAGTTCGGCGGCGACTCCTTTATACCACTGCAATGGAGTAATATTTTCGCTCCCAGTGCGGGTTAAATCGAGGGTAGTGCATTGATAGCCTTGTGATTTTAGTTGGTGTATGGTTTGGACTAATAGGGAAGATTTTCCCATTTGTCGGGAGTTGAGAACGTAACAAAACTCGCCAGCAACTAAAGCTTTATATAGTTGGGAATCTGCTTGTCGCCTCACATAAGTGGAGGCATTTGTGGCAAGACTTCCGCCGACTTGATATTCAAGTTTTGTCATCGTTATTCCCTCGTATAAGCAGATTTTTTGAAACCAAAATCAGTTTTAGGGTTGATAAATCTCCTATAGATTAACTCTGATATAATAATATTTTATTATAGTGTGTCTTCAAAAGCTTTGTTGCTCCTTATTATATGCTGATGACGTGCGATCGCTTCATTCAGCTTCAAGAATGCCATCGCCACCGTACCATATTACTATGGCGATCGCCTTCAAATTTCTATTCTCAAAGAGTTAATAAACCCGGCTCTAGAATTGCTATACTATTTTTAACCGCTCCGAGGTTGTCATGTCTCAGAAAAATGAAACCGGTATTTTACTTTTAACTTTCCTAATTACCGTTGGGTTGCTGGGTGCAGGCATTTGGTGGTTCACCAACCGTAGTGGGATAAATCTCGGTAGTTTATCACCAAACGCTCAAATTAGCCCCGGTACTCAAGAAACTAACTCACCACAGTCTAATCAACCTATTCAAGAACGTTTCAGTGCAGGGGAAAGAAATTTAATTGCCGGAACGGGAACCGGGGCTAAATCAGCAGGAATACAGGCGATCGCATCTAAAAACTACAGCGTAGCTATTTCTGATTTTGAGGAATCTCTGAAAGCGAACCGCAACGATCCAGAAACTTTAATTTACCTCAATAATGCCCGCATTGGCAACCGAAAATCGTACACTATTGCCGTTTCTGTTCCTATTGGCAGCGATGTCAATGCTTCTCTGGAAATCTTGCGCGGTGTCGCTCAAGCTCAAAATCAAATTAATTCAAATGATGGTATTAATGGCGTTCCTTTAAAGGTATCGATCGCCAACGATGACAACAGTCCAGAAATTGCCCAACAAGTTGCCCGTAATCTAGGAAATAATTCTGAAGTTTTGGGAGTTATCGGGCATTTTGGTTCGGAGGTGACGCTAGCAGCTAGTAAGGTATATCAACAAAGTCAATTAGTAGCAATTTCCCCCACCAGTACATCGGTGCAGCTATCGGGAGTTGGAAGTTATATCTTTCGGACAGTACCGAGCGATCGCTTTGCTGCTAATGCCCTTTCTCGTTATATGCTAACAACATTACGGAAGCAAAAGGCGGCTATATTTTTTAATTCAAGCAGCAGTTACAGCAAATCCCTCAAGGATGAATTTACAACTGCTTTGTATGGAGATGGGGGGCAAATAGTGGGTGAGTTTGATTTGGCTAATCCTAATTTTAATGCGGCTGATGATTATAAAAAGGCGATCGCGCAAAAAGCTGAAGTTTTGATGTTAGCCCCAAATTCCGCCTCCCTGGATCGAGCTTTGCAGGTAGTACGGGTAAATAGCGATCGCTTACAATTATTGGCGGGAGACAGCGCTTACAGTGCCAAGACGTTACAGCTCGGTGCACGCGATGCAATTGGTATGGTATTGGCAGTACCTTGGCACATTCTCGCCGATCCTCAATCACAGTTTCCCCAAGCGTCGGCGCGTCTGTGGGGAAGCGAGGTAAACTGGCGCACAGCATTAGCTTACGATGCCGCGATCGCACTTATTGGCGGTTTGCAGCGCAACCCCACTCGCAGTGGTATCCAACAAGCACTTTCAGCCTCAGACTTCACAGCAAATGGTGCATCTGGTACAATTCGGTTTTTACCTTCAGGCGATCGCAATCGCGCCGTACAGCTAGTCACGATCAAATCAGGAACTCGCACCAGCTACGGCTACGAATTTGTACCAATACCTTAAACAGTTAACCGTTAACCGTTAACCGTTAACCGTTAACCGTTAACTATTAAACTTGAGAAACTGCGATCGCCCTTACTTCCCTCTTCCTATCAAACACAGATCGGGGTTTCAGCAAAATCTTAAACAAAAGCCAAATAGACTGCAACTCTCCCGGCGATTCATGGCGTTTCCACTGACCCGGACGGCAAAATAGTATTTCCACCAAACGCCGATATTGAGACACACTCACCTCCTCAAAAACCACCCGCACAGTAGCAAAATCCCCACTAAAACCAGTGCGAACAATCTGCCCTTGCAACGCTAAATTATCCTCCATAATCTCTAATTCCACCGACGTAGAATCTCTGCTAGAAATATTCACAACATCGTTCAAGCATTCCGTAAGAGCAACTTCAGCACCCACTTCCGAAATCAAAGTAGTTATTCCCCAAAAACTCTTACCACCTATCTTTAATTGTACCACCCGCTGCAATTGAAACCAATCATAAATATCCGGTTTAGGAGCATCCACCAAAATTAACAACACCACACCCAGTATAATTAAATTGTAAGTATTCCAAATCCATCCTAAACCAATCCCTTTTACCAGAGCATCGCCTTGGCTGCTACTCAAGTAAATACTTAAATTTCGCCACAAGCTGACTACTGTAGCCATAAACAAGAAAAGCATTGGCCATGCTAAATTCCAGTTAAAAGTAAATCGACTGCTCGATATTCCTTTTGGTGTGACTTTGAACCCTTTATCAAAAGGATTTAACATCACACCGATCGCAGTCATCGCTAGAGGAACGCACACCACAAATGAATAAATATCTGACAACAAAGCTGAACGCGAGCGCCGATTTAACCAAGAGAAAACAGTAATTTGTACTAAATAGTAAGGTAGAAAAAAGTACAGCAACTCCAGCCCACTAGCCCGAAAAGGAATGACACCTAAAAACGAATAAGCTAATGGCATCAACAGAAATATAACCCGCGTCAAACTGGTAAACCAATTTAACAACCCTTCCAAGTGAGCTAACCTTTGTACAAAGTTCAGACCTTTAATAGTTAAAGGATTTGAATCAATGAAAAATGCTTGCAGAGTTCCCCGCGCCCAGCGCAGCCTTTGAGTCAAGTGAGCGGCAATATTTTCAGCAGCTAAACCCGCACTTAATTTTTCATCTAAATAAATCAAGCTATAGCCTTTTGCAGACAAGCGAATTCCAGTAAAATAGTCTTCGCTAATGGAATCAGTAACGAATCCCCCCGCTGCTTCTAAGGCGGTACGTCTAACGACAAAAGATGTACCAGCACAGACCACACTTTCCGCGCCATCTTTAATCAACTCAATTTGCCGATAAAATACTTCTTCGTCTGGGGTGATAATGTTTTCTAAACCTAAATTTCTGGCAATTGGATCGGCATTATAAAAGCTTTGGGGAGTTTGAACGAGGGCAACTTTTTGATTTTGGAAAAAACCCACTGTTCTCAGCAAGAAGTTTTTTGTCGGAATGAAATCCGCATCAAAAACTGTAATTAATTCACCCTTGGTTTTAGCTATGGCATAATTGAGATTACCTGCTTTGGCATAAAGATTATTCGGTCTTGTGATGTATTCGCAACCCAATTCTTTCGCTAAAGCCTTGACTTCAGGCCGCTTGGTATCGTCTAGCAGGTAAACTTTTTTGTTGGCATAATCTAAAGCTTGACAGCCGACAATTGTACGCCGCAGGATAAAGACTGGCTCGTTGTAAGTAGGAATTAAAACATCTACCCAAGGTATGAAGTTTCCGCTGGCGACAGCCTCAGCCATGATGTCCGCTTCCCGGCGACGGTCTTTAATTCTTAGCATTAAATATAGCTGGATGATGCTACTGAAAACCATCAACATTTCTAGGAAAAATAGCCCTAGACTAAAAACGCCGTTGAGGGGGTCAGCTAAGTTTAAAGTGGAAAGCGATCGCCACACAACATAGCGAATCGTCAAGGCTAACATAATTCCCACTACCACCACCCGCGACCACAGCTTGGGTTTCGGAGAAATACCGATCGTAGCTAAAACAACCAGAACAAATGTTACAGTAGGTATCAGTAAATATTTAGGTGTAAAAGTTGGCAATTGTAACCACACAGGAGGGTTTTGCTGCCAAATATCGAGCTGTGCAAACCAGTCGCTGATGCCTCCAATACCTGCAAACCACGCCGTTGCCACAGCAGTAGTAAAGGCAGCAATAGCCAGTACAACGAGGGTAGCTGCTGGCAAATGAAAAATTCGCAAAAAAACGCGGCTTTTTAAGCCAAGGCGGCCAAATCCTGAAGTTGTCATAGATGCAAATCCTGATATATTGGCGACAGTGAGTTTTGTTTCTGTTAGTTTTTTCTCTGGGAAAGCAGAGCTACTTCTGCAAGACTCTATTCACATTATTTAACATTTCTCTGACAATGATGTGAGGGCGATCGCAACTAAGGTGTAAGGTATCAAGTGCCACCTACCTCATCCCTATTACCCTTTCCATTGATTGTGATGTTCGTAGTAGAGGCTTTAGCCCCCCAAATTAAAGAAAAATATGAGATTTATCTGTTAAAATTTTTATGTCTTAAAACTTAAACAATATTGTGAGGTTTGAAAAACAATGAAGTACAAAAATTTACTTGCCGTTGGCATCGCCTCAGTTTTGACATTTGCCGGACTCGGCATTCTTAATCAGTCAGGAACTCAAGCACAAATGAGGCCACAAACTGCGATCGAGTCTGGAACCTTTATGTCCGCAGAGAAACCCACCCAGGGAAAAGTCAGTATTATTAGCGAAAATGGGAAACGCTATGTATTACTAGATCGAGCATTTAAGACTAGCAGCGAAGGCCCCGATTTAGAAGTAATTTTGTATCGTTCTACTATGCCGCCACAGAGCGGATTGAAACCGGAAAATTATGTAAGTCTTGGTAAATTGCGACAGTTTAGCGGCGCTCAGCGCTATCAAATTCCTGATAATGTGAAACTGGCAGATTACAAGTCAGTAGCAATCTGGTGTCATAAATTTAACGCCACCTTCGGCTATGCCACTTTAGCTGGTAATACCATGATGGGGCCAAAATAAACTTCAGCCGAAAGCCGGCAGGGGTTTAAACCCTTGCCGGACTAAAAGAGAATCAACCTTTTTTCTGACCTTCGAGCTTACTTTTCCAAGTAGAAATCGACTTTTGAGCAGTAGCGTAAGCAGATGTACCTGACGGCACAAGCTTAGCCGCCTCAATGGCATCGCTCAAACGTCCTTGACTGCCTCGTAACTGGGCAATATTCAAAATCGTGTCGCTCCACTCCCCGATCAACTTCTGAGCGTCCTCATATTTCGGTTGACCGGCCTTAACTTTACTAGCTTGCTCGATCGCCTTACTGTAAGAAGACGCAGCGCCTCGTTTAATCTGTCCCTGAGCCGATTTCAGCAGAGCATCATTGGCTTGCTGCTGCTTAGCCAAACCTTGCCAAAGAGCGATCGCCTGCTGCGCTTGATTGCGTATCGGCTGATTCCCATCCGGCACAAGCTTAGCGGCATTAATTGCCCCTTGGAAATTTTGCTGCCCAGCACGCCCGTTAGCAATATCCAAAATCGTCAAACTCCAGCGTTCAACGTCCTCCTGAGCTTGTGCGTACAAAGGATCGTTGGCAGGAATTTTACGAACTTTAGCGATCGCATCACTGAAACTCGAAGCCGACCCATCTTTAAGTAACACCCTCGCCCTGTCCAGTCGCGCCTGAGCAGTCGGCAGCGGCGCTGCTTCCGGTCTAGCACTTACCGGAGATGGAACTACCAAAGGTTGGCTAGGAGGAGCACCATTCTGTGCAGTTTGAACTGGTCGGTTTGAACCATTTCGACCGAGAAACACTGACCTGTTAGTAAGGAAAACCCCCATTAACAGTGCCAGTGCCGTTATTCCGCTATATAAAATTAGCTGCTGCAAAAATGATTTGTCAGACATGGCAGTTTCTGAATTTTGTGATGCCGCTGAACTTGACCCTTCACTTTCCCCCTGAGTGGAATTAGGTGGTGGCGGCGGCGGCGCAGTCAATTGCGAGTCGCTACCATCTTCACGGCTTGGTAACTGCGGAGAGTTAAGTGCTGCCGCAACCATTTGCGGCTGTGGCTGC
>DATGYA010000121.1:0-4755 GCA_035298405.1 Kamptonema sp. | reverse complement strand
CTGCGATATCAAGCCGATATCCGGCAAGTTTGTGCAGATAGTCTATGGAATAGTTCAGGCTATTCCAGTAGGTATGCCTTAAAATATCTACTGCTTCACGCAGTACCCTTTCGTGCTTTATTTCTAAGAGATTGGACCAAGGTAGTTGATAAGATTCAGGAGGTAATTCTTGCCCATCCACAATATCTGCTACAATCAACAGTACATCATTAGAACGGAAGTAATCTACGTCTCGTAACCATTCCAACACAGATAGTCGGGCAATGTTTCCCCCATGATTGACTAGATGGTGTAGTTCTTGCAATTTCTGCCCCAGTAACAGACCCGCTAGACGTTCACCTTTGACTTCTGCTTGTGCCAAAGTTGTCAGAATCTGTTTGGGTTTTAGTTGCAAAAATGGCTCAATAATTTTCTTTTCATAGTCTGCTTGTTTGGTCTGGAAAAAGTGGTAAATTAAAATGTGGTCAGCCAGAACTTCAGAAGTAATCTTTAGTGTCATCCAATAGCGATCGACTAAACCAGCTTTTACCAATCGCTCAACAATACGGTCTTCATCAAATTGTGAGATACCGACAACTAACTGTACTTTCTCTCGTAACTGCTGATTATTGAGGTCAAGCGTACCTAAAGCCGCTAAAACCTCTAGGTAGTTAATATAGCGATTGCGATCGCTATACTCAGATTCAGCCAGATCGTGAATGATGTCATTCAAGTAGCTGGTAAGTACATCGTCGCGGTTAATCTTTATTATCGACTCGCCGCGCTGAACTAAACGAGCAGCAATACCAGCAATAAGCGGTTCACATTTAGCAAGACTGACTATGGTATGGCGGGTATCTTCGTCAGTAATTTCGTAGGGTGGGGTTTGCAGGAGTTGATCTATGTCAGGGTTTTTTAAAGCTTCAACCTCGATTTCCTTGCGCTGATAGCCAGCAGGTAGACCTAATTGGGAGGTGACTGAATCTTTGAAGACGCTGCGTGTAGCTAGGATAAGGGTGACTTTGCCAGCTAGTTCGGGATTAACTAATACTTCACCTAATTGGTATAACAGTTTAAATCGATGAGCATCGTCTACAACGATTACATGACGACAATTACGCTCTAATAAAGCAAGATCGTCTTCTATAGACTCACCCCGACGAGTGCAAACGTACCGCAAAGATGATCCGCTGGGGATAAGTTTTGGAAGCTCTAGCAACAAACGGGTTTTTCCAATCCCACCTGCTCCGTGTAGTACGATCGCATCGGTTGACTCAGCTAGGAAGGATTTAATCTGAGCGAACACTTCGTCTCTTCCTAGTGGAACTTCCCAATAGCCAGCAAGTTTTTCTGCTGCTGCTACCGCCGATTTGGAGAATTCAGAGTGTGTGACTAAAACAGAAGGCTTAAAGGATTTGAAAGTATCTTGAACAATTTGGCGTACAACTTCAGCATCCGTTCCTCTGAAAATGTAGACTAAATTCTCGTCACCAGTGATAAAGACAGCATCTGTTACATCGCCACCTACTACTATAGCCCTTTCTCCACTCGCCCGATTAATATTTGTCACAGAATATGCCTCTTGGCTCAAGAATTAAGCATCATCCTTACTTTTGCCTGTATCACCCTGATTGGGAATTGTTGGCGATCGCTACTTTCCTATCCTCGCCAATTTTCGCTGCTTTGCTTTTAACGCATGACATTTAGATTATTATCACCAGTGTTAATAATGCCGGTCACTTTGCCACCAGTAGCAGCAGAGCGATCGCCACTTGCAGTGACGGAAAGGCTGGCTGGTTTAACCTCCTGCCAAAACAGCGCTATTTCTGTGGCTAAAGTTGTATCTTCTGCCAGCAACTTCTTCAATTGTAGACGAAATGCTGCTTGAGCGTCTTCGTTTGCAGGATCTTGCGCTACGTCCTCTACAGCTTCCTGTAGGACTGGTTTGGCTTGCACTTTAGGTTGAAGTTTTGCCCACAGGTTTTTGGCTTGGCTCCAAGCAGCAGTACCGAATTTCTTTATAGCTTCCCCGGCAACAACCCTCTCAGTTGTTTCTTTCAAGAAAGGCATGAAAGGAGTCAGGAAGTCAGTTAAGTTCTTTGCTAGTGTTGCTACATCTATTCCCATTTTTCAATTCTCCAATTATTGAGAAGTCAATTCGATGTGAGAGAATGCCTGGTTTTATCTTGCATTCAAGGCGAGCGGAATTATTCAGTAGCAGTTAGTTAATTTGGTTGCGAGCTTCTTCAGGAGGTCACGACTCACCGCCGTGTTCGATCCGCAGTCGGAACTTCAGGTTAATGCCAGCAACGGGTAAATTTTTACTGTAACTGATGCAGCTATGGTGGATGTTGGATTTGCTGGCATCAATCCGACCTACAAGCAAAAGCGTGAGCCTAAATAGGGAGTTAAGTCCCAGCTTTGGCTAGCTGTAGGACGAACAATCATCACAGCGACCATCGACATCTTTCTGGCTGCGAGATTAAAAATAGAAGGGCAAGGCGCGATCGCATTGGGCGTTACCAGCCAATATCGAACTGCACCAACTGGCTTGCGTCGTGCAATGCTCCGATGCCGAGTACCCAAGGCGAACCTGTACACCAACTAGCTCGCTCCTGGCTTCAAAAGCGACTGGCAGGAGCACAGTTCTATCAAAGTCCAAACTGCCCCATCAAACTTTCTTGCCTTGGCTACCCAGTGTGTGCGTGAGCACCAGTCCTGCGCGATACCCTTTATAATCCCAATTAGCCCTTGGCTGTTGTCGTGTGCGATCGCTAACTCCAACTTCTAACAGTTCTCATCGCAGTCTAGCAAAAACCCCTAATTTGCTCATAGTGCTCAATTTTACCCCCTATAACGTCTATTTGACATGGCTTGCTATGCGACTACCGTACTAACTACGAGGATTTAAGAGGTGTCGGAGTACAAAAAATCAATTTAAAAGCCGCGAAAGTTAATTTAACTTAATTAAAATTTGTGAAAAATGGAGGAAATATTAGGAAATATTAGGGACAAGTAGGAGATATTAGGAAATAAGAGGGAATAAGAGGAAATAGAAGGGTTAAAATATGAAGCTTTTTGTGGCTTTCACTAACTATCGTGGTGCGTTCTTTCTCACAAAAAGTTGCACCGTCTGTGTGGAGAATGCAACTTACGCTTATTGCTGGCAGGCATTACTTCTTAGAAGAACCTGACCTTTGTAGTAGTCGTAACATCAGTGAGATTAGTACCCGAATCAGCGAGACAACAGAGCAGATTAAGATAGCGATCGCTCTGCATGAGCATTCTGGCAGCCCAAAATATTGAGGCACTTCACTTTTCTTATACAAAAGTGCGGTAGCACTGCATTCAATCAAACGGGAGCCTCCCTGTACTGCAATTGTTCCTATTGCTGATTGCCGTGCAGCATTTTTCGCTTACCATCAATTTAGATACGTTCGCACGCAATCGCCTGATTCATAGGGCTACTCAATCAAATAATTCGATGGATTTCATGGGTAAGTAAAACTTCATTGATTGGTGGTTGGGCAGCCGAGTCGCGTCGCGAGTTGCAGTTGTTAAAGTCAAAACAATTCAAAGAAAGCATAGTGCAAGGGCTTCTCTAGTAATAGTAGCTATCGCCACAAACACCAAAAAACTAGGGGATGGGGTGTCAAGGGGCTTGATTTTTACCCGATATTCAACTGTCCTAATCAATGCCACTGATGCGATGTTAGCCAAGTGTGTCAAAAGGCTTGATTTTTACCCGATATTCAACTGTGCCGATTGCTCATACTATTGTGGCGGCTTTTGCTTTGACTACAAAATTTACTGGCTTGCCTTCGTAACTGTTAGAGCATTCTGGCAGCAAAAAAATATTGAGGCACTTCGCTTTTTTGTACAAAAGTGCGGTAGCACTGCCTTCAATAAAGCCAAACAAACTGAACTGCAATTCTTGCTATAAAAGCGTTACCGCCTTTGTTCCGATACATTAATATATCATAGCTGAATAGCTAATAACGAGGCCGCTATTTTTTAGGCAGTCTTAACAGTCTATTCTATTAGTTCTACTTGCTCAATTGTGAAACTAAAGCTTGCTATATATAAATGACACGAATTACAAGCTTGCCTCTGCTACAATTGCTTAAATTTGGGAGTGCAGAGTTTGCTGTTAAATTGTTAAATAAATCTTAAGCGTACCGAGACAGGAAAAAACCTCAAAATTAATTTTTTGGGGCTGAGTTTTCGTGAGTTTTTGGCTGTTTTTCGCTGTTTTTTCTGATAATGTGCGAGTAAACTTGTACTCGCCTCAACTTAATTGTTAACTGAATTTGGGGGCTTGTTAGCAACAAAAACCGCATGAGAACTCAAACTTATGCCAGAGAAGAAGCTTGCACAAAAAGCAGGAATGGGCAGTAGCAATAGCAATGTTCAGCGATATATTTATACTCGTAGAGAAATTAACAGCCGAATGGATGAAGTGGATGGTGAGATCGCCTTTGAGTTCAGAACCAAGAACAGCTCACCATTCCCAAAGAAACCCTACAATAACGGATATATCCTGCACTTGGAGGATTTTACCAGTGGCAAGCATCCCCGACGAAGCTGATTTTACGTGGGAGTCCCAAAACGTTGAGCTGGCTTTTATGAAAGAGAGGTAAGTACCCTTATCGATCATTGGCGAGAAAAAGGGGTAAAATAGATCGAAAGCCCCGGTTTCTTTTGACATAAAACTTTTTTTATGCTTCTTGAGTCCTCCCAAATCTCAACAGTGCCGTTGGCCCAAGTGGAGTCGGA
>DATGYA010000120.1:0-3601 GCA_035298405.1 Kamptonema sp. | reverse complement strand
ATAGCTTTCTTAAGAGATTCAACCACATCATAAGCAGCTTCCGCTTTATCAATAGCTTCTTGAGGCAGCGGAGATTTAAGCCTTTGCACAGCCAGATCGATCAGATCCCTCGATTCAACCGACGAATCAATCCATCGGTCAGCATTAGCTAATAGCTTTTCAGCAAAACAATCCACTTCATTCAAACAGGGAACAGGACACCAACTCGGATAATCTGGTTCTCCCAATTGTATGCGCCCTTCCACAATCATCTCGAATTTAATCAGCGTATCTTCAACTAAAATCGGAAATCTCACCCCATACTGATTGGTTTGAATTTCTCCAGAGAGTCGCATCTGATTTTGACTGGTAAACAAGGCATTATAACCTCTAGTTCTTACTTCTTGGCGGAGCAGACGGTAGCCTGCACCACTCGAACAGAGGAAGTCAATATCTTTACTTAATCGATATTCGCCTTGATTTAAACTCATGAAAGTTCCCCCACCAAAATAAGCTCTGCACTCTCGTAAAAAGTCAGCATCAAGTTGATTGAGAACCGTGAAAATTTTCTGGTGGAAGTCTTGCTGAAACATAAGGGAGGAAGCCAACCAAGAATTATATAATTGAGCTAGTTGTTGTACAAACTGAGCTTCAGTTGGGCTACAGGGGGCTAAAACGCCTCGGTAATGCCACCCCCGCTCATAGCACCTCAGCATCTCTAGTGGGGTGAAGTTTTTAATGCCTTCTCTCTGCCAACACAAACTCTCCAGAAATGGCAAATTGTCTGGTATTTCAAGTTTAGTCAACATGGCGATAAATTCCCCTTACGTCAGCCTAAGTTGATTTCAATGGCAACTCAAATATAAGTCTAATAGCATAGTACCACACTATAGCCTCAAGTTGATTGAATGGCAACTCAAATATAAGTCTAATAGCATAGTACCACACTATAACTTCAAGAACTTCAAGTTGATTTCAATAGCAACTCAAACATAAGTCTAATAGCATAGTATCATACTATAACTTCAAGTTGATTTCAATAGCAACTCAAACATGAGTCTAATAGCATAGTATCATACTACTCTAACTTCAAGTTGATTTTATGTGCGACCCCCAAAAGATTGAGCTAGTTTAAAAGGAGCCGCCAATAGCGGCCCCAACTCAATGCTAGTCACCCTCAAAACCGAATAACTGCTCCGCATCCCCCCAATCACCTTCACCCTCAATTAACTCAACCGAGGCTTCTGACTCCACCTCTTCATCCCCTTCAATTTGATCGGCAGAAACAACATTAGCCACCCCATTACCATTGCCATCGTGCATCCCATTTTGCCCCAATTGCCCATTATTAAGCATCACAGTTCCCATCAAGTAAGGCAATCCCAACGGCGGCTGTTCCACCATCAACTCTTGCCGCAAACTGCTCGCGTGCAAAGCAAGAGCATTGCACGATTCCAAACAAGTCTGCCGCAATTGTTCTGGCGTATAAACAGATTTATCAGTATTAGGGTGGCGGTGATAAAAGCGAGCACGGGGTAACAGACTAATTACCAGCATTTCTCCCACCAACCTATTCAACTCTTGCACATCCAAAGATTTCAAATATTCAACCAATTCAGCCAAAAGAGAACCCGCATAAGGCTGCAAGCGCAGGCTGAAACTATCGCGCCGTTTCTTACTAATAACCCCTCACCTCCATTAGCTGTTTTGAATCGAAAGAAGCAGCCGATTTGCCAGAACCATTAGATGCAGCTAGCTGATGGGAAACATTAGATGTAACAGATTTGCCAGAACCATTAGATGCAGTTACCTGATTGGAACTATTAGATGTGGCTGGCTGGTTGGAACCATCAAATGCTAACTGATTGGAACCATCAAATGCTAACTGGTTGGAACCATCAAATGCTAACTGATTAGAACCATTAGAAGCAACAGATTTACCAGAACCATTAGATGCTAATTGGTTAGCACCATCAGATGTAGCTACCTGATTGGCACCATCAGATAATGTAGATTTCGATCCGACTAACCGCTTCGGCTTCCCTTGCTTTTCCCAATCTTCTTTCGCCTTCCCATTCATATAAGCAAGCATTCCAAACGCATCAGTTAAACGAACAGCAGCCACAGTCCGCTCAAAACTCTCACCCCCCAAATTAAACGCCTTTTCTACATCTGGTAATACCTCAGCATTCCACACAATCGGCGTGAAAAATTGCTCAGAATCTGCCGCTAAATATTTTCCAGTTTTTCGCAACTTAAAGCGGTAAGGCCCTTGCTCAACCACCTCAACTTCCGGCTGACAATTGAAGTAATTCTCCAACTCAGCAATGAAAAATAAGCTAGCGCCTCCGCTTATAAAAACCTCATCCAAATCGTCCGGTAGCTTGTTATCTAGCCAATCAGAAACAATTTCCCAGTAATCAGCTTTGGCAGTAGAAATTGCTGAGACAATACTGTTAATTTCACCTATTCTCATGTCCGCATCTTTGCTGCGAGCTAGTTGCTGAAAGGCATCCCGCGATTCAATCGGCTTAACAGGAGAAAGTGTTTTATCAATTGAATCGTGAACGCTTCTCCTCACCTGTACTTCCTCAGTTTCGGAGAATTGCTCCTGCAAAGCTCTCTCAAAAGCCGCCATCAAAATTGACTGATTTAAACCGCTGGTTTGGTCAATAATTTTGTTGAGAAATTGAGAAAAGCCGTACAGAGGACTGTCACTTACCTTGCGGATGCCACGCTCGTAAACCAATGCTGTTGTATTGCGATAGCCAAACATCAATACTGCTAACTTGTGCTGCCTAAACCAAGGCATTACTTTTTGTTTCATGCGAATCATTGCTAGCCCAGCTCCTTCAGGAACGCACTCAAAACCTGTTAGTTCTAAGTAGATTGGAGTGCCGCAGAATTTGTAATCAGCTATGATTTCTCGGAATTTCTGTTCAGTACGAGAACGAGCTTCATATTCGTTACAAGGCAGCAGCACTTTCAGGTTAATTTTCACTCGTTTACTATCCGATGATTTGAGATTATACCGTTCTGCCATTACTCCAATTGCTGCCGCAGCTTTATAGGGAACGGTATCAGATTTAAGTTCAGTAATTCTGTCTTTCGGACTAAATTCTCTTGCTAAAGTGCCAAATACAAACGTGGAACCCTTGACTTCTATGTAAGTTTGGTCTTCAATGGCAGGACAGCCTTGAACTCCCTTACCTGATAGATATTTCTCAAGGCGGGAAGTAGGAATTTGTTTGACTTCCGGCAGCATCATGGCGTAATCAGGTGCAGTCGCGCCTGCTACCCAGAATTCTATTTTAGTTTCGCTACTGCCAGCATCTACAACTATTTGATGTGGTGGGTACATAAGCAATTTCGATTCAGAAATTATAGTTCTTGCACCACGTTAATTCAAAAGCAATTCAAACAACTTCACCCTTATAGCTACAACTTCCCCCCTCTAATGGCCCGATACTTATGGGTGGGGTTTCGCTAAACGGGTGAGGTCATTCCAAGGAATTTGTGCTAGTGCCTGGTCAAATAAAGCAGACAGGCACACTTCAATATTCTCTTCTGCCAAGTTGTTCTAGATAGCGGATTTGAAGCTAGCTAAAATTGCACTTGTGGC
>DATGYA010000119.1:0-23392 GCA_035298405.1 Kamptonema sp. | reverse complement strand
GGGGAGATGGGGAGGATTTAGCTTTCTCATCTCCCCTGCTTCTGTGCTTCTCCGTCTCCCCCGTTTCCCCCGCTTCCCTGCTCTCCAAACGAGGCAGATAAGTGACATTGCCAATACCGCCAAGATTTTGGATACAGCGGTTATAGGTAGGATGGCTGAGCAAACAAGCATCAACAATGGGTACTAGCGGCGCTCCTTGACCGCCCGCAGCAATATCAGCGGCTCGGAAGTTACTAACTGTAGGAATACCTGTTAGATGGGCAATTAGTGCTCCGCGCCCTAGTTGTAGGCTGTAACCCAGAATATTTCGAGCTTTGAGTGTTGAGTCGGCACCAAATTCTCCCTCGCTCTCCTGTTTTCTTGGCGGTCGGTGGTAGACGGTTTGACCGTGAGAGCCAATCAATTCTGCCTTACCATAATTCTCTTGAATTGTCAATGCTGCTTTGGCAAATTCAATGGCGATCGCATCATCTAATTCTGCGAATTCTGCCATATTGAGGACACTTCCGCCACAAACTGCCAAGATTTGCGATCGCAAATCTCGCGGATAAGAATAAGTACCAGCCCCCAAAAGTTCCACATTCAAATCATTTTCCGTACCAGAAATATCCACCAAAGCAGCATCAATACCATCTACCGACGTACCACTGATCAAACCAATAACGCGAGTCATATCAAGTCCACAGTTAACGGTTAACAGTTAACAGCTAACAGTTATTTAACCAACTCAAACGCCACAATCACCACCGTAATATTGTCACGTCCCCCCTTATCCTTAGCCGCATTCACCAAAGCTGCCGCCGCCTTTTCACAAGCACGAATCGATTTCAGAGGCGTAGCAATCAAAGAATCCGGAAGTTCTTCCGTCAAGCCATCACTGCATAGCAGTAAACGATCTCCAGGTCGCACATCCATAGGCTCAATTTCAATTACACCTAAATCTTCGCGACCCAAGCACTGCGACAAAACGTGCCGCCAAGGGTGAGAGCGAGCTTGCTCCGGAGTCAGAGCTTTTCTTTTGACAGCCTGCGCGACCCAAGTTTGATCTTCAGTAATTTGCTGAAATTCAGCGCCCCTGAGCCGATAGAGGCGAGAGTCGCCAATATTCGCATACCACGGCTCCCCATCTTGGCGAAACATTACTGCTACCGCCGTAGTCCCCATATCCGAGCGTTCTGGATGCTTTTGCTGATCGAGCAAAATTGCCTCATTAGCTGCTAAAAAAGCTTTTTTCAGCAACTCTGGAGACTCCTGTGGCCCATTCCAATGTTCGTTGAGATAGAACTCTATCGCCTGAGTAGCGATGCGGCTAGCTTCTTGGCCGCCTGCGTGTCCTCCCATACCATCCGCCACTATGAAAAATCGCCCCTCCGGGTCGATGTGGTAAGAGTCTTGGTTGACGGAACGAACCAGCCCTGTGTCTGTCTTACCTGCGAAAGAGCGTTTCATAGATTGGCGTTATCAGTCATAAAACTTAAAAATGTGCTTGGCAGGTAATTTTTTAAGACCTGCCTACTTAATTGTAGATTGTAGAAGTTGGAATCCCAAATCTAAAATTTACTTCATGACATTCGATCCATGCGGTCAATGCGACGAAGTTGCCGCCAAAAAGCAATTGCCATGCCACAGGCGAGAACCATCACCACTACAGCTAACAATACTTGATTGCTGACAAACAGGATCGTAGCCGACAAAGTAAAAGCGCTGAATAGGAGAGCATAGTTTGTTCCCATCTGAACGCTACTGATACGCCGCAGCAGGCGGTCAGTTTCCGTCGCCCGTACCCGGACGCGAATATCTCCCTGCTCTAACTTATCAATAGTTTCTTCAATTCGGCGAGGCAAACCCAAGGCAGTTGAACTTACTTGGGCGGCTTGGCGGCCAATCTCGTTAAAAATGCTGCTGGTTGTATCTTGACCGTTTCCACTATTCATAAGCTGCATGGCAAATGGCTGTGCTACCTCCATAAAATTGAACTCAGGATCTAAACCTCTGCCCACCCCTTCAATAGTTGAAAAAGCCCGCATCACAAAAGTGAAAGTTGCAGGAAAGCGAAAAGGTTGATCGTAGGCAATTTCGTAGAGGTCATCAGTAATTTTACTCACGGACTGTGCTTCAAAGGGCTTGTCCATAAAGTTATCCAGCATAAACTGGATCGATCGCCGTACTGGGCCCATATCTCCTGTAGGCACTAAAGCTCCCAAATTCACCAAAGAGTCCATTACTCGTTGCCCATCTTTGGCAGCAATGCCATAGAGAGTTTCCATTAGGCCTTCGCGCACGTTGGTCTCAATCGCCCCCATCATGCCAAAATCGTAGAAAATCAGCGATCCTTCGGGACTGACAGCGATATTTCCGGGGTGGGGATCGGCGTGGAAAAAGCCGTCGTTGAGCAACTGTTGTAGGTATGCTTTGGCTCCCATCTGCGCGATCGCCTTTCGATCCAGCCCAGAAGCTTCCAAAGCGTCATAGTGGCTAATTTTAATCCCAGGCAGATATTCCAAAGTCAGCACTCGGAAAGTCGCATACCGCCAGTAAACTCTAGGCACTCGCACCCAGTCACACTTGCTAAAGTTGCGGCGAAAAGTATCCGCATTCCGACCTTCATTGAGATAATCAATTTCCAGCCACAGAATCCGGCAACACTCTTCGTAAATGCCCATCCAATCCCTACCCCGTCCCCATTTGGGATGGTTTTGAAAGTAACGGGCAATTCCCTTAAGAATCTGCAAGTCAATCTCGAATAGTTTTCGCAGTCCCGGCCGCTGCACCTTCACTACTACTTCTTGACCCGCATAAATTTTAGCTTTATGTACTTGACCCAAACTTGCTGCTGCCAGAGGTATCGGATCAAAATTCTGGTAGAGTTCCTGAATTGGCTTGCCTAAATCCTGCTCGACAATCATTTCTACCTGTTCGTAACTGAAAGCAGGTACTTTGTCTTGCAGTTTAGAAAGCTCTTCTACATACTCTGCGGGAAATAAATCTGCTCGCGTTGAAAATAGTTGCCCTACCTTAATGAAGGTCGGGCCCAACTCCAGAAGCGTTTCTCGCACCCAGACAGCTTGAAATCTGCGTCTGGCATTTTTCTTTTCTTCAGTAACGCCTCCCCGGTAGCTCCAATTTTTACTGTCGAGCCACAGCCAAGCCAGCCATGTCAACACAAAGGTCCAAATGTCAATGAAACGCCGATGGCGGGAGTAGTTCTGGCGATTCCATCGGTAAGATTTGTCCCCATAGGACTTGCTGGCAAATTTATTATCTGAGGCACTGCCAGTGCGCTTCGGGTTTCGCTTGCGGTTCACAGGGTCATCAAGGAGAGCAGACACTCGGGTTCCCAAATTGGTTGTTTCAGTTTGTTAGCTCAGTTACGAGTAGGGGCGTTTTGTAGTACGCCCCGATCGCAGAAAGATTGTCAGGAAATGTTCTCTATTGCAAACGGCTGCGGTAGCGCTGTAGCTCAGACCTGACGAGAGCAACTTCCGCCCGGAGTTCGTCAATGGTTGCTTGTAGGTCGGAGGCAGGCTGAGAGCTTATATCTACTATGGCTGTGGTTTCCCGTGCCTGCATCGCTGCTTCGGCATCTCTACGAGCTCGTTCCTCTACTCGCTCATAAAACTGCCGCAAGCGATCGCGCTGCTGGGCATCAAATTTTCCGAGTTCGGAGAGAGCGCCAGTAAGTGCACTCTCCAGTTGTTCGTAGAGTGCTTCTGCAACTGCTCTACCGACAAAAAAAGCATGAACTGGGGGTTTACTCATGGATTTATCTCTGCGATCGTCCGCAAAGAATTATAACTTGCTTACCCCTATTGCTGCTTACTTCTCAAGGAATGGACTAATATAAAAATCGGAATTCCCCTAACCTAACCGCCTCATCCATATAAAATAGTTAAAAAAATAGTTATTTAAAGGACTAGACAAAATTTAATATCTCCTCTATAATCAGAAATTGTCGCCAAAAACAAAAGCTGCCAACTTCCTGAAGCAAGTCAAAAGCTAAGATTCAAGAAGCAAAAGCAAGTCGGAGCGAACCAGCTTGCGATCTGACTCCCACTCTCAAAGCAGACCAAATTTAGGATACTGAGTAGCTTGCTACTCAAGTCCAGGCGACAACAAGTAGCACCGAAGTAAACCTCGGTCACAAAACAGCTTAACGTTGCTAGTCTAAAGCCTTGCAAGACTTCCACAGCCTTGCCCCTGAAAAGAATCAGGGTCAAATTTGTGTGTATGTCGAGCTAGTAACTGGTAGAAACTTTGCTTGCAATGTCTCTACATCAGAGCAAGCAGACGCGCGAAAATTTCGCAGTCTGAAACTCCTGTAATGCGTAAAAAATAAGGGAGACAAACCGTGTCAGTCGGTATTCTCGGCACAAAACTAGGCATGACTCAAGTGTTTGATGAACAGGGAAGAGCAATTCCTGTCACCGTCATTCAAGCAGGACCATGTACAGTAACTCAAATTAAAACAAAACAGACCGATGGCTATACAGCCATCCAAGTCGGGTACGGCGACGTGAAACCCAAGGCCCTCAACAAGCCCGAATTGGGACATCTAGCCAAATCAGGCGCAACCCCAGTTCGCCACCTACACGAGTACCGTCTGGAAAATGTCGGCGAATTTCAATTAGGTCAGCAAGTAAAAGCCGATCTTTTTACACCAGGACAAATAGTAGATGTCATCGGTACCAGCATCGGTAAAGGCTTTGCTGGCTTCCAAAAACGGCACAACTTCAAGCGCGGCCCCATGGCTCACGGTTCCAAAAACCACCGCCAACCAGGTTCCATCGGGCCTGGAACCACACCTGGTCGCGTCTATCCCGGAAAAAGAATGGCGGGACGCTTGGGGAACACCCAAATCACTGTCAGCAAACTAACAGTCGTGCGGGTAGATTCCGAACGCAATTTATTGCTCATTAAAGGAGCAATCCCTGGCAAAGCAGGCGCATTAGTCAATATTGTCCCTGAGAAAAAAGTAGGTCAATAGCTAATAACGAATAGCTAATAACTACCAAATTTGCAATCTTGATGAAACTAGCCAGAGTTAACGGTTAACAGTTAACAGTTAACGGTTAACAGTTAACAACTGACAAAGGACAAAAATTATGGTTAACTGCGTAGTACGAAATTGGCAAGGCGAAGAAGTAGGGGAAACCACCCTAGAATTGCGCGTTGCCAAAGAAGAAAACGCCTCTCACATCGTCCATAGAGCCTTAAGACGGCAAATGGTCAACGCGCGGCAGGGAACAGCCAGCACCAAAACTAGAGCCGAAGTTAGAGGTGGCGGTCGTAAACCTTGGCGGCAAAAGGGAACTGGTCGAGCTAGAGCTGGTTCCATTCGTTCTCCCCTGTGGCGTGGCGGCGGTGTCAGCTTCGGCCCTAAGCCGAGAGACTTCGACATCAAAATGAATAAAAAGGAACGGCGTTTAGCGTTGCGGACAGCCCTCTTGAGCCGCGCCGCCGAAGACTTCATTGTGGTAGAAGACTTCAGCGAACAAATAGCTAGGCCGAAGACCAAAGAATTAATCACAGCCCTAGCCCGATGGGGAGCAGGGCCGGAATCAAGAGTTTTGTTAATCCTGCCAGAAAAACAGGAAAACATTTATTTGTCCGGCCGCAACGTCCCCAGCCTCAAAATTATCTTGGCAGGTTCGCTTAATATCTACGACATTCTTGCAGCCGATAAAATTGTGACCACAGCCACAGCCATTGCCAAAATTCAGGAGGTTTACGGTGAGTAAAATCAATCCCCGCGACTTAGCCGACGTTTTGCAACGCCCCATTCTCACTGAGAAAGCTACTCGCATGATGGAACTCAACCAGTTCACATTTGATGTAGCGCCCAAAGCGACAAAGCCTATAATCAAAGCCGCTATGGAGGAAATGTTCAATGTCAAAGTTATTGGCATGAACACGCAAAATCCACCCCGTAAAAAGCGCAGAGTCGGCAAATTTATGGGATTTAAACCGCGTTACAAGCGAGCAGTAATCACCCTGGCTGACGGAGATTCGCTCAGAAAAATTCTCTTCCCAGAAGTGTAGACATCGGTAATAGGGAATGGGGACGGGTGACGGGTGACGGGTGAGTGAAAATTATTCATCACCACTAAAAACTAACCACCAACCACTAAAAACTAACCACTAACCAATTACCAATTACTAATTACCAATTACCTGATTATGGGCATCCGTTCTTACCGACCCTATACCCCAAGCACTAGGCAACATACTGTCTCTGACTTTGCAGAGGTCACTCGTAACGAGCCGGAAAAGTCGCTGACGGCAAATAAACACACTAAACAAGGTCGCAATAATCGCGGTGTTATTACTTGTCGGCATCGAGGCGGTGGCCACAAGCGCCTTTACCGGACTATCGACTTCCGGCGGGACAAACTTAACGTACCCGGTACAGTCCAAGCCATCGAATATGACCCGAACCGCAATGCTCGCATTGCCTTGGTTTTTTACAAAGATGGGGAAAAACGGTACATCCTTCATCCAGTAGGCGTAAAAGTTGGCACTGTGATTGTTTCTGGGCCCGAATCTCCTATTGAAGTTGGCAACGCCTTGCCTCTGAGTAACATTCCCCTGGGTACAAGCGTTCACAACATCGAATTAGTACCAGGAAAAGGTGGGCAAATTGTCCGCTGTGCAGGAGCAACAGCTCAGTTAATGGCCAAAGAAGGGGACTACGTTACGCTCAAATTGCCTTCGGGGGAACAGCGCAAAGTCCGCGCCAAATGCTACGCAACTATCGGTCAAGTTGGCAATGTTGAAGCTAGAAATATTAGCATCGGCAAGGCGGGTCGTACTCGATGGAAAGGTCGTCGGCCTACTGTCCGCGGTAGCGTTATGAACCCCGTAGACCACCCCCATGGTGGTGGCGAAGGTAGGGCACCTATCGGTCGCTCTGGTCCAGTCACACCTTGGGGAAAACCAGCTTTGGGTGCTAAGACGCGACGTAAGAATAAGCGCAGCGACTCCTTGATTGTGCGCCGCCGCCGCAAAGCGTCTAAGCGCGGAAAAGGTGGACGGCAAAGTTAATCTTAATTGTTAACTGTTAACGGTTAACGGTTAACGGTTAACAAAGTACCAGTTACCAATTACCACGCATTATGTCACGCTCTTTAAAAAAAGGCCCTTTTGTGGCCGATCGCTTGCTCACTAAGATAGAGAAATTGAATTCTAGAGGTGAAAAACAAGTTATTAAAACTTGGTCGAGAGCTTCTACTATTCTGCCTCTGATGGTAGGTCATACTATCGCAGTTCACAACGGCCGACAGCACGTTCCGGTTTATTTAACCGAGCAAATGGTGGGGCATAAATTAGGGGAGTTTGTCCCGACTCGCACCTTTAGAGGTCACGCCAAAGGTGATAAAAAGGCAAAAAGATAGATTGTTATTAACTGTTAACAGTTAAGAGTTGAGTCTTGAATTTTCTAGGAAGATAGAAATGGCTATTGATACGAGTTCTGAAGTAAAAGCGATCGCGCGTTACATCCGAATGTCTCCCCACAAAGTGCGGCGTGTTCTCGACCAAATTCGCGGTAAATCCTACAGAGAAGCTCTGGTTTTACTGGAATTTATGCCTTACCGCTCCTGCGAACCTATTCTCAAAGTTTTGCGATCGGCGGCAGCTAATGCTGAACACAATGAGGGGATGGATCGAGCAAAGCTGATAGTTTCTCAAGCTTTCGCCGACGGCGGGCCTGTTTTGAAACGTTTCAGACCCCGCGCTCAAGGTCGGGCTTACCAAATTCGCAAACCTACTTGCCACATCACTGTAGCAGTGGCAATGCAAAAAGAATAACGAATACTAGCCTGTGCTTATAAAAGCGGTGTTCTGCTTTACTTATTTAATTCTTTCTTGACTTTTATGGGACAGAAAATTCATCCAGTTGGTTTTAGACTTGGAATCACTCAGGAACATCGTTCCCGCTGGTTTGCCGATCCGAAAAACTACCCAGAGTTGTTACAAGAAGACTCAAAAATTCGCCAGTACGTCCAAAAAAACCTCAATAACGCAGGCATTTCGGCGGTAAAAATTGACCGAAAAGCAGATCAAATCGATCTTGAAGTACAAACAGCTAGACCAGGCGTTGTTGTCGGTCGGGGCGGGACGGGAATTGAGCAATTGCGAGTTGGTTTGCAACAACAATTGGGTAGTAACCGCCAGATCCGCATTAACGTTGTAGAAGTGCAACGGGTAGATGCTGATGCTACGCTGATTGCTGAATATATTGCTCAGCAATTAGAGCGACGGGTTTCTTTCCGCCGAGTTGTGCGTCAAGCTATTACTCGCGCTCAAAAAGCAGGGATTGAGGGTATTAAAATCCAAGTCAGCGGCCGCTTGAACGGTGCAGAAATTGCTCGGACAGAGTGGACGCGGGAAGGTCGAGTACCTCTGCACACATTACGTGCAGACATTGATTACTCTTACTGCACAGCCAAAACTATTTACGGGATTTTGGGCGTTAAAGTTTGGGTTTTCAAAGGTGAAATAATTCCTGGACAGGAAGATATTCCTGCTCCTAACGCTGGCCCACCCCGAACTAAAAATAAGGGTCGTCGCCATAAGTTTGAAGACCGTTCAAACGAAGGTTAACAGTTAATGGTTAATGGTTAACGGTTAACGGTTAACGGTTAACGGTTAACGGTTAACAACTAACAACCAACAAGTAACAATACCCACGCCATGTTAAGTCCTAAAAGAACAAAATTCCGCAAGCAACAGCGCGGGCGGATGAATGGAGTTGCCACTCGCGGCAACAATGTTAGCTTTGGCGAATTTGCTCTCCAAGCCCTCGAACCTGCTTGGATCACTTCCCGTCAAATTGAGGCCAGCCGCCGCGCTATGACCCGTTATATCCGCAGGGGCGGCAAAATCTGGATTCGGGTGTTTCCAGATAAACCAGTCACTCAGCGAGCTGCTGAAACTCGGATGGGATCTGGTAAGGGTGCACCTGAGTTTTGGGTGGCAGTGATTAAGCCGGGGCGCGTGTTGTTTGAAATTGGCGGCGTTCCAGAAGCAACCGCGAAAGAAGCGATGCGCTTGGCAGCTTTTAAGTTGCCGATTAAGACTAAGTTTATTACCCGCGAAGAGGAGCAGTCTTAAAATGGCTTTTTCTAAGATTAAAGAAGCTAGAGATTTGAGCGATGCTGAACTAGAAGAGCAAATTTTAGCGATTAAGCGTCAACTGATGGAATTGCGAATGTTGCAAGCGACTAATCGTTTGGAAAAGCCCCACCAGTTTAAGCACGCTAAGCATCGGCTTGGTCAGTTATTGACTGTTGTTGGGGAGCGGGAGCGATCGCAAGCTACTGCGTCCAGCTCACAATAGCAGAGGCAAAAGCTAAGAATACTCTTAGTTCATCTCCGAAATTAGAGTCAGTTGCACGCATTAGGAATAGGTGGCTATGGCAGTTAAGGAAAGAGTTGGCGAAGTCGTCAGCGACAAAATGAATAAAACGGTAGTGGTGGCGGTGGAAAACCGCGCTTCCCATACCAAATACGGCAAAATCGTTGTGAACACTAAGAGATATAAGGCTCACGACGAAGAGAATCAATGCAAGGAAGGCGATCGCGTCAGGATTACTGAAACGCGCCCTCTGAGCAAAACCAAACGCTGGATCGTGGCAGAAATTCTCACAGCAAAAAATGGGTGACTAATTGTTAGCAGTTAACGATTAACAGTTAACAATTAGC
This sequence comes from Kamptonema sp., assembly GCA_035298405.1. GTDB lineage: Bacteria > Cyanobacteriota > Cyanobacteriia > Cyanobacteriales > Microcoleaceae > Kamptonema. The sequence goes on along the minus strand of DATGYA010000119.1, from coordinate 13,690 downwards.
AATTAGCAATTAGCAGGAATCGAAATCTATGATTCAACCTCAAACTTACCTCAATGTAGCTGACAACAGCGGAGCCAGAAAATTAATGTGCATCCGCGTGTTAGGGGGCGGCAACCGCCGTTATGCCGGAGTTGGCGACGTAATCATCGCTGTTGTCAAAGACGCTATTCCTAATATGGCAGTCAAAAAATCCGATGTCGTGCGCGCAGTCGTTGTGAGAACTCGCAAAGGTTTGCGCCGAGACAGCGGTATGAGTATCCGTTTTGACGACAATGCTGCCGTCATTATTAATGCTGACGGCAACCCGAAAGGCACTCGCGTTTTCGGCCCTGTGGCTCGCGAATTGCGCGACAAAAATTTCACTAAAATCGTTTCTTTAGCGCCGGAGGTACTTTAATGTACAGCAAAAATGGCAAAACAACTGATAAAGTTGAGCGCTACAGGATGCACGTCAAAAAAGGTGACACTGTTCAAGTCATTACTGGAAAAGATAAGGGCAAGGTCGGTGAAATCTTAAAGGCATATCCTCAAACGAGTAAAGTAGTTGTGCAAGGAGTTAACGTGAAGACTAAGCACGTTAAGCCTCAGCAGGAAGGAGAATCAGGTAAAATCACTACCTTTGAGGGCCCGATCCACAGTTCCAATGTGATGCTCTATTCCACCAAGGAAAAAGTAGCTAGTCGTGTTTGCTACACTTTCACAGAAGATGGTCGCAAAGTGCGAAAGCTCAAAAAAACGGGTGAAATCATTGATAAGTAGCTCATTGTTAATCGTTAACAATTAACTAAAAATTAACAGTTAACAATTAAACAATGAAGTAATTTCCTGACCAAGACCAGGAACAGTATTGAACACAAAAACTATGGCAATACAACTCAAAACCACTTACCAAGAAAAAATCGTCCCGAAACTGATGGATCAGTTTAAGTACACTAATATCCATCAAGTACCCAAAGTGATTAAAGTCACTGTTAACCGAGGGTTGGGCGAGGCATCTCAAAATGCTAAGGCACTCGATTCTTCTCTGACTGAAATTGGGATCATCACAGGCCAGAAACCAGTGGTGACACGGGCAAAAAAAGCGATCGCGGGCTTCAAAATCCGTAAAGGTGTACCCGTCGGTGTGATGGTAACACTGCGTTCTGACCGGATGTACGCTTTTCTGGAACGGTTAATCAATCTCACACTACCCCGCATTCGTGACTTTCGTGGCGTTAGCGCCAAAAGTTTTGACGGGCGCGGCAATTATAGTCTGGGATTAAGAGAACAATTGATTTTTCCAGAAATAGAGTACGACAGTGTCGATCAAGTTCGCGGTATGGATATTTCAATTATCACCACTGCGAATACTGACGAAGAAGGTCGCGCTTTGCTCAAAGAAATGGGAATGCCATTCAGAGATAACTAGCATAGAGTAACGAACAACAGATGGCAGCTAACGATACTATTGCAGATATGCTGACGCGCATTCGCAACTCCTGCATGGCGCGGCATCAAACCACAGAGATTCCCTCAACAAAAATGACTCGCAGCATTGCCGAAGTCCTCAAAAGTGAAGGCTTTATCGCTGAAATTGAAGAGGCAGGCGAAGGCATCAAGCGGCATTTAGTACTCTCCTTAAAGTACAAGGGTAAAACTCGCCGCCCCATTATTACCGCCCTTAAGCGAGTCAGCAAACCAGGATTGCGGGTTTACTCTAATCGCAAAGAATTACCGCGAGTTTTAGGTGGAATTGGCATAGCCATTATTTCTACCTCCAGCGGCATTATGACCGACAGAGAAGCCAGACGCCAAGGTTTGGGCGGAGAAGTACTTTGTTATGTATGGTAATTGTTAACTGTTAACTGTTAACTTTGAACTGTTAACAATTACCAATTAATAATTACCAATTACCAAAAAACAAAGGACAACAGACAAAGGACACTAATATTATGTCTCGAATTGGTAAACGCCCAATTAGCATACCTAGTAAAGTTACCGTCACCATTGACGGTCAGCACGTTGCAGTTAAAGGGCCTAAAGGCGAACTTTCTAGACTATTGCCGGCAGAAGTCGTTTTAGCACTAGAAGGGGAAACCTTGTTGGTGACGCGCCGGGACGAATCCCGCACCGCCCGCCAGTTGCACGGCCTGTGCCGCACCCTCGTTGCCAACATGGTAGAGGGAGTTTCCAACGGCTTTCAGCGACGTTTAGAAATTCAAGGTGTGGGCTATCGGGCTCAAGTTCAAGGTCGCAACCTGATCTTAAACGTGGGCTACAGCAAACCCGTGGAAATGCCTCCTCCTGAAGGCATTCAAGTAGCAGTCGAAGGTAACGTCAATTTGATTGTCAGCGGTATTGACAAAGAATTGGTGGGAAACACAGCCGCCCGCATCCGGGCAGTCCGCCCACCTGAAGTCTACAAGGGCAAAGGCATTCGCTACAGCGGCGAATTGGTCAGACGCAAGGCTGGCAAGACAGCAGGGAAGAAGAAGTAGAAATGAAACTCACTCGTAAAGAATCAGTAGACCGTCGCCACCGTCGAGTGCGGCGCAAAGTATCCGGCACTTCCGAACGCCCTCGCTTGGCAGTGTTTCGTTCCCACCAGCACATCTACGCACAGGTGATTGATGACACCAAACAGCACACTTTAGTGGCTGCGTCAACCCTAGATCCGGAATTGAAATCAGAACTTAAGGCTGGTGGCAATTGCGAGGCCTCTGTGCAAGTGGGTCAATTGATCGCCAAGCGCTGCTCTAGTGCTGGCATCTCCAAAGTTGTCTTTGACCGGGGAGGCAACCTCTATCACGGTCGCGTGAAAGCTCTAGCAGAAGCAGCTCGCGAAGCGGGATTAGACTTTTAGATCGGTCATTATGCTAATGGCTAATTGACTTCGGCGTGAGCGCTCAGTCGAACGCTAATGGCTAATTGCTAATTGGTAATTACCAGTTAACAGTTAACAGTTAATAGTTAACAGTTAACAATTCCTAAAGGACAAAATAATGGCAGAACAAAAAGAGCAGCGCAACAACAAGAAAAAAAGCAACAAATCTCGCGACAAAGAACCAGAATGGCAAGAGCGGGTAGTTCAAATCCGGCGCGTTACCAAAGTAGTCAAAGGCGGTAAGAAACTCAGTTTCCGCGCAATTGTCATCATTGGTAACGAGCGGGGTCAAGTGGGAGTAGGTGTTGGCAAGGCTAGTGATGTCATCGGGGCAGTTAAAAAGGGCGTTGCTGATGGCAAAAAGCACTTAATTGAAGTTCCCCTGACTAAAGCTAATTCTATTCCTCATCCCGTTAATGGTGAAGGCGGAGGAGCCAAAGTTATGATGCGGCCAGCATCTCCTGGTACAGGTGTAATTGCTGGGGGAGCAGTGCGAACTGTCCTCGAATTAGCAGGCGTGCGTAATATTCTAGCCAAACAGCTAGGTTCTGGCAATCCTTTAAACAATGCTAGAGCTGCTGTCAATGCCCTCTCCTCCCTGCGAACCTTTTCTGAGGTGGCTCAAGAGCGAGGCATTCCCATTGAGAACCTTTATGCTTAGTCAATGGTTAGTAGTTAGTGGTTAATAGTTAATAGTTAGTGGTTAGTAGTGAGTGGAAAAATCAAGCCAAAAACTAACAACTAAAAACTAACAACCAACAACTAACAACTAACAGCTAACAATTACCAACTAACAACTAACAATTACCAAAACCATGAGATTACAAGACGCCCTGCCAAAACCAGGTTCCCAAAAGCGCCCGCGCCGCTTAGGTCGGGGTATTTCAGCCGGTCAAGGCGCTAGCTCCGGTAAGGGTATGCGCGGTCAAAAGTCTAGGTCGGGTAGTGGTACTCGACCAGGTTTTGAAGGGGGTCAAAATCCTCTGTACCGCCGCTTACCGAAGTTGAAGAGCTTTCCCCGCGTTAACCACAAAGAGTACACTACTATTAATGTAAGTAAACTCGCAGTGCTGGAAGCAAACACAGAAGTAACTCTAGCTTCTTTGATTTTTGCCAAAATCATCACTACTGATGATGGCCCGCTGAAAATCTTAGGGGATGGAGAGCTGAATGTTCCTCTGCAAGTAAGAGCTGCTGCTTTTACAGCGGGGGCTCGCGCCAAAATTGAGGCTGCGGGTGGAAGCTGTGAAGTAGTTTAGAGGTGCGATCTGGCTGCGCGTTCCATGGGTTGAAATTGGCAACTCCAACTGCGGCAAGTTGCGCCTCTATAAAACTCATTTAAAACTCAAAACTCACAACTAAAAACTCGTTTTATGGATGTTAGTCGAGATAAAGCAGCGCCAACTGCACAAGAGACATTCTTGCAGATGGCTCAAGCTGCTGGTTTGCGGGGGCGCATCCTGGTGACAATCGGTTTGCTGATTTTAGTGCGCTTGGGCGTTCACTTGCCAGTCCCCAGCATCGATCGCGTCGCTTTTTCCCAAAATGTTCAGAATAGCCCTTTAATTGGCTTTTTGGATCTTTTCTCTGGTGGCGGTTTGTCAGCTTTGGGGATTTTTGCTCTAGGAATTTTGCCCTACATCAATGCTTCTATTATCATTCAATTGCTGACTGCGGCCCTCCCAACTTTAGAGGATTTGCAGAAAAATGAAGGGGAAGCAGGGCGGCGCAAGATTTCTCAGTTGACTCGATATGTCGCCTTGGGTTGGGCCGTGCTGCAAAGTGTGGGCATTTCGATTTGGGTCAGCCCATTTTCACAGATTCCGACACCTTTATTTATTGCTCAGACTGCATTAGCTTTAACCGCTGGGTCGATGTTTGTGATGTGGGTGTCGGAGTTAGTGACCGATCGCGGCATTGGCAACGGCGCTTCTTTGCTGATTTTTATCAACATTGTTGCTGTTCTGCCTCGCTCTTTGGGGCAAACTGTCGAGCTGGCTCAGAGTGGCAATAGCCAAATTGTCGGTCAAGTCGTGATGCTGCTCTTGGTTTTCTTGGTGATGATTGTTGGGATCGTTTTCGTTCAGGAAGGAACCCGACGTATCCCGATTATTTCAGCTCGCCGCCAAGTTGGCCGTAAGGTTTACCGGGAGAAAAGCAGTTATTTACCGCTGCGTTTGAACCAGGGTGGGGTGATGCCGATTATTTTTGCTTCGGCTGTGCTGATTTTGCCAGCTTCGCTCGGTCAGTTTACGAATAATCCAATTTTGGTTCAGGTGGCTAATGCTTTGAACCCGAATGGGTCTATGCCTTGGCTATATGCGATTGTTTATTTGGTTTTGATCTTGTTCTTTAGCTATTTCTACGCTTCGTTGATTGTCAACCCCGTAGATATGTCTCAGAACTTGAAGAAAATGGGTGCGAGTATTCCTGGTATTCGCCCTGGCCAAAAGACTAGCGATTATGTAGAGAAGGTTTTGAATCGCCTGACATTTTTGGGAGCAATTTTTCTCGGACTGGTGGCGATCGTGCCTACGGCTGTGGAGAGTGCTACTAATGTTACGACTTTTAGAGGGTTGGGGGCGACTTCGCTTTTGATTCTGGTGGGCGTGGCGATCGATACGGCTAAGCAAATTCAAACTTACGTCATATCCCAGCGATATGAAGGAATGGTCAAGCAATAGCAATGCAATTGATTTTCTTGGGGCCTCCAGGGGCCGGAAAGGGAACTCAGGCTCAGCTTTTAGCAGCTTTCTGGAAAATCCCCCACATTTCTACGGGTGATATTTTACGCGCCTGTGTGGTAGCCAAAACTGATTTGGGTCTCAAGGCCTCTGCCTATATGGATCGAGGGGAGTTAGTGCCAGATCAAGTGCTGATGGATATGGTGCGGGAACGCCTAAAGGAATCCGATGCTAGCAATGGCTGGATTTTGGATGGTTTCCCCCGCACTGTACCGCAGGCAACTTTTTTGGAGCAACTGTTGCAGGAGTTGCCAGGTGGTGACGGTATAACTTGCGTTAATTTGGACGTACCAGATGAAATTTTGGTGGTTCGCTTGTTGGCAAGGGGCCGCAAGGATGATAACGAGGAGACGATCCGCCGCCGTCTGGAGGTTTACCGGGAACAAACTGCGCCGCTGATTGGCTTTTATGGCGATCGCAACCAGCTAGTTACTGTGGATGGCGATCGCGATTTAGAGACAGTTACAGACAACCTTAAACAATTGCTTGAGCCTGCTGCTCCCACCTGCTAGACAGAGCTGGGGCGGGTATGGGGGCATCGCCCCTACAAACTTTTGCTAAGATATGTTAACTAGAAGACTTTATATCCAGTTAACTTTGTTTTGAAGTTTGTCCGTTGCAGCTTTGGGGTGTAAAAAAGCCAATTCGTTGAACGGGTACTCAAAAGAGTTTCTGGCAAGACTCTTTGAGTGAATCAATTGTTGAGTTGAGGAAACTACCACTTGTCTAAGCAAGATTTAATTGAAATGGAAGGGACAGTGACGGAATCACTGCCCAATGCGATGTTCCGGGTTGACCTAGATAATGGGTTTAACGTACTCGCTCACATTTCCGGCAAGATCCGTCGTAATTACATCAAAATCCTTCCAGGCGATCGCGTTAAAGTCGAGCTCACCCCTTATGACTTGACAAAAGGCAGAATTACTTATCGCCTTCGGAAAAAGTAGCCTTAGATAAACTTTCTAAATACTAAATCCAAGTTTAGTTAAATAGATTGTTGTGAATTTACCCAAGTTAATGCTATAATGCTACGTTTGTAGTGTTGCCCAGAAAGGCATGAAAGTTCGAGCATCCGTCAAGAAGATTTGTGAGAAGTGTCGCGTCATCCGCCGTCGCGGTCGAGTGATGGTGATATGTACTAACCCGAAACACAAGCAGCGTCAGGGTTAGGAGATTTCTTACCAGAAGGCAGGAGCCATCTGCTGCCTGATTCAACAACATTGTAGCTAATCAGCACTAAGTAGGGAGTAAAAAGCGTGGCACGGATTGCCGGGGTAGACCTTCCACGTGATAAGCGCGTCGAAATTGGTCTGACATACATTTTTGGAATTGGACTGTCCAGATCCCAAGATATTCTAGCCGCCACAGGCGTTAATCCTGACACTCGCGTTAAGGATTTAAGTGACGCTGACGTGACGGCTCTGCGAGGCGAGGTAGAAACCAACTATCAAGTCGAAGGGGATCTCAGGCGTTTGGAGTCCATGAACATCAAGCGCCTGATGGACATCGGGACTTACCGGGGCAGACGCCATCGCCTGGGTCTGCCAGTGCGGGGTCAGCGCACCCGCACCAATGCCCGGACTCGCCGAGGTGTCCGCCGCACTGTGGCAGGCAAGAAAAAAGCACCTTCCAAGAAGTAGCCTTTTTCAATTTACTTTTCATGCAGTGCAGGCTTGTACAAAGCCAGCGCAGAGTCAACTTCAAATGCCGCTAAACAGACTAATATGGCGAGACAAACAACCAAAAAAGCTGGAGCCAAAAAGCAGAAAAGGAATGTACCAAATGGCCAAGCCTTTATCCAGTCTACCTTTAACAACACGATTGTCACTATCACCGATCTCAACGGTGAAGTGATTTCTTGGGCATCAGCAGGTTCGAGCGGCTTTAAAGGAGCCAAAAAAGGTACTCCCTTCGCCGCTCAAACCGCAGCCGAAAGTGCGGCCCGCCGCGCCAACGACCAAGGTATGCGTCAAGTTGAAGTGATGGTCAGCGGGCCGGGAGCAGGTCGCGAGACCGCGATTCGAGCCCTCCAGGGGGCGGGTCTAGAAATCACCCTGATTCGAGATGTTACCCCCATTCCTCACAATGGCTGTCGCCCCCCCAAAAGGCGTCGGGTTTAATCAATTAAAAATGCAAAATTAAAAATTAAAAATGAACGGAATAAAATTTTGCATTTTTAATTTTTAATTTTTAATTCACTGTGGGGTTCAATGGAAAAGGGAGGTCACTCCGTGGCGCAATTTCAGATTGAGTGTATAGAGTCCAACACTGATAAAGACCGGAGTCAGTACGGCAAATTTGTCCTTGAACCGCTAAATCGGGGTCAAGGAACGACTGTTGGAAATGCGCTTAGGCGCGTTATGCTGTCGAATTTGGAAGGTACGGCTGTAACTTCAGTCCGGATCGCTGGTGTCAATCACGAGTTTGCCACAATTGAAGGGGTGCGGGAAGATGTTTTAGAGATACTTCTTAACATGAAAGAGGTTGTACTTAAAACCCATGCTTCCCAGCCACAAATTGGCAGACTGCGGGTTGAAGGGCCTGCCACAGTCACCGCAGACCGCTTCGATGTACCCTCTGAGGTTGACGTAATCGATCGCAGCCAGTACATTGCTACCCTGTCCCCAGGCTCGACGCTGGAAATGGAATTCCGCATTGAAAGGGGTGTGGGGTATCGAGCAGTAGATCGAGGTCGGGATGATGGGGGCGCTTTAGATTTTCTCGCCATTGATGCCATTTTTATGCCAGTTCGCAAAGTCAACTACAGTGTTGAGGATGCGCGGGTAGGCGGATCGACAGAGAAAGATCGGCTAATCATGGAAATCTGGACTAATGGCAGTTTGACACCTCAAGAGGCTCTCAGTCAAGCTGCTAGCATCCTGGTCGATTTGTTCTCTCCCCTGAAAGACATCACCCTGGAATCCCTTAGAAGTGATGTTGGCTCAGAGGCCGATCCAACCAGTCAGATTCCTATTGAAGAGTTGCAGTTGTCCGTCCGGGCTTATAACTGTCTAAAGCGAGCGCAGATTAATTCAGTCGCCGACTTGTTGGACTATACCCAAGAAGACTTGTTAGAAATCAAGAATTTTGGTCAGAAGTCCGCAGAAGAAGTGATAGAAGCTTTGCAAAAACGCTTGGGCATCACCTTGCCCCAGGAAAAGGCTAAAACTTAGTAACAGTTAACGGTTAACAGTTAACTGTTAATAGTTAACCGTTAACCACTAACAACCAACAAATAACAATTAACCAATTGATATGCGTCACCGCTGTCGTGTTCCTCAATTAAGTAAACCTGCTGACCAGCGCAAGGCTTTGCTGCGATCGCTGACAACAGAATTAATCCGTCACGGTAAAATTACTACCACCCTGATCCGCGCTAAAGCTGTGCGGCCAGAAGTGGATCGGATGATTACCCTGGCAAAAGATGGCTCCCTGGCAGCTCGTCGCCGCGCTATGGGCTATATCTATGACAAACAGCTAGTCCACGCGCTGTTTGAACAAGCTCAAGAACGGTATGGCAATCGTAACGGTGGATATACCCGCGTCTTGCGAACTGTACCCCGGACTGGAGATCATGCAGAAATGGCCATTATTGAACTGGTCTGATGCAGCGAACAAGGATTTGAGATTTTATGATTGACAATCCAAAATTGACAGTTGCAAATCATCAATCCTTGCAGCGCATTGCTCTAGTTGTCCAATATATTGGCACAGACTTTCACGGTTGGCAGCGACAGCCGAATCAACGTACAGTACAGGAAGAGATTGAAAAAACAATTTCAAACTTGCTGCAACGTCCGGTAACACTCCATGGGGCCGGTAGAACTGACTCCGGAGTTCACGCGGCTGCTCAAGTAGCACATTTTGATGCGGATGGTCCTGTTCCAGCTCACCGCTGGAGAGACATTCTCAACTCGCGACTACCTAAAGATATTTTAATTCGAGCCTCCGCTAAGGTAGAACCCACCTGGCACGCTCGGTTTTCAGCGAGTTGGCGTCGCTACCGTTACACCCTGTATACAGACCCGATACCTAACTTGTTTGTGCGTCCTTTTGCTTGGCACTATTATCATGCGCCAATGGATGAATCTTTGATTCAGGCGGCTTTAACTCCCTTAATTGGGCGCTTTCACTTGGCAGCTTTTCATCGTGCTGGGTCGTCACGCCCTCATTCATGGGTAGATGTGCAAGTGGCAGAGTGTCAAAGAAATGGGCATTTTGTTCACATAGAAGTTCAGGCAAGTGGGTTCCTCTACGGGATGATGCGGTTGCTGGTGGGGCTGCTGGTGCAGGTGGGTAGAGGAGAGCGATCGCCCCAGAATTTTAAAGATATCTGGGTTAACGAGCGCCGAGAAGTGGTAAAATATTCTGCCCCCGCTCACGGTTTATGCCTGCTGCGGGTTGGCTATCCAGAAATTCCCTTTCCTGCCGATATCTGGTACGACACCCAGCCTAAATTTGTCTTTGGTTAGTTGTTAGTTGGTAATTGTTAGTTGTTAGTGGTAGCTTGTTCATTATTTTTATTGTTGCTTATTTGCCACTAAAAATTAACCACCAACCATTAACGATCGACCATTAACAATTAACAACTAACCACTAACAACTAACAATTACCAAATTACCGATGAACACAACTTATGTCCCCCCTGTAAATACCCTAGAACACAACTGGTACATCGTGGATGCGACGGATCAGCGTCTAGGCCGTCTTGCCAGCGAAATTGCTACGCGCCTCCGGGGAAAAAACAAACCCACTTTTACTCCGCACATGGATACTGGCGACTTCATAATTGTCATCAATGCGGAAAAGGTGACTGTTACTGGCAAAAAACGTAGCCAGAAAATCTACCGCCGCCACTCTGGTAGACCAGGTGGTATGAAAACGGAAACTTTTGCTAAATTGCAAGTCCGTTTACCCGAAAGAATTGTGGAAGAGGCTATTCGTGGGATGCTCCCTCATAATTCTTTGGGAAGACAGCTATTTACTAAGCTGAAGGTCTATGCTGGCCCTGACCATCCCCACGCTGCTCAAAAACCCAGCGAGTTAATTATTAATACGATTCCCGGAGGAAAGGATTAATGCAAGTTGTAGATACGTCTGGTCGCGCTATGTACTGGGGTACTGGTCGCCGTAAATCTTCGATCGCACGGGTGCGTTTAGTACCAGGCACTGGTGAATTGACGATCAATGGTAAAAAGGGCGATCTGTACCTGCAATTCAATGCAGGTTATTTGGCTCTAGCTAAGGCTCCTTTGGAAACTTTGGGCCTAGAAAATGAGTACGATATTCTAGTGAAGGCTGAGGGCGGCGGTTTGACTGGTCAGGCTGACTCTATTCGCTTGGGTGTGGCTAGGGCTTTGTGTCAATTAGACCCGGAAAATCGTAAACCTTTGAAGAGTGAGGGCTACTTGACTCGCGATCCTCGCGCTAAGGAACGGAAGAAGTACGGTTTGCGGAAAGCTCGTAAGGCTCCTCAATACTCGAAACGGTAAGGGAGATTGGAGACTGGGAGATGTGGAGTTAAATCTCCCCCATCTTCCTTATTTCCCCTATCTCACCTCTCCTCATGGTCGGCTAAAATAGTATTAGATTTGCAAGATTTAGAGAGTAGAAAAAGATGGCAAAGGATGGTATTCATCCCAAGTGGTATCCAGACGCTAAGGTTTACTGCAATGGGGAAATGGTAATGACAGTGGGCTCGACGAAGCCAGAGCTCCATGTTGATGTCTGGTCGGGAAATCATCCCTATTACACTGGGACTCAGAAGATTATTGACACCGAAGGACGGGTTGAGCGCTTCTTACGCAAGTACGGGATGATGGATAGCAGTGCTCAAATGCCCCCGCCAGTCGATCCTCAAGCAAGCGGCCCCGCAACAGAGGCTCCTAAAACAGAGGCTCCTGCGGCGAAGCCTGGGTCTAAGGGCGGCAAAAAGAAGAAGTAGCTATTGTCATTTGTCCGTAGTCTGTTGAGAGTAGTTTTGCTACTGACAACTGACCTCTCTAAGATTTTTGAGGGAAGGATTTTTGATTAAAAAATTGATGGATAGGTTGCTAAGTTGAGAAGTGGGCGTAGATAAAGCTAACTTTAGGTATTACAACCTCATATTCATAATTAAATATCTCAAATCCTCAATCAAAAATCAGCGCAAAATAACACGGGCTTTGTGGCCTGTGTTGAAAAATGACACAGACTTTCGGGTCTGTGCTGTTAACAATCGCAGGCGACAAGTGAGCCTGGGAAGCAACTGACAAAGGACAACTGACAATGGCTGAATCTTATTTGTTGGATAAATTGAAATCTGTTGAGCAAACTTTTAATGAGTTGACTCGACGGATGGCCGATCCTGATGTGGCGAAGGAACCGAACGAGTTTCAACGGGTGGCCAAGGCGCGAGCTTCTTTGGAAGAAGTGGTGAATACTTTTGAGGTTTGGAAGGAGACTCAGGAGAATTTAGCTGGTGCGCGTCAGATTTTAAAGGAGTCGGCGAGCGATCCTGAGATGCAGGAGATGGCGGCACAGGAGGTGGAGGAACTTGAGGATAAGTCCGATTTTCTGGAAAGTCGTTTGAAGGTTTTGTTACTGCCGCGAGATCCGAATGATGATAAGAATATTATGCTGGAAATTCGGGCTGGTACTGGCGGTGATGAGGCTAGTATTTGGGCTGGCGATCTGTTGCGGCTGTATTCTCGCTATGCTCAGGCTCAGGGTTGGCAGGTGAAGTTGGTGAGTGAGTCCCTGGCTGAGATGGGTGGCTTTAAGGAAGTGATTCTGGAAGTTAAGGGTGAGAGTGTTTATAGTAAGTTGAAGTTTGAGGCGGGTGTACATCGGGTGCAGCGGGTGCCGGTGACGGAGGCTGGTGGTCGGGTACATACTTCGACGGCGACGGTGGCGGTGATGCCAGAGGTGGATGATGTGGAGATTCACATCGATCCGAAGGATATTGAGATGAGCACGGCGCGATCGGGTGGTGCTGGTGGTCAAAATGTGAATAAGGTGGAGACTGCGGCGGATCTGTTTCACAAGCCGACGGGGATTCGGATTTTCTGTACTGAGGAGCGGAGTCAGTTACAGAATAAGGAGCGAGCGATGCAGATTTTGCGAGCTAAGCTTTATGAGATGAAGTTGCGGGAGCAGCAGGATGAAGTCAAATCCCGACGTTTGGCTCAGGTAGGTACGGGTTCGCGATCGGAGAAGATTCGGACTTATAACTATAAGGATAATCGAGCTACGGATCACCGTCTGGGTGAGAATTTCTCTTTGAATACGATTTTGGAGGGGGATATTGAGGATGTAATTCAGGCTTGTATTTCTATGGATCAGCAGGAGCGTTTGGCTGAGTTGGCGGCTTCTACTTCTAATTAAGGCTTGGTGAATGAGTTGTCGAAGTAAATACTCTGGGGACGCTCTGACTAACCAAGATGGTAGGTGTGCAAAAAACAGTTAAAATCATCCACAACCTGTGTATTACCATTAGCAATTATGTAAGGCTCAAACTATGCTTTGTCGCTTACAGGCGATCGCGAGCGCTATTATACTCTCTAGCATTTCTACTGTTGCCTTGGCTCAAATTGACCAGAATCCATCACCAGATATTAATGGCGATTATAATACGATTCAAAGGAAAGATGTCAAGGGCAAACAAATGGACGGGGCTTACTACGAACACCGTTCTTGGGTAGTGATTGCCACCAGTCTCAATTGTCGTAGTTCCCCTGGAGTTCAAAACCCGATTGTCAGAAGATTTGCTAAAAATCAACTCATTGAAGCTGCTAGCATTGGTCGTGGTGGCTCTGATGAGGTCTTGGTGATTCAGCGAGATGCTGGCGGGAAACCTTGGATGCGAGTGAATTTGAAACCAGGTCAATGTTTTGTGAGAGCAAATCACCAATATATTGAACCGAATTCTTTGGAATAATCTAAAAATTCAGATTAGGTCTCGCTCGGAAGAAAGTAACGGTTGACAGTTAACAGTTAACAGTTAACTGTCAACCGTTAACAATTTTAGTTATTTCCCGAAACCTTTGCCGCGATGGGTGGAAGGCATACATACACAATTTTCAAGCTGGGCTCGCAATGTCT
>DATGYA010000118.1:0-5455 GCA_035298405.1 Kamptonema sp. | reverse complement strand
CTCCTGCAATCAATAGCCCCGCAGGTCGCTCTTGCCCAACTGCCCAGATCGGTAATATCACAGCCTGTTGAGGCGGAATGTCCCACACTCCCGAAGGTAGCGGCCCAAACCGAGAAAGCAAATTTTCCACGACCACAGGTTGACCAGTCTCAACAGCGGCCGCTAGCGGCCAACCAGAGTTGTATGGTTGCTCTAGTTCAATAAAGCCAGCTTCCACTGAAGTGGCTACAGTCAACTCAACCTCACCTATAGCATCACTATTAATAAACTTTTCGCGGGCGGGCAAGATGCCCCCTCCAGAAGAAAATTCACTGTTTCTAGAACAGGCATCTTGTCTGTTATTGATATTATTGGTGACAGTTATCAAATCAACGCAACTCGGACTAGCGACTGTACCAGCTTCTAGGGGCGTACTACCACAAAGCAGGGCTCGATCTGCGCCTTCAGAGAGCAAATATAGTAGTGCAAAAGGGATGTCAGCAGGGTTATTAGCAATCGTTTCTATTGCCGTCGCGCAAGCTTCTTCCTCTGTTTTCGCCTGACTTGCCTGATCTACCAAATCCCGTAGTGTTGCCAGTCTTCGTTCCCCCAACACCCGCCCAGTTGTTTCATTAACCGCCGTGAAAGCGCCGCCAACTTTTCCCTCTTCATCCCAAATCGGGCTGTAGGAGTAGGTAAAGTAAGCTTCTTCTCTGTAGCCATAGCGTTCAACGATTAGTAGCAAATCATCAGACCAAGTTGCCTGTCCTGTAGCGAGTACAGTGTTTAGCTGGACTCCGATAATATCCCAAATTTCTCCCCAAACCTCACATCCTGCTCGCCCCAAGGCTTGGGGGTGTTTGTTACCGAGAACTGGTCGCCAGGCATCGTTGTAGAGCAGCACTAACTGCGGCCCCCACCAAATCACCATCGGAAAGCGAGAATTGAGGCAAATGCTTAAGGCTGTCCGCAAACTCTGCGGCCACTCTGTGACTGCACCGAGGGGAGTCGTTGACCAGTCGTGCGATCGCATTAGCGCCCCCATCTCTCCGCCGCCAGCAAATAAGTTATCGGCTACACCCACTTTCACCTCGTTCCCTTAATCTAAGATTGTTGCTATTAGTTTGCCCGGCTTTCCCAATGTCGTTAGCAGGTTTGGTTTTAATTCCTCGATCTTTAAATCTTAGCAATTGTTGTAGAATTTGTGAACAAGTTTTTTAATTAACGGCAAAGGCGCAAAGGAAGCGAAGGAAGAGATAAGACAGAAGCTTTACACTTTATAAGGTTAGCACTACGGAAGTTTTTAATGGGATAGTAGCAATTAACAATTAACAATTAACAATTAACAATTAGCGAACGCTTTTAAAAAACAAAAAATAGGCTAGCTTGAGACTAGCCTATTAAGATAAATTGGGTTTATACTCGTTTCAAACTTAGCTAAATATAGCTAAATAAACCCGATATACCACCGACCGCTATTGCTCCTGCGAGGGCTGATATCGCCACAGAAGTTAGAGCTGTACCAAAGAGCCACCAAGCTGCTGTTGCTGCTGCTTCTCGCGTTGCTTCTCCTTGTTGCTTAGCTTTGTGCTTGATTTCTTTGATGCGTTTTTTAGCTTCTAGTTGTAGACGTTCAGATCGTTGCAGTACGCTGTCGCGCGCTCCTTCAATTTGGTCGATAATCCGGTTAGCATCAGCTTCGGAAATATCGGGGCGCGAACTGACTAAAGCAACTAAAGTTTCGCGGTCAAAGTGACTTAGACGATCTTTGATAGCATCAAATCCTGCTTGCGGATCGTCAAACACTTTACGGAAATCTCGCTTGATGCCTTCATAGTTCAATTCTGGACGCTCAAGGGAGTTTAAGTAATCGCGAATTCGACCAAAAATGTTGTCAATTGCTGATTGAACTTTATCTTGGACATTGTGAATTTGTTCGGCAAACTGATTGCGAACTGATTCGATTTGATCGGCAATACGGTTTGCTTCTTCTTCAGAAATGTCTTCCCGTTGAGACAAAAATGCTACCAGTGTAGAACGGTCGAAATTTTTGAGGCGATCGCTCAAACTTTGCAATCCTTCTCCCGGTTCGTTTAGCAACAACTGCAAATCGCGTTTGATGCTGTCAGGATTGAGTTCTTCTTTGTTTGTATTCCGCAGGTAATTTTCCAAATTGCCTTGGAAATCTCGTACAGTTGCCTTAGCGCGAGAGGCTAAGCGGCGAGGCGATTTCACAATGTTGCGAATTGAATCTTGGACGCGATCGATTGTCTGATTAACTTGCTCTTCGCTCAAGTCTTCCCGCTGAGATAACAGCTTGACTAAAGTTTCGCGATCTATTTGAGCAAGTCGCGATCGCACTGCCAAAGCACCTTCTTTAGGATTGTCAAAAAGTTTAGCTAAATCCTGCTGAATGCCTTCTGGATTCAATTCATCCAGGTTCGTATTCCGCAAGTAATCGCCAATTTTGGTAGTAACTTGATCGTACTGTTCCTTAGCTTTGTCCGCAGCTTGACGCGGTGCTTGGAGAATGTTATCTCGCACAGATTCAATCTGGTCAATAACCTGATTTACCTGTTCTTCACTTAAGTCCTGGCGTTGAGAAAGCAGTTGCACCAGCGTCTCGCGGTCAAACTGAGATAGCCGTTCCTGTAAGGCTTTTATTCCCGCTTGGGGATCGTCTAAGAGAGTTTGAAAATCTCGCTTTATGCCATCAGGATTGAGTTCTGCTTGGTTAGTATTGCGGAGATAATCTTCTACTTTTTGCCGCAATTCTTGGGCTTGAGATTTAGCCTTTTCTTGCAGTTCTTCGGCTTGAGAAATCACGCGATCGCGCGTACTTTCTAGATTACCAATTAACTGTTCTGCCTCCTCTTGGCTAAAGTCTTGTCGCTGAGAAAGCAATTGCACCAAGGTATCGCGATCGAACTGAGAAAGGCGCGATCGTAACGCTTCAACACCCCCATCAGGATCTTCTAAAAGCGCCTTGAAATCGCGTTCAATACCTTCGGGATTCAATTCTTCTTTCCCAGTCGAGCGGAGATATTCTTCGACGCGACTGCGAATATCTTGAGACTGTTCTTGAGCAGCCGCAGATCGGGCATTTTCCAAAACTTCATTGCGGATACTTTCTAACTGTTCGGAAATTTCATTTACCTGCTCAGCAGCAAACCCATCTCGATGATTGAGTACCCCTTGGAAATACTCTAGATTCAATTGCTCCAATTGCTGTACAATTGCCCCAGGAGATGCTTCAGAATCATAAATTACATCTCTAAATTCCTGCTTAATCGTCTCTCTGTTTAAATGCCAAGGTTCGGAATTCAGAAGGTAATTTTCTACATCTCCCTTAATGGTATTAAAGGATTGTCCAGGGATTTTTTCAGCCACTTTAGAAGCCAGAGATTTAGCTCGATCCGTCCCTGTTTCTTTCAGCTTTTGCAATTGGCTAGAAATTTTTTCAACATCTAAATCAGACAGATCTGTTCGCGATAGTACTGCACCTACTAAAGCATTAACACCAAGCTGCATCGCTCGGTTCATCCCTTCATTGCCACTCTCTCTTTTATCTTCTTGACGAGATTCTAGAATTTGAGACAGCTTGTTATTTAATTCCTCCGATTTGAGCAAATCTGGAGCCGCAAACTTGAGAAAATCAATCAATTCTAAATTCGGATCTTTCGGCGGCTTTTGCTGACCTAATACTTGCTGCCAAACGCTCTCGATTTGGTCGGCTATTTGATTCACTTCCCCCTGCGAAAGGTCAGTACGTTTGCTAACTAAATCTACAAAGCTTTGTCGGTTAATCTTGCTCAAAACATCGCTTCCTGCTAGAGATTTGATATCAGAATCGCTGAGCAATTTTTCAAATTGACTCTTGATGTTTGTTAAATCTAGCTTTGGTAGCTGTAAAGAGCTAACATAATCTTCCACTGTATCCCGAATGCTTGTAGGGTCTACAGCAGCACCCAATTCACGGCGAATTGCGGCTACAGATTGTTCTACAGTATTGACAACTTGCTGATTTGCAGCATTCGCACCAATAGCTGCACCTGCTGTACCCAGAATTCCTTGAAATCCTGAAGTTGCAGTTTGAATTAAGGAACCAACAAAAGAACCTACCGCACTAGAACTCAGCCGGACTAGCAGTAAGAAATAAGCTGACCAGATCACAATGCCAATAATTGCCGCGCCATCTACACTGCTAATAGCAGTTAGCTTCACTGCTAGAAAACAAGCTGCGAATAAGGCAAGATTGACTGTTATTAAAATCCAAGCTCCTACTTTTGCTTCTGTCTTGCGAATTTTAGTTCCTAAGCCTTCTGATTCATCGTCATCGTCATCGCTTAATGCGTCATCCCACTGAGAGAATTTGGCAGCAATAGAAAAGTTTGTTAGTAGGAATTGGAAGCCGAAAGCCATGATTACTCCGGCGATTAATGCTACAAAAAACTGAGGGCTTAAAAACATTAGCCCTCCTGCATTATCTGCCATTGGAATTTGGGCAATATAGAGTTGCTTGCTGCACAATCGCAGCATCAATGACTCACCTTGAAACACGGTATTACCTCCTGAATTTTTAAGCCTAATTTAGTAGGTAATAGGAAATTTATCCCTATTTTCCTAACGGGCTTTCTTAACATTTGTCTATGTTTGTGGGCTTGTATCGTTTGATATTAAGGCAGCCCTTATTGATGAGATATTGATGAGAACGGAATGAGTAATACATTGTTGTATATTTCTGTCATCCTCTCTACTAATTGTGGCGATTGAGGTCGATCAATAAATCCATCTAAGGTCTGAAAAATCACAAATAAGTTGCGAGAGATGAAAAGAATGCTAACAGTATTAATGCCGCCAATAATTATAAGCCAAATTTTAACGTCTAACCTCAATCAAAAGAGTGATATTAAAATGTCATTGCTAGGCAGAAAGCAATAGCAAAGATTTGGTGTTACTTTGTTCTTCCCAAGGAGATGCAATATATCTTTCCATCTACTTAAACCTTTTTTACGATCGCCTTTACTCTCTGCCATATAGCCAATCTTCCC
This sequence comes from Kamptonema sp., assembly GCA_035298405.1. GTDB lineage: Bacteria > Cyanobacteriota > Cyanobacteriia > Cyanobacteriales > Microcoleaceae > Kamptonema. The sequence goes on along the minus strand of DATGYA010000118.1, from coordinate 425 downwards.
CACCAGGTAACTGAGCTAAATAAGTATCGATGATATTTGGTAAAGTTACTGGTGAATGTTCATAAGTTAAAGCTAGCAACCTCTCCGCTGTTTTAGCTATCTGGATTCTATCTATCATCTCTGACAGTTGACCTGGTTTTAATCTACCGTCTAGCACTTCCACGCTTGCGGGACGAATTCCAGCCTCTAGTGCTTCTTCAAGCATGGGTTGCCATTCATCTAGCTTGATGTAATAAGAGGTTTTATTATCTTTGAGATTTGTTCTTTTAATCTGAAGCAAAGAGTCGGATATTGAAGCTACCCAAGAGTTAGTTAAACGCAACTCTATTTGATTTTTAATCAGGTGAACCATCATCCTGACTAAATAGGATTGAATTTTATTAATTTTATCTTCTTTGCTCATCGCCTCTAGCTCATTTACAATT
>DATGYA010000117.1:0-5548 GCA_035298405.1 Kamptonema sp. | reverse complement strand
GGGGATGCAGTTCTGAAGGTTAAGCATCGCGCCTGTTGACATTTGGCGGTGGGGCTAGTAGCAGTAAGTTGGGGAGTGCGATCGCAGTTTAGTTGAATTGCGGACTCGTGGTTATGAGCTACTGTAGCGCGATGCCTACGGCTGGCTACGCCTACGCAGGTTAGCTCGAAATGGTCAAGGATGATGGTAGGCACGGTAGCACTACCCTACAAATTTGTTGGAACCGATAACTACTGCTAAGATAAACATTTCCCGCCGCAGTGGAGGTAGGTTTCAATCTGTCTCTACCAATTCAACGATCCAGAACATTGTCCGCTTTTAGTGTTTTGGTATCGGATAAAGTTTCAATCTGTCTCTACCAATTCAACAATCCAGAACTCAGTTGAAGTTCGAGCAATCTTTCAGCGGCTTCGCTATCTATGGGTCGAGAAAACAAATAGCCTTGTCCATGTTCGCATTGTAGTTCTTGCAATTGGTCTAACTGCTCTATTGTTTCTATGCCTTCAGCTACCAAATCCATGCCTAAATTGTGAGCTAATATGATGATGGTACGGATAATTTCTAAATTCTTAGGATCTACACTCATACGGCTAACAAAGGCGCGATCAATTTTTAAAGTGTCGAAAGGAAATGTATGTAGATATGAGAGGGATGAATATCCCGTGCCAAAGTCATCTATGCTCAAATGAATTCCGCGATCTTTCAAGTATTCTAGAACATTTGTTACAGATTTAGCATTTTCCATAACTGCCGTTTCTGTAATCTCTAATTTCAGGCTCAACGGGTTCAATCCTGTCTCTTTTAGTAAACGGTCAATTCGCTCTACAAAGAAGGGTTGAACGAGTTGTACTGCGGAGACATTGACACTAATGGATAAAGGAGGATTAGCAGGGAATTTTTGCTGCCATACCCTAATTTGGGTTGTTGCTTCGCGGAGAACCCAGGCCCCTAGTGGTATAATTAAACTGCTTTCTTCTGCTATGGGAATGAATTCCCCTGGGGAAACTAAACCTCTTTCAGGATGCAGCCAGCGGACTAAGGCTTCAAAGCCGATAATTTGATGGTTAACCAGTGACAAAATAGGCTGGTAATAAACCTGAAATTCTCTGTTTTCTAGAGCTCGTCGCAAATCAGCATCTAAATGTAAAGGCCGTACAGCTCGTTCTTGCATTGATGTATTGAAGACAGCGTAGCGGCTTTTTCCTAGTCCTTTAGCGTGATTCATGGCAGTTTCGGCGGCTTGCAGGAGTTGTTCTGGTTGCTGATAATTAATGGAACTCAAGACAATGCCGATGCTGGAGTCTGTAAATAGTTCGCAACCATTTAATTTGAAGGGTTCGCTTAATTTTTGTTGGATGTTTTCGGCGATCGCGATCGCATCCCTTTCTTCCTGAATATTTTCTAATAAGAGTACAAACTCATCTGCTCCAACGTGAGCAATACTATTGATTTTAGGAATTTGCTCTAACTCTTCACTTTCCGCACGACAAGTTTGTAATCTTGCTGCTACAGCTAATATTAATTCGTTCGCTACTTGCTGCCCCATGCTATATTTTACGAGCTGAAAGCGGTTAAGATCGAGATAAAGTACGGCAAATAAATTTACTTCATCCCACAGCGATCGCATAGCAAATTGTTTGAGCCAAGCTAGAAACAAATTTTGATTGGGCAAATCAGTAAGCTGGTCGTAAAAAGCATACTTCCATAACTGTTTTTCTGCCCGCTGTTGCAAGGTAATATTTTGCACCATTGATAATATTCCCAGCGCCGCGCCACCTGCTTTTTTTATAGTTGTATTTTGCCAGTCGCAGGTAATAATTTCACCTGCTTTAGTGATATTTTCATTAACATTTCGCTTCGTGTGTTCGTTTTCTAAGAGCTGCTGAAAAATCTCCTCAATTTCGCTGCGAATTTCTGGCGGTACTATGAGTTCGTAATGTTTTCCTAACACTTCTTCTTTACTAAAGCCAAATATTTTTTCGGCAGCGGGGTTCCACTCTTGAATGCGATATTCTGGATCGGTGAAAATATATCCAATTGGCATCTGCTCAACTTGTAATTGAAGGAACTCTTGTAATTCTTTGGTTTGTTCATATAGCTGGGCGTTAAGTATTGCCATTGTACAGCGTTCGGCGGTAATTTCTAATAGGTTTAGTTCGCGATCGCTGTAAGGATGAATGTTACACCAATCTATGTGTAAAATGCCTACTAAAGTGTCGTAGCGCTTGAGGGGTACGCCCAACATGGTGCGAATTCCGCAATTGTGAATATACTCGTTGTATACTCGCCCGTCAGTTTGGCCATCTTCTACATATAGGGGTTTTCTAGTAGCGGCGATAATATTGGCAAGGCCTTCTCCGATAGTTACCTTGCTGCGATCGCCTATTCCTGCCTCAACTCCAATGCTGGCGCGTACAGATAGCGTGGTAACTGTTTCGCCTTCTCCTGTTAACAGAATGGCCGCTCTGTCAGCCTTCATTACTGTTACAATTCTTTCTAACAGTACGTTCAGTAGCTCTTCAAGGTTCAAGGTGCTGATGCTGTTACCCGTAACAATACTGAGGGCTGTCAAATCTTCCGTTTGTTGTCGAAGTTTCTCGATTAAACGATCGCGATCTGACTCTGCAAGTTTGCGATCGCTGATGTCGGCAACTACTGCCATAGTGCTGTTAATTTGACCATTGATATCGTACAGAGGCGCTACGGAAAGAGCCACATCAACTAGAACTCCATTTCGTCTCTGGTGTTTAACTTCTAAATTCACCAAGGAATCGCCTCGTAAGACGCGATCGCGCAAAGTCCGAAATTCTTCCTGTTTTTCAGGTGGAATAACCGGCAGGCGGCAGTTTAAAACCTCTGCTTCTCGCCAGCCGAAAATTCTCTCTGCTGCGGGGTTCCACATCTTGACTCGATCCTCGCGATCGAGTACAAAAATAGCTAAGGGTGAGGCAGAAACAACCGCTTCTAATTTTTCTTTTGTTTCTTGTAATGCTGCTGCTGCCTGTTTGCGATCGGTGATGTCCCGCGAGATGCCAATTAAGCCAATTATCTTGCCACTTTTGTCCCGGCAGAGGTATTTTGTGGCAAGGTAAAATCTCCTAATATTATTGATTATCCCCAATTCTTCTACAGTTTTAGTCTCCCCCGCAGTAATAACTAAGCGGTCATTTTCCATGTATTGGCTGGCAATTTCTGGTGAAAAGAAATCTCGATCGTCTTTGCCCAAAATTTCCGATTTTGGTCTTCCCAATATCTGAGCACTTGTAGAGTTGACCATCAGGTAGCGACCTTGAATATCTTTAACAAAGATAGCATCTGTTGTGCCTTCAATGATTGCCTCTAAAAGATGGTAACTTTCTTGGATTGAGCGCAAATTTCGGCAAATGAGAGCATAGAGTAAGGTGCTGGTAACTAGAACAAAAGCCCATCCTTTAAAAGTGTGTAGATTCGTAAACAGTGCAGAGCTATGTGTAAGAATACCTACAAGGGTGTCGGAAATTAGAATCCACAGGCTACTGAAAAAGGCATATATGAATACTGTTCTGTAAGCTAATTGTTTGACAGAAGTTAGATTGCTGTTCATAAATTTTTGAGGTATACCTGCGTGCGCGGCGGGCTATACTTGTGATATTTTTCAATCTGTAGCAAGGCTGCTTAGAATTAGAAAATCAATCTAGAATGCTAAGCGAGATTGCAGTCGATGGGATCGTGGCTGGGAGTCTTGATAGCGGTGGCGCGATCCCGATCCATTATTGCCGAGAGTAAATGCTGACTATAGTGTAGCTAAGTTTTAATTAGATAAAAAGCCAGATTGTAGATAATTTAAGTTAATAATTAAGTAAAGTAAAATTCAAATTCTGAAATCGCTTATGATTCGCTTAATTTTGACATCTTTGACTGTTGCTTTAGCGATCGCAGTCATTTGGCTAGGTAATTTAACTCAGGCGATCGCCCTTTCCTCTATGCCAGAAGCCGCTAATCCCCAGGAACAATTGGGGGAATTGGTACAAAAGGCTTTTACTGCTACGAATGAAGGCAATTTTGTTAAGGCTGAGGGTTTCTGGACGCAGATTATTGACAAGTTTCCAGAAATTGCACCGGCTTGGAGCAATCGCGGCAATTCTAGGGTAAGCCAGAATAAGCTAGAGGAGGCGCTTTTAGACTATGAAAAAGCGAGTGAATTGGCTCCTGATGCGCCCGATCCTTATTTGAATCGAGGCACAGCTTTGGAGGGTTTGGGGCGATGGTCAGAGGCGATCGCATCCTATAATCATGTCCTAGAGTTAGACCCCGAAGATCCAGCAGCTTACAATAACCGAGGAAATGCAGAGGCGGGTTTAGGAGAGTGGGAAAAAGCGATCGCAGACTACCGCAAAGCTGCTGACTTAGCTCCCGACTACGCTTTTGCTCGCGCTAATTACGCTCTCGCTCTTTACCAGACAGGCGAAACTGCTGAAGCCATCCGCACGATGAAAAATTTAGTCCGCAGATACCCGAAATTTGCCGATATGCGAGCAGCATTAACTGCGGCACTTTGGGAAGCCGGACAGCATGGGGAAGCCGAGAGTAATTGGGTTGCCGCTGTTGGGCTCGATAGTCGCTATAAAGACATCAACTGGGTGGCAACCATCCGCCGTTGGCCGCCTGCGATTGTCACTGCATTAGATAAATTTTTGCATTTGCAATAGTTTGCCCTTGACTTGACAAAAAAACTTGTCTATGATGGATATATGCAAACAAGGGACTGTAATGGTTTCGACAGGGTGGCGAACGCTACTCCGTGATGCAGGTCGAGAGTGAGTCTTCTCTCGGAAATACCGGGCTCAACAAATAATAAGTGCAAACAACATTGTACCCTTTGCTCGTAAAGCCGCTCCTGTAGCTGCTTAATAACCCATAACACGGTTCGAGCGTCTGTAGTTTGACTCCGTTAAGGATTACAGACAAAACCCCAACGGATGCCCTAATTAAGTTTTCTCTAGTAGGCTAATTGGGAAAGAACATACCAGAGCATCCCACAATCCGGGACAATGGATAGTTCCCGCCTAGAGGATCAGATAGGCTAAACCTGTGAGCGATCGGGAAGTTAATACCCATTTTGGACGGCAGTTCGATTCTGCCCAGTTCCATTAAGTTAAATACCTTCACCTTTAAGTGGAGGTATTTTGTTTTGAGGCAAGGTTGGTAGAAATCACCCAATCTTATGTTATTATGAGGTAAAAATGAGCGGTTGAAAAGACTTATGCCTGACATCATTTTAGACGAAAGTAAACTTAAGAAATGCTAAAAATAGCAATTGTGGAACTACTTCAAGAACAGAAAGAGGTGTTTTCTGATTTATTGGCAGAAATTATAGAAGACATAGCTCTAGAAAAAGCAATCGCAGAAGGTGAAAAAACTGATCTTGTCAGCAGAGATGCCATTTTTAACATTTTGGAATGTCAACAATCTTAAGACCGATCGGTACAAGCAATAAGCTATGAAAGAAATTCGGTTTAGTGAACATTCCCAATTAAAAATAGAGATTTTAACCCGTCATGGATTAATT
>DATGYA010000116.1:0-1665 GCA_035298405.1 Kamptonema sp. | reverse complement strand
GTTACCCACTCGCAGAACCGTTCCCAGACGTTAGCGCTTTCGCGCTGCTGTAAGGTAGTTGTCATGTGCTTATGATTGCTTTATGTATTTTTCAAGGTTCAGGGCGGTTTTGTGTACCGCCATGTCAATAACTTAACGCTTTTATTTCGGTTTGTAAAGGCCTTTTAATCAAATGTTGCTGATGATGGTGATAAGTATAGCTAATATAGCTGGAAAGGTTAGATTTGCGCGGTGGTGTGTAGGGATGTGTCAGTCCTACAGTGATATAGGTGAACTCAACTCATGCTTTAATCATGTCCCGAACGATCGCCTTTAGTCCTGCTTATACTCTGGTTCCTACTTATGAGTGTTTTAACCGCTGCACTTATTGCAATTTTCGTGCTGAACCCGATCGAAGTCCTTGGCTGACGTTGGCGCAGGCCCAAAAGCAGTTGCAATGGCTGAAGGGGAAGGGGGTGATTGAAATTTTGATTCTCAGTGGTGAGGTGCATCCGCTTTCATCAAAGCGAAAAGCTTGGTTTGAGCGTATTTATGATTTGTGCGAACTTGCGTTAACTTTGGGATTTTTACCTCATACAAATGCTGGGCCATTGAGTTTTGAGGAGATGGCAAGATTAAAAGAGGTGAATGTGTCGATGGGGTTAATGTTGGAACAGTTAACGCCGAATTTGTTGCAAGGAGTTCACCGTCAGGCTCCTAGTAAAGTGCCTTCGCTACGGTTGCAACAGTTAAAATGGGCGGGGGAGTTAAGGATTCCGTTTACGACTGGTTTGCTTTTGGGAATTGGGGAGAGTGAAGCCGATTGGCGGGAGACACTGAGGGCGATCGCGCAGATTCACACTGATTATGGTAATATTCAAGAGGTTATCCTCCAACCTCACAGTCTGGGAAGCGAACAAAGTTGGAATGGTGACAGTTTTAATGCTCAGAAAATGCCAGAAGTAGTCGCGATCGCGAGGTCGATTTTACCTTCAGAAATTACTCTGCAAATCCCGCCCAATTTAATTACTGAACCGCAGATATTACTGGCTTGTTTGGCAGCCGGTGCTAGGGATTTGGGGGGGATTGGGCCTCGCGATGAGGTTAATCCTGATTACGATCATCTGCAAGATCGGGCTTTAGAGGCGTTATTGGCAGTAGGGGGATGGCAATTGAGACGACGCTTGCCAGTTTATCCTCAATATGATTCTTGGCTGCCGCCGAGATTGCAAGTGGCTGTGCAGCAGTGGCGAGAAGCAGATGGGGATGGGGGAAAGAAAAAATTGTGGTAAGAAAAGTGGAAATTAGCGATCGCGTTGTGATATATTAGATTTTGCGATCGACGGCGGCATAGCCAAGTGGTAAGGCAGAGGTCTGCAAAACCTCCACCCCCAGTTCAAATCTGGGTGCCGCCTTTATATTCTGTACAGTAACTAATTATTTCTCATGGAAATAAGACAGCCAGCTCGCTTAGTTGCTTTAGATACTGAAGTTTTTGTAAGAAACAATTTTAACTACAAGTCTACACTATTTGTTAAACTGATTGAATTATCTGAGTCTGAAAAGATTTACCTATATTTAACTACAGTCGTACAGCGAGAGGTATTAGCTCACATTCATCAAGAAGTACAAGAAGCTAAAAAAAATTTTGAAAAATTACATAAAGAATTCCGTAAACAAGCTAAG
>DATGYA010000115.1:0-7859 GCA_035298405.1 Kamptonema sp. | reverse complement strand
ATTAATTAAGGTTAATTTATCAAGCTTAAGAATCGCACTTTGATACATCGGCTCTAGCTTGTACTGCGGCTCTATCTTGTAGTCCAACTCCTTCTCCAGTCCCTCTAGCAAAGATTTGTTATGACTATATACAAAAATATCGCTAAAACTCTCAGTAATCTTAGGAATATCTGGTGGAACTACAAACATAATAGTAGCTTGAGGATGGAGCAGGTAGCTGAGAGAAAGGATATGAACCGAATTGAGCAGGGAACTATTACCGATCAACAGTGGACGAGTTGATTTATTGATTCTACTAGCTACTGGTAGATTGTCACAACTAAATTTTTTATTAAAATCACATCGATCTTGAAAGCTAATGGCAGAGGAAAAAAGCCCTGATGTAATCAGTACAAATGTTAAAGCTTGTCCGATTTGGCGTTGCCATAAATTAGCCTGTAATATCTGAGTTGCAAGTAAATAAGCCACTGCTAATAATATCCCTAGATAACTGGGTATTAAATACTTGGCTACTATCGATCTTTGCCCACCTAATATCAAATCGGGAAGTATTAAGGTTAGTGCGGTAATTCCTGCCAAATTAAATATCAATAACCATACCTGTTTTTGAGTATGGCGGCATAGAAAATAAAATGAATATAATACTGTAATTAATAAAATCAAACTTGCCAAGATAAAAATAATATTTATTAATTTATTGGTTTCATTGGGTATATAAATAAATCCCCTTGCTAAGTTCGTCACCCATTTTCTTGTCAAATCTAAAAATGTAATTTTTACTTCACGCCATTTTCCCATTTTATGGGAATTGGCAATAATAAAAATAATCCAAGGTGAGAAAGTAACGATCGCTGCTAAGGATGCTAATAAGTAAGAGATACTTGTTTTAGTAAATCTAAGTTTTTCTATAATAGCTATATAGATTCCGTGTCCAATAGCAACTAATATAGAAAATGGAAAAGTATAAAACCCTAATATTAAAGTTACAGTATAAGTTACCCATTGTAATTTATCATTAAGTCGAATTGCCCATAAGAATGCTGCACTTGACAATAAAATTGTGACTGTCCAAGCTGCGTACATACGCACTTCTTGGGCGTACAAAATATGAAAGGGAGAAACCGCGAGAAGTGCGATCGCAATCCAGGCTGTTAATTTTGAGTTAAATAATTCTAAGCACAGCCAATAAATACAAGGAAATCCTAATAAGCTAAGGAAAGCGGATAAACTACGCCTATTGACTACTGAATTGCCAAAAACCTGCACCCACCATCTTGATAGTAAGTAATAAAGAGGTGGGTTCTGCGGTTCTTCGATCGCGACAGCTTTAATAACATCAAATGAATTACTTCCATCTTTAATAAATTGATATTTTTGTAAATCTTTAATGCTAAGCTGCTGACCATTCCAGGCTTTTACTTGCTGTTGCCATTCTACCTTGGTATACCCTGAACTATATATAGTATTGATAACTTCATCAAACCAGTAAAGCTTTCGATCGAGATTGGCGAAACGAAAAAATACTCCAATTAGTAGGGAAGTAAGGAGGACAACTTGCAACCTATTGGGTGTAGCTATCCTATTATAATTCATATTTTAATTGTTAATTGTTATAGTTAGGGAAGAGGGAAGAGGGAACAGGCAACAGAGAACAGCTAATTATTAAAGGCAGGCAGGATGCCTGCCCCACAAGAGTGAAAGTTAATTAAATATCTCCAATAAGTTCTTAGCAGGCATCTTTGCTGCCTTTAATCAGCTTTCTGGAGATATCTATTGGAGATGTCTAATCAACTCCTTCTATTGGTGCAAATCCTTGCCGCTGGATATTTTCCGTTACGGTACGGGGTTCTAGGAATTGCTGCAAATAATCGGGGCCGCCAGCTTTAGAACCAACTCCTGAAAGTTTAAATCCGCCAAAGGGTTGCCGCGAGACAATTGCGCCTGTAATTCCCCGATTTACATAGAGGTTTCCGACTTCAAAATCAGAGGATGCTTGTTCGATGTGGGAAGGAGTACGAGAATACAATCCGCCTGTTAAAGCGAAGTTTGTATTGTTAGCAATTGCTAGTGCTTCGTTGAAGTTTTTTGCCCGAATAACTGACAGTACGGGGCCAAATATTTCTTCTTGGGCAATAGTTGCTGTTGGTGATACTTCGCTAAAGATAACAGGGCCGATAAAATAGCCGTTATCTGGTGCAGGCATTTCTAAAGCAACTGTTGCTTCGGTGCGACCTTTTTCGATGTATTCGCGAATGCGATCGCGCGCGTTAGCATCAATTACAGGGCCGACTTGCGTACTGGGTAGTTCAGCGGGGCCAATGTTAAGCGATCGCGCCGCTTCTACTAACCGTGCGACAAAAGTATTGTACACTGATTCCAGAACAATTACTCGCGAACAAGCGGAACATTTTTGGCCGCTATAACCAAAAGCGGAATGAACAACGCCCGCAACTGCTTGATCTAAATCCGCACTTTCATCAACTATAATCGCATTTTTCCCACCCATTTCTGCGATTACTCGCTTCAGGTGTTTTTGTCCCGGTTGCAGAATAGCAGCTTCGGCATAAATGCGACAACCTACCTCTTGAGACCCCGTAAAGGTAATCATGTGAACGTCTGGGTGTTTCACCATGTAAGCACCTACTGACGAACCTTTACAAGGTACATATTGAAACACGCCTTTGGGAACGCCAGCATCCACTAAAATTTCCGCTATTTTGGCAGCAATTACTGAGGAAACTTCGGCAGGTTTCAGCAGAGTACAGTTACCAGCAACTAAAGATGCAACTGTCATTCCCACAGGAATTGCTAGGGGGAAATTCCAAGGTGAAATTATCAAGGAAATACCGCGCGGCTGATATTGATAGCGGTTAGTTTCTCCGGCGATATCGTAATTTTTACCTGCTTCTAGTCGTTCCATTTCATCGGCATAGTAGCGGCAAAAATCTATTGCTTCTGAAACTTCCCCATCGCATTCTCGCAACGGTTTACCTACTTCAAAAACCATCCATCCTGACAATTCATGTCGGCGCTGTTCCATTAACTCTGCGGCTTTTCGCAGTATGCCTGCACGCTGTCTAACGGGTGTTTTCCGCCAACTAGGAAAGGCATCTTTTGCAGCTTGCAGTGCTTGCTTTGCTTGTGCTTCAGAAAGTAATCCGATTTTGCCTATGACTTCACTGGGATTAGAAGGATTGACAGAATTAACTGTTTCGGTTGTTGCTTGGTAATCGCCATTAATCAGGGGAAAATAGGTTTTGCCTAATTGTTGACGTACTGAATTGATAGCTTTTTGTCCTTGTTCGCGCAGGTTTTCATCAGCATAGTCAGTATCAGCAACATTAGGGAAAACTCGGTGATAAACGAGAGCATCTTTGCCATTAGCAATTGGTGCTGCTAATAATTCCTCAATTGGCTTATCTTCTGAGCTTTGCCGGAGGAATGAACTATTAGCTGTATTCTCCAATAAGCGGCGAATTAAATAAGCCATTCCGGGGAGTAAGTCGCCGTAGGGACAGTAAACTCTTACCCGATAGCCGCGTTCGACTAATATTTTTGCTAGCTTATCTCCCATGCCATATAAAACTTGCATTTCAAAGCGGCGGCGGGGGATATTTAGGGTTTCAGCAATCGCGATCGCTCTGGCTTGCGATCGCACGTTATGACTACCGATTGCTGCATACAAATATTCGTGGTTTTCCAGCAATATTTGCGTCATCCGCTCAAAGTTGGCATCAGTAGCGGCTTTATCATTGTAAACTGGTTGCGGCCAATCTTTCTGCATGGCAAGAATAGTTTCTTGATCCCAGTAAGCGCCTTTTACTAACCGCACTGTCAGCGGACAACCGCGCAATTTTGCCCAGGAAATTAAGTCGTTTAAGTCAGCTTCGCTGTCGCGGAGATAAGCCTGTAGCGTAACGCCAATATCGGCGCGATCGCGAAATTCTTCTTCCAACAATAGCTGTTTAAGAATGCTCAAAGTTAATTCTTTATAAGCATATTGCTCCATATCAAAGTGAACGGCAGCACCCAACTCTTTAGCACGGCGTAGTAAAGTACGAATGCGCGAGCTTACTCTTTCTTGACTTCCTTGAGCATCCAGGGGGTCAAACTGAGAATAAAACGCCGTTAACTTAACAGAAACCTGAACTCGCGGCAAAGTTTCACCATCAGCTTTATCGATCGCATCTACAGATGACCAACTCTTAGCAGCATTTGCGAGTTCAGTCATTAATTCTAAGTAGCGATCGAGATAAGATTGGGCCTCAGTTTCAGTAATTACAGCTTCCCCTAAAAGGTCAACCGTGAAAGCCATTTTATCCTTTCGCAATCGCTCCAGAGTTTTGATGATCTGCTTAATATTTTCCCCAGCAATGTATTTGTGAGCCAGGGTTTCTACAGCAGGTGCAACTGTTGTCGCAGCGAGTTGTCCGGGAACAGAATCGGCATTGGCGAAATTGAGCAACTTTTTAAGTGCTTCTGGCAATTCTACCTCTTCTGCTGTTAGGTATTCTTGCAAGTGACGGGCAATTTCTGGTTTGCTACGGAGTGCGGGCAAACAGTCAATAAAGCGAAATAATTGTACTCGCAAACCAGGACTAGCCATCGCCCAATCTAGTAATTTATCATCCCAGCGCATTTGGTCTTGTAATTGGCCAAAAAAGGAGCGCTTTTTCTCTTGGGTAGCACTCAGGAGTTGTTTGGCGATTTCCTGAGTTTTAAGTTCGTAGGTGCTATCAGATACTTGTACAACCACAGCTTTCTGGAATAATTAATGATGGGAATTAGGAGTTGGGTAAAGTTTTGTCTGGCTTAATACCCATTGCCCCACTTTTTTAATTGTACCAGGAATCAGTCGGCTAGGAGTTTAAGCCCCTGTCTTATAGCTAAAGTGAGTTAAAACTCACGCCTGCTGCTTGCAGAGTGGGGGCGAGTTTATTTAACCTCTAGGGATGGGATTATGTCGCGATCGCTCTTGTTAATGGTTTCGGGGTGGTAGTGCGAAAGTTGTGAAGCAATCTCAAGCTTTGATTTTTCGCCCTCAGTGCGTCAGGCGTGTTTAAGTTGGTTTTGGGCGCGTTTGATATAATAAACTAATAATCTTGAAAAGAATGTAATCAAATAAAAGTTTACTCATTTATGCTCAAAAAATTACGGTTACAAAACTTTAAAAATTTCAAAAATACCGAACTCCATCTCGGTCAATTTACTATTTTAATCGGAGAAAATGCGTCTGGTAAAAGTAATATACGAGATGCCTTAAGGTTTTTACACGGCATTTCTCGCGGCTATAACCTTGCTGAAATTATGGGGGAGAAATATGTAGAAGGTGGTGTTTTACAATGGCGTGGGATTCGGGGAGGAACGCGAGAGGCGGCATTTCAAGGTACTAATTTTGCTTTAGAAGTTACATTTTCTATCACTAATGATTTTGGGATGGAACAAGAAGCCACCTATCAGATTGAGGTGAATCTGGGAAGTGAGAGAGAACCACCAATTCTCCTTACGGAAAGATTAACTTTTAGTGAAGACTCATACAGTTTATTTGAAGTAAAATTAATAAACAGTTTTATTATTGAAGTTTTTCAAGTATGTAATCAACCATACGGAAACTTTTCAACAAATAGGATTAGTTTCAATATACCCATTCTTTCACAATTAGGGGAAATAGCTAAAGATGTTAGTGTAGAAGAAGGATATATACCAGCAACTTCAATTAGAGGTAAATTAAGGGCTGCTTTACAAGCATTTAATGATATGCGATTTCTGGATCTCAATCCAGAAGCGATGCGTTTACCATCTATCCCCGGACAGACTATTTTAGGCGATCGCGGTGAAAATCTTTCATCCGTACTTCTTGATATTTGTCAAGCCCCTCAAAAAAAAGAAACGCTACTGGAGTGGATACAAGAACTTACCCCAATGGATGCCAAAGATTTTGAGTTTCCTACTGATTTTACAGGTAAAACTTTACTCACTTTAGTTGAAGATAGCGGTCAAAAAATATCTGCCTATAGTGCATCAGATGGAACCCTACGGTTTCTGGCAATGATCGCAGCTTTACTAGGTTCAGATCCAGCCAAAATCTATTTTTTTGAAGAACTAGATAACGGCATTCACCCCACCCGCTTACACCTTTTAATTCAACTGATTGAACGCCAAGTATCCCAGGGAAAAACCCAAGTTATTGCTACTACGCATTCTTCACAATTACTTAGACTAATTAGCCCCAAAACCTTAGAATCCGTCTCATTAATCTATCGGTTAGAAAATCGACCCGATGCCCAAATTGTCCGCGTTTTAGATATGCCAAATGCCCAGGAAGTTTTAGAGAAACAAAACTTAGCCCACCTGCATGAATCAGCCTGGCTAGAAAATGTGATGGAATTTATGAGCGATGATGAGGTGGAAGAATGAACGTTTTAGTAATTCCAGAAGATTTCCGCAAAGATCAATATATGCTTAAACCTATTATTAAGGCAATGATGAAAGCGCTTGGCAAATCTAGGGCTAAAGTAGAAATTTGTCAAGATCCCCTATTGGGAGGAATCAGCGAAGCCTCCAAATGGGAAAATATAGAAGCAATTATTAACCAGTATCGGATGGTTGATTTATTTCTACTTTGTGTAGATCGGGATGGCAAAGAAGGTCGAAAAAAAGCCTTAGAAAATATTGAAAATCAAGCTAGTAAGATTTTAACAGATCGCCAGTTGTTCCTAGCGGAAAATGCTTGGCAAGAAATTGAAGTTTGGGTGTTGGCTGGTCAGAATTTACCAAAAGAGTATAATTGGCAAAAGATTCGTGAAGAAATCAACCCTAAAGAAACCTATTTTGTGCCATTTGCCCAACAGCGAAATCTATTAGATACGCCGGGAGAAGGACGTAAACCATTAGCAGAAGAAGCCGCGCAACGCTATAATCGTATTCGTCAACTTTGCCCAGAAGATATTGTTAACTTAGAAAATAGAATTAATACTTGGATAGAAGAAAAATTATGATATTATAGTTGCAGTTAAATTTCAGGGATGAGGAAATTTTAGAGTCGCTAGGTCTAACATTGGAAGAAGTTAAGCAGGTTGACTCCCTGGAGTGAGTTGGCTATAATGATTATAGAGTAGTAAATAATATTACTTCCCTATCAATGAGATAGTAAACAATGACACTCAAAGAACTAGAAAAACAACTCCTAGCCTTAACTGCCGATGAAAAAACTCAGGCAATACAGCTATTAGTTCAAAGTTTAAGCGACACTTGGCAAGGAATAGAAAAAACTCCGGGCGTGTGCGGCGGCGATGCTAGAATTGCCAAAACTCGCATACCTATTTGGTCGCTGGTAAATTATCGCCATCTGGGTGCAAATGATGCGCGAATTTTGCAAGACTTTCCTCATTTAAGTGCAGCAGATTTAGCAAATGCTTGGGCTTATGCTGACGCGCATCCTGAAGAAATTGAAGCTGCGATCGCTAGAAATGAGGAAGATTAAAATAGTAAGAGTCTTGACTGGTGGTAACGGATAATTCTGGCAGGGAAAATATGAATCACGGTAAGAATCAGAAGGTTTGCATCGTCACAGGTGGAAACTCTGGAATAGGTTTGATGACTGCTGTGGGTATAGCCAAATTAGGCGATCGCGTTTTTATTGCCTGTCGTTCTGCTACAAAAGCCGCCCACGCTATCGAATACATTCGTCGTCAAAGTGGAAATCCACAAGTTGAATTTCTCCCCTTAGATTTATCTTCTCTCGATTCAGTACGGAACTGTGCCGAGCTATTTTTGTCAAAGCAACTTCCTCTGCATATATTAATCAATAATGCTGGAATTTTTAACAATGCAGGGACAACAAAAGAGGGTTTTGAGCT
>DATGYA010000114.1:0-16006 GCA_035298405.1 Kamptonema sp. | reverse complement strand
CTCCTAATTCTCAAGCTCTATGTCCTGAGCCTTAGATTTCATAAATCTGCTTTCGGGAATCTTCTCAACCCATATTATACCAGATCGATCGAATAGTGTCTTGGCAGCGGGAGATATTGTTCCTGTAGTCAGGATAGCCTTTACCGTCCCTTTATTAATAATCTTTTTCGCTTGGTAAGGATATATGTTTGCTAGTGTTTTTATCTCAATATATTGGCTCATAGTTTTGGCTTTAACTATTTTCTTCTTTAATTTCTTTAATAATCTCTAGTGCTCTTGGCACATCTTCTAAGTTTTTAATAAAAATATCTCCTTTTTCGTCATAAAAATCTAGCTCTTCGCAATCAATACCTGCACTTTTTAATTCTTGTATTACCCAATTTTTTAGAGCTTCGTGTATTTCTATTTTTCTAATCAAGTCTTCTGCACTAGCCATTAGATAACCCTCTGTAAGTTTGAGTTATAGCAACCGCCAAGACGGTTAGGACATTCTTGATTGCCGAAACCCTTGCGATTATTACCTCATCCTTCATCCTTCTTCCTTCTACTTATCACCCAAAATTTAAAGCATGGCTGAGTACGCCATGCTATCTTCAGATTCTAAATTAAAGTCTTAGCCTTGAACGCCAACGGATGTGCCGTTAGCATACAACAAAGCTCGCTTCGGCCCATGAATGGGATCTTCCACAATGATAGTTTGATCGCGACTTGCTCCCAAAGAAACGATCGCGATCGGTACTGCCATTAACTCTGCTAAAAACTTGAGATAATCCAAAGCTTCTTTAGGCAAATCTGCCAAAGTCCGACAGTCCTCAGTTGACTGTTTCCAACCCGGCATAGTTTCATAGATAGGCTTGCACCGTGCAAATGTTCGAGAACTACTAGGAAAATCTTCGATGCGATCGCCATCAATTTCATAAGCAACGCAGACTTTAATTTCCTCTAACTCGTCTAAAACATCTAACTTTGTAATCGCCAGACAATCTAAACCATTAATCCGCACTGCATAACGGCCAATTACCGCATCAAACCAACCGCAGCGCCGTTTGCGGCCGGTTGTAGTCCCAAATTCTGCACCGCGATCGCACAAAACTTGTCCCACTCCATCTACCATTTCTGTAGGAAAAGGCCCCTCTCCCACCCGCGTTGTGTACGCTTTCGCTACCCCAATCACGCGATCGATCATCGTCGGGCCCACACCTGCACCCACGCAAGCGCCACCCGCTACTGGATTAGAAGAAGTCACATAGGGATAAGTCCCGTGATCCAAATCTAGCAGCGTCCCTTGAGCTCCTTCAAACAGAATATTTCGGCGCTTCTGAACCGCATCGTAAATCTTCAGAGAACTATCCACAACGTGGGGCCGCAACCGTTCCGCATAAGCCAAATATTCCTCAATCACCACTTCCGGGTCAAGGGGTGGCAAATCGTAGAGCTTTTCCAGAATGACGTTTTTATAATTAATCGTCCACTGTAACTGCTTCCGCAATCCGACTGCATCCATCAAGTCAAGGATACGAATTCCCGTGCGTTCCGACTTATCAGCATAGGTCGGGCCAATACCCCGTCCCGTCGTCCCAATTTTATGAGTCCCGCGCCGTTCCTCCGATGCTTGGTCAATCAACCTGTGGTAAGGCATCGTGACGTGGGCGGTTTGGGATATCATCAAGTTGCGCGATGAGATATTCAGCGCATCTAGCTGATCCAATTCTTCGATTAAAACCTTCGGGTCAATTACCGTCCCACTGCCGATGATACATTCCGTATCAGGATAGAGAATTCCAGAGGGGATTAAGTGCAGTTTGAAGGTCTGACCGTTTACGACAACGGTGTGACCTGCGTTTACGCCCCCTTGGTAACGTACAACGACATCTGCGGATTTGCTGAGCAAATCAGTAATTTTTCCTTTCCCTTCATCGCCCCATTGGGCACCGATCACAACTACGTTAGCCAAGGGTCTCTCACGAAACGCTAAAGTTGACACAAACTCAAATTATGCACAGATGGTGTCGGTTCTGTCAAATTAATTTTTGTTAATTTTGCTAAGCTTAAAAAAATAAAGGGGAAGTTAGTTATGACTTTACACGCTGAGTTGCACCGTCACCTGGGCGGTTCTGTAGTACCCCGGATTCTGTGGCGGTATTTTGAACGTCACGACGCTGAGATAGCTGGTCGATTTGAAGAATATTCTGAGTTTGAGCAATTTTACACCAAGCCGCGCAACACTCTGGATGAGTATTTAGAACTGCATACTATGGTGGAAAGCGTTCAGACTGCTGAAATGCTACCCTATTTTATCTATCGGTTGATGCGGGGAGCATATATTTTTGAGAATTTAGCTTATTTAGAATTGCGCTATACGCCTTATTTGCGGACACCGGAGCATTTACCGATGTCTGAGAGAATTGAGTTAATGGCGAAGATTGTGGAAATTGTCGGCAAAGCTAGTCGGGGTAGCGATTGTCCGATTGTCACTAGCCAAATTTTGTGTATGCACTCGCGTTTGCCTTTTGAGGTGAATAAGGCGATCGTAGATTTAGCGGCGGGGATGGGGGAATATGTCTGCGCTATTGATGTAGCAGGTGGTGATGCTTGTATTGCCGATCGCTTGGATGAGTTTGTGGGATTGTACCAGTATGCGCGATCGCTCGGCATCAAAACCACTGGTCATCTCTACGAAACACCTTCAGGCTGCTATCCCGAATTATTACCATATTTAATGCGAATTGGTCACGGGATTCAGATACCTTTGAAATATCCAGAATTGTTACCCGAAGTAGCAAAAATGGGGCAATGTTTGGAAGTTTGCCCGACTACTTATTTGAAGACAGGTACGCTTGCGGATTTGCGGGAATTAAAGGTAGTATTTGACCGCTGTTTTGAGGCAGGTGTTGATATTGCTATTTGCACGGATAATGCAGGTTTGCATAATGTCCGTTTACCGTTTGAGTACGAGACTTTGTTAACTTTGGATGTGATCGATTTTAGGCAATTGCAAGCCTGTCAGAATGCAGCTTTCCGCCATGCTTTTGCTTGGCCTTATAAAGAAAGGCCAGAGGATATGTTAACAGGTTTGTTGAAGCCGGAACCTCTTCCCGCAATCGTTAGCTAGGAGTCTGTTTGGTGGGCATTTGCCCACCTTTCGCAGCATTTATAATGAGGGAAAGGGGTGAAAGTGAGAAAAATAAAACTTCATCCATTTGAGGTAGAAAATGGTGTTATAGCTTATCTCATATCTGATTCTGCTGAGGCTAAAGCATTAGAACGCATTGCAACTTTTATAGCTGACCGTGAATGGATCGTCGTTGACGATGTAGGTCAAGAAATTGATATGAATGCAGACAGAAATAATTTTAATCTAAAAGTAAGATATCAAGTACAAAAACATCCGCTAGTGGAAAGTGAGGATCTACCAAATCTGCCAGTTGAATTACAAGCAGACTTCTATGAATTGATAGAACCTGCTTTAAAAATTAAACCGTCAACTGGCGGCAATTTGTTTGATTGTCATGCTCTAAAAGGTAAACTGAAAGGCTACCGTGCTTTGAGTATTGAATATGCTGATATTGCTTACAGACTTGTCTATCGTATTTGCGATCTCCCAGCACCAAATCGAGTTCAAATTATTAGCATAGGCAACCACGATCCGGTCTACGAAATGGATGTAGAGAGACGGAATAAATAAGGAGGAATGTAGAGCCGTCACTTGTCTAAAAATCATTGTTTACAATGCAATTAGCAACACTGATTTTAGTTTATGAGTATCACTTCTACTGGCAGTATAATAGTAAAAGTAGAACCCTTACCAACCTCGCTTTCAACGAAGGTATCCCCACCCATAATCCGAGACAATTTTTTAGTAATTGCTAACCCTAATCCAGTACCTCCATACTCTCGTGTAGTTGAAGCATCAGCCTGGGTGAATGGTTGGAACAGTTTTTCCATTCGTTCTGGAGCTATACCAACGCCAGTATCACTTACCTTAAATAAGATGTAGGGAATGACTAATTTTTGTTCTTCCCCATCGCTCGTTCCAGATTTCCGATACTCTTTTTCTACATTAATAATAATTTTGCCTCTCTTTGTAAATTTGCAGGCGTTACTAAGCAAATTAAATAAGCTCTGACGTACCTTAGTTAAGTCGGTTTTCATATAACCAATATTGTCTGCACAGTTAACTACCAAGACATTAGCATTTTTCTCCACCAGCGGCCGAACCATTATGATGATTTCCCTAATTAACAGTGAGATATCAACGGTTTCTAAGTAAAGTTCAACCTT
The DNA here is from genome assembly GCA_035298405.1 of Kamptonema sp. Lineage (GTDB taxonomy): Bacteria > Cyanobacteriota > Cyanobacteriia > Cyanobacteriales > Microcoleaceae > Kamptonema. The sequence goes on along the minus strand of DATGYA010000114.1, from coordinate 11,725 downwards.
ACCCGATTCAATTTTAGACAAGTCAAGAATATCGTTAATTAGCCCAAGTAAATGTTTACCTGCACCGTGAATTCTTTTCAGGTCAGGGATTAAGTCTTTTTGATCTAAATCTTCTGCTTCTTCTTGCAACATTTCACTATAGCCGATAATCGCATTGAGAGGGGTGCGGAGTTCGTGGCTCATGTTAGCGAGAAACTGGCTTTTGGCAATATTAGCTGCTTCCGCCGCTTCTTTAGCTGCTAATAATTCCACAGTCCGTAATTTAACTTTTTCTTCTAGTATTTGCTTCTGCTGTTCTAGTTTTCTAGTTAAATTATATAATTTTAAATGAATTCTAATTCTTGCCAACACTTCTTCACTTTGGAAGGGTTTAGAAATATAATCTACGGCTCCTACAGATAATCCATTAACTTTATTATTTGAATCAGATAAAGCGGTTAAAAAAATAATCGGAATTTCGCGGGTTAAGGGATTGGCTTTCAATCGTCGGCAAGTCTCAAAACCATCAATACCATCCGGCATCATTATATCTAATAAGATTAGTTCTGGCTGATGATATTCTACTTGTTCAATCGCAGTTTCACCATCAATAGCAACCGAAACTTGATAACCCACTTCTGTCAATATGTGGGCTAGAACTTCTAGGTTATTGGGATTATCATCTACAATCAAAATAGATTGTTCTTCTGAAATTTCACTCATAAAGCCACCACAAACTATTCATGAATTACCCTCGGAGTCATCTAGGTATTTTTCTATGTAGGTTCGCACCTGTTTAAGCTTAAAAGCCTTGGCAAACTCGCGCAGATGTTGAACAAAAGGGATAAACTCATTGTCTATATGTTCAATTCTAGTCAACTCTTGTAGTAAATCCTTAATCAATCCCTTACGACTAAGATTATACAGGATAAGCAAGTCTTCATGCGATGGGGGTACAACTGCAACAGCTCTTTCAGAGTTTGTCAATGCCTGTTTACTTTCTGGTTGTAATTTCTCGTCATAGATCCATTCTAAGTTCAGGAGAGTTTTGATCGCCTCTAAGAGGCTATCAGCTTGGATAGGTTTGGGCAAAAATTCATTAGCTCCAACATCAATACTTTTTTGCATATCTAACTGGAATACACTTGCTGAAGACACGATCACGGATAAATTAGCAAATGCTGGCGATTTTCGCAAATTTTTAACCATTTCATAACCATCCATAATTGGCATAGCAATATCAGTAATAACCAGATCTGGTTGAAACTCAGCAATTTTATCAAGCCCTTGTTGACCATTTTCAGCTTCAAAAAGTATAAACCCAATGGGGCTTAGTAAATTGACAATAACAGAACGGTTTTCCCAACGGTCATCTACTACTAAAACTTTTAGCTTATCGCCCTTGAAACCAGTAATAATTCCCTGCTGAGAACTTTTAGTATTTTTTGCCCATTCTTTAGCTTCGGGTAAATTTATCTCAAAATAGAAAACACTACCTTTTCCTAATTCACTTTCCACTTCCAAGCTACTGCCCATCATATCAACAATGTTTTTGCTGATAGCTAATCCTAGTCCCGTCCCTTCTGATTGCTTCTTCATATTACCAGACTGCTCAAATGGCAAAAAGATATTTTTAATATGCTCCTTGGATATGCCAACTCCAGTATCTTCAACTTTAAATCGAATGCGATATAAATTTACTTCCGGATCGTCACTTTCCACTTTTTGAGAGTTGATCGTAAATTTTACGCTACCTTGTTCAGTAAACTTAATCGCATTCCCCAGTAAGTTAATCAAGACCTGCCGCAATCGTTTTTCATCCGTATGAATGCCAAGGGGTATTACGCCCTCAGTTTTATCAATAAAATCAATCCCTTTTTGTTCAGCCTTAATTCGACAGATTTCAATTACTCCTTCCAAAAATGAGGGAAAATAAAAATCCGCCGCATAGATTTCCATTTTCCGGGCTTCGATTTTAGAAAAATCGAGAATATCATTGATCAGAGTGAGTAAGTGCGTACCACATTGGTTAATAATGCCGATCCCTTTTTGATCGAGTTCTCCCAAGCTTTTTGACCGCTGAAGAATTTGGGCATAGCCTAAGATACCATTAAGAGGTGTACGCAATTCATGACTCATGTTAGCGAGAAACTCACTTTTGGCGCGGTTAGCACTATCGGCAACTTCTTTTGCTGCTTTAAGTTCTACAGTACGCTCTGCAACTCGAATTTCTAAATCCTGATTTAGAAGTTCTGCTTGTTGACGCGCTTCTTCAATAGCAAATACTTGAGGCAAAGTTGTCCAGCAAGCGATCGCCACTCCCATAAATGCCACAATCATTACTAGAACTAGGATCAGGTTATTCTGCTGTTCGCTTGTACCTTGATTAAGAACCGATCTAAATTCCCAACCCATCAGAACTCCTCCACATACCAGAGCAATGATGGTTGTCACCTGAAACATTAGCAGGTCTTGCATTGTTCCGGCAGCACTGTACTGATATCGCTCGATCCACCAAGCTGGTCGAAGGATAGGAAGTCGAATACGTCGAATCGCAAAATCTATTACTAAAATTGCCATAGGAGAAAGTAAACCAATTAAAAAGTATTGCCATTCCCAAGCTAAACCACCTACAAATAGAACGATCGCTTCCACGAAGAAAATTACTAATGACAGACGAGGGGCTAACACACCGGGATTATCGCGTTGTAACCAAATAGATAAATGCAGTAGTGTGAAAGACACAAACCAGCCTACATTACCAACAACCACGATATGGGGAACATCACCCCAGATGAGAAAGAACATTGATAGCCCAAATATCATTGCTAAAGCAGGGCCAAATACTCCGCGTGGAGATACAACACCAAAGACTGGGGCTAAATATTTATCTAGCGCAAGTTGATAAAGTATTCGAGGACAATTAGAAACCGCAGTAGCAATAGTAAGTAAACAAGAAGAAGTAAGTAAAAAAGTAACAAATAAGGATGCAGATTGTCCCCAAAAGGGTTTCGCTGCACCTACCAAATTTATAAATGAATCACTAGAACTAGCACCTTCCAAAGTATTACCAGGGGCTAAACGCATTACAACCCAAGTTCCAGCCGTAAAAATAACTGCACCTGTCCAAGCAGCAACATCTAGGAAACGGAGAGTTTGAATTGGGCTACGACTATCTGCCACAAATGAGGAAGCCGATTCACTGCCGTAGGTGACAAAGGTAGCAAAAAAGAACCACTTAGCCCACTCAATAAAGTTAGTCGATCCCCAACTTAGAGGGAAAAAGCCAGGACTATATGGAGATGCAATTAGCCAGCCCGTGCCTTGGATACTAAATGTTATCAGCAGACCGATGGACGGCATAATAAAAAAGAATAACAAGATGCTTAAAGCCCTTGTACCACTTAAAGCTAAGATAAAGGGTAAAAGCATAAACCCCACCCGCACGAACATTGTAGGTAGCTGAATATCAAATGCCTGAAGATTAGAATTTACTAGATCGGTGAGGATAATCGCATTTAAGGATATACTGGAAGTCCAATTCAACAAATACCCAATTGCTGCATAACGAGCCACAATTGGATAGCGATGTAATAACCTCGCCATATAGTTAGGAGTACCGCCAGTTATATTTACCGCACCCATCCCCAGTCGTTTCACCTGATAGTTGATTAATACCCCAATCAAAGTTGCTGGTAGCCAGACCAGCATTGATAAAGGCCCCATTGCCGCATTGATGGCCGGAACTACCCCTGTCCAGCCTGGAATTCCTGCCAATCCAAAGCTATAGGTTTCCACAGGGGTAAGAGTACGAGAGAGATGAGAATTGGAAGATATATCTGGCTGAGTACTATTCATAATGAACCCTAAGAAAATTCTAGTTTTTTCACATCTAGTTAACTGAATATAAGTTAACTAAATTAGGTTAGCTTAAGAAGCCACAATCCCCAAATTAGCAAACATCAGCATTGAGAACTGAATAGTAAATTTACGAAATAAATAGGACTCTGGATTAACCGGAAATATCAAAAAAACCACTTTGAGTGAAGTAAGAAAAGTATGTTTGGATCAGTTTGGCATTTACAGGGGGGCAAACAATCGAGGTATCACGTAATCCATCCAGAGTATTATTACTGCTAAATACTTGAGAGTTAAGTAATGACTCTTCCAGATAGGAAGCTTTACCTTTCTTGTTTTCTGTTAGGAGAGAAATTAAAGGAGTTAAAGCATTTCCATGAGTAATATCGAGATCGAGTAACAGGTTGAGCCATTTTTCATAAGCAATTTGTTCAATAGAATAACCAAGTTCACGAATTTGATGAATTAGGTTATTAAAAGGTAATGGAGAAGGATTGACACAATGGAAAACTTTGCCTAAAGATTCCGATTTTAGAGAGAGATGAACAATTGCCTGACTGACATAATCTACCGGAATCATGTGAATATTAAGATTTAGATCGGGAGCAGCTTTAAGCTGAACTAAACCCTTGAGGAATCGAGATAGTAGATCGTTCGTTTGCACAACCCCAGTGTCACTGTGCCCTGAAATCATTTCAGGTCGGTATACAATTACAGGAATCCCTCTCGCCTTTGCTTCAAGGATTAATTTCTCAGCAATCCACTTGCTCAAAGCATATCCCCTGTCCATATCCACTATACACTGAAGGGGATCGTTTTCCAAAACGATCTCCCGATCTAAATAAGTCCGAGATTGAAACACATCAAGTGTGGAGATAAAGTTGACCGGAATAGCCTTAACCTGGCTTGCCAGTCTTAAAATCTCTTGTGTTCCCAAAACATTGCAAGCACGGAGAGATTTATAAGGATAAATTAAGTTAATCATCGCCCCGCTGTGGTAAATCACATCTATCGAACTGGCTAGGAATTGAAACTTTTTGGCAGTTACTCCTAAATTAGGATGGGCTAGATCGCCTAATACAGGAATAATTCGAGAGCTTAAGTTATTATCCCACAGCCCATATCGCTCCAAATTGGTTTTAATTCGCCCTTTTCCTTCTTCAATACTGGAAGCACGGACGAGACAGTAAATGGTAGCTGGGGTTTGTTGAAGTAATTCGTACAGGAGAAAACTACCAAGAAAACCAGTTGCCCCCGTTAGAAAAATCTGTTTAGGTTCGCTAACAGAGGCAGAAAAGGGAACTGAAGGACGAATTTCTGGATCTAAGCTGACTTCAGCTTGTAAGTCTATACCAGTTATATTATTTGGTGGTACTAGATCGCCCAATTCTTGCAGGGTATCAATTGCTTTGATGATTCCTGCAATAGTCGGATCTTTAAAAAGATAAAACAAAGGAATATTAATGTCCAGTGTCTCTTGGATTCGGGCGAGGAGATGAACGCTGAGTAAAGAATGGCCCCCAAGTTCAAAAAAGCTATCATAGATACCAATTTGTTCAATTCCCAATAGTTCTGACCAAATTGTTGCTAGTTGCTTTTCCAGCGCTGTGTAGGGCTCGACATAGATTTCTTGAAGATCGGGTCTAATTTTCTCTGGTTCGGGTAATGCACGGCGATCGATTTTTCCATTAGGGGTTAAGGGTATAGTTTCCAGAAGCACAAACAGAGAAGGAATCATATATTCGGGTAATTTTTCTTGGAGAAAAGCCCGTAATTGCGATCCTAAATTTGTGCGCTCATCAATCCTAAAAGGAGTGTTTGCCCAGCAGCTAGAATCTGGTGATTCTATTGTTTCCACCTGATTAAGAACAGATATTGGTTCCTTTTTTCTCAGAAAGATGACATCATAATAATTGCTGTCGGATTCAGACCAAGTTATATTGATGATATGATCGGAAAAATCCTGAGCAAAACTATAAAAATCTTCAGGGTTAATGTTCTCGATTGTGTTTGTTTTTTCAAGAAATTGGCGCAATTCTTTGACTGATGTTAAATTACGGTGGTTTTCAATTGCATAAAATGCTTGCAGATCGTTAATAACTCTGACATTCGGGACCCCTGCAATTTTCACCCCTTCTAGCTCAGGATTTAACAAGAGATTGCGAACACCGGAGAAGGTGACATCAGGGCTTTGCCAGCCTATAGATGGCAATTTATCAATTAAATTAATTTCCTTTTGTACATAGAGAATTGCGTCAAAACGAAATTTAACTAACTCGTTTTCGTGACGACCTCGCTTAAGCAATATATCAGCATGACTAATTTGAGGGATCTGATATTTCAGTGCCTTAAAGAAATCAGGATCGATTAACAATTCCTGTTCTTGAGCTATTTTTTGGGTGATTTTATGCCGCAACTTAGCAGTAGATAGTGTATCTACTGCTTGACTAAGTTGAACTGAAGCATGAAAAGCTTTTAAAAATTGGAGACTCCGCAGATCCCCAATAAATATATGACCGCCAGGCTTGACTAATTTTACAGCTTTATTAAGCACATCTAAAAGGTACTTAAAATTAGGAAAATACTGAATAACTGAGTTGATTACTATGGTATCAAAACTTTGGTTCTCAAATTGCTGAATATCATGGGCGGCTCTTTGTTCTAGGGTGACGTGATTCCAGTCTTCTTTACTTTCAAGTAATTGTTGCTGAAGATAGCTAATAGCATAATCAGAAACATCAATACCAAGATAGTGCGAGCATTGGGGTGCAATGCGAAACAACAACATTCCTGTACCGCAACCAATTTCTAAAACTCGTTGAGGATGTAAAGATAGAATACGTTCAACAGTGTGGTTAACCCAGTCAGATATTTCATTAAGGGGAATTAATGAACCTGTATAACTATTAACATATCCACTGGTATTGAGTGTTGGATCGGAAACATTATTGGATGAATCACTGTAAGCAGTATTCCATATAGTTTGCCATTGGGAAACCTCTCGATCGTAAGTTTCCTTCACTGAGGGCTGAATTTCAGAAGAAGGGTCTTTAGAGGTAAAGTAAGCAAAAATACGTTTATGTCCAGATGGATCGTCTTTGGTGGTGACAGCAACTTCTCTAACTGCTGGGTGTTGGCTCAATGCAGATTCGATGTCTCCTAGTTCGATCCGAAAGCCGCGAATTTTCACCTGATCGTCAACACGACCAATAAACTCGATAGTACCATCTGTTAGATAGCGAACTAAATCACCTGTTTTGTAGACACGAATTGCTGATTTATTTTTACCAGGAGCATTGACAAACTTTTCCTCATTTAGTTCGGGGCGATTTAAATAACCTCGTGCTAATCCCATACCACCAATGTAAAGCTCTCCTTCAGAGCCATCAACCACAGGTTCAATAATATCATTACGATCGCGTGGATACTTGAACAAATAAGTTTGAGTGTTTAAAATGGGTTTACCAATAGATATGACATTATCCCCAGGTTCAACCTTAGAGATAATTGACCAAACGGTGGTTTCAGTTGGCCCATACATATTCCAAAGACTAGCACATCTTTCTAAGAGTTGGTTGGCTAATGCCCTAGTCATGGCTTCGCCCCCGCAAATAATTTTCAGATCGGGCTTACCCTGCCAACCAATTGCTAATAACATTCGCCAGGTGGCCGGGGTAGCTTGGATAAATGTAGCACCAGATTCGGCGATCGCTTTGGCAAGTTGATTAGCATCTGATGCTACTTCCCGACTGACAATTACTTGAGTTGCTCCTACTATTAGGGGTAGGAACAGATCGGGAACTGATAAATCAAAAGAAAATGTAGTCAATCCCAAGACAACATCTTCAGATGTTATCCCTGGTTCTTGTTGCATGGATAATAAGAGATTGACAACTGCACGATGAAGAATTTGCACTCCTTTTGGCTTACCAGTAGAACCGGATGTGTAAATGGTATAAGCTAAGTTTTCAGAGGACACAACACCCATTATATTTTGATTGCTAAACTGGGATATAGTCCCCCAATCCCGATCCAAACAAACAGTTATATTTGGTTTTTTAGTTAGAGTTTCTAATAATTCTTCTTGAGTTATCAAAACAGATAACTGCGAATCTTCTAGCATTAAAGCAATACGATCCGGAGGATAAGATGGATCGAGGGGAACATAAGCACCGCCTGCTTTTAATACTCCCAAAAGTCCGATCAGCATATTCAATGAACGATAGACGCATACTCCAATAAGGGTTTCTGACTTAACCCCTAAGCTTTTCAGATAATGGGCTAATTGATTGGCTTTTTGATTTAATTCTTGATAAGTAATTTGCTCGGTATGAAAAATTGCCGCAATAGAGTTAGGTGTTTGCTCTACTTGAGATTCAACTAATGTATGAATACAGGATTCTCTGCTTTTCATTACAAACCTTGTTAAATAAAATATGACAAACCTAGAGCGACGTGCTGTAAAATTTTAACATTTATTAAGCAGCCATTGCTTGCGCTTTACCGTCTTTGTTTAGGTTGCAAAGGTGGTAATCAATGACACCAAATTTTTGGTCGTGGCATAGACTCATATAATTTACTCAATCTAACTAAACTCATCCGGAAGAAAAAAAAATTAAAGCAAAAGCCTTTTTATAAAACATTTTGCCGTTATTATGATATAATACCTCACCTAAATCAGGAAGTTAAACGCTCCGTTTATTAAGATAGGAGGACAAAATTTGATAGAACAATTCGGCCCTAATCCTAATAAACCCTATCCTTTGGCCGACCACCGCCGAGTATGCTTTATCAAAAATTTCGTGAAGTCGCCAAATATTATAGTTGGCGATTATTCTTACTATGACGATCCTGTTGACCCCGAAGGTTTTGAAAGAAATGTGCTTTACAATTATGGCAGCGATCGCCTGATTATCGGCAAATTCTGCGCGATCGCGACTAACGTTAAATTCATTATGAATGGCGCAAACCATAAGCTAGACGGTATTTCTACTTACCCCTTCCCCATCTTCGGCAACGGTTGGGAAACTGCAATGCCAAAGTTAATGGACTTACCAAGTCGCGGCGATACTGTCATTGGTAATGATGTCTGGATTGGCTATGAATCTCTAATCATGCCAGGTGTTAAAATTGGTGATGGTGCGATCGTAGCAGCAAGATCGGTTGTTGTCAGCGATATTCCTCCCTATACGGTTGCTGGCGGCAACCCCGCGCGAACCATTAAGCAGCGATTCAGTGAGGCTGAAATAGCACAAATTTTAGAAATTAAATGGTGGGATTGGGAGATAGAGAAGATTACTCGCAACATCGATAAAATTATGGATGGTGATGTTACTTCTCTCTGTAATGCTTTCTAAATAATTCCTGTTAACTGGACTTAAACAAAACATACAAGGGAAAATGAGTTATGCTCGTAAGCAGAGCAAGCATATAACGTTTAAATAATGAGTAATAAAACATACGAGTACGCTGCCCTACCTCCCCTGCTTTGATAGAATCAGAAAGAGGAAATTAAAGTAGATGAGGTAGCTCCAGCCTGGTCGCCTCAAAGTCCCCCCGAAAATACCATTGTGGGATTTTCTTAAGAGGTTTAATCTTCCAACTGTCGCGCCGACACCTCAACTGCTGTGACATCAATCGTACCAGGAGGTGTCATCCGTTTAAAATGTCCTTCTTCAATTTTAAGAGGCTCACCACAATTGGGACATTGACACTGAGTTTGATTTAAAGCTGGAAATTCGTAACGGCAGACTGGACAGGAATCTTGAATTAAGTTGCGGTTTAACCACCAGCGGAGACCGAAAAATGCGATCGCGGGTACAACCAATAATAAACTGAATAAAATTAAAATCGAGTTAACCACCCAGCCTAAACCAATCGATCCCAACAACCAGGCGATTCCCAGGATTATCAGCCAATTGCTAATACCCGATAGATTAAGAGAGATTTTGGGACTGCCTTGGTTCACGGTTGTCTCCTTAGATATCTTTGTAATGGGGGATACTTATATGGTACTCATAAACTCAGAACTTGTTTAACTCTTTGAGTGAAGGTATCCGTACCGAAAGCGGCTAGGGTTTCCTTCCTTAACCATTCGCGATGCCTGCGGCTGGCTACGCCTACGCACCTTTTATCCTCCCCAGTGAGAATTTCACAACAAGCAGCCGCTACCGCTTCCGAATCTCGGTGAGGTACTCGCCAACCTAGCATACCATCTTGTAGGGGATCGGCAGAACCATCTGCATCGCCAGCTAATACAGGAATGCCACAAGCGATCGCCTCTAAATAAACAATACCAAATCCTTCCTGAGATGGCATCACATAAGCATCAGCCACGCGGTAGTGTTCGACTAACTCTTCTTTCGCCACAAAACCCGCAAATACCACTCTATCACCAACGCCTAAATCTGTTGCGAGTTTAGCTAACCGAGGTCGATCGTCTCCACGTCCAACTACCAGATATTTGACATTTGGAAATACTTGTGCTATCAGTGGCAAAGCCCGAATTGTAACATCAACGCCTTTATAAATATCCCCTGACCACAATCTCGCTACAGTCATCAACACCTTTGCATCAGCCAGATTATACCGCTCGATTAAGTGTTGTGGCTTGGGGCCGGGAGTAAAGATATTTCCATCCACGGTACAAGGCAATAGCTGGAATTTTTGGGGGTTGAGGTTGTTGGTTTCACAGGCGCGATCGCGCGTATATCTGCTAATAGTCCAAATTGTATCCGCTTCTCTGAGTGCTTTTTGATATTTATCCGGTAGCGGTTCCCAAATTTCTTTACCGTAGGTAATAACAGTATAGGGAATCCCTAAACTTTGGCATATAGCTTGAATTAGCGGTGCTAGTTTGATATGGCCGCAAAAAACCCGTTTAGGTCGTTCTTTGATTAAACAGATTAGTAATTTTGTCGCGAATCTAATTCTACCTAACCAAGCAGGATTAGTTTTGAGATAATCAAAATTTAGTGTTTTTGATTGATAAGGATTTTTGCATTCAGGAGAATCTCGCAGCAGCAATATTTTTGCTTTTGGTGTCGAGTCTCCCTGTGTTACCAATTGGTAAGCTTTCAGAATATCTTTAATGTAGGATTGAATGCCACCTTCACTGGCAAATATTTCTAGGAAACAGAAGACATGATCAGTATTTTTGTTAAGATTATAATTCAAGTCTCTATGTCTTTATTTAGGTGTGATTTGTCAGTCTTTTGTATTCTTATGATTGCCTAATTTCATCTAAAACTGATTCAGAGGAAGTAGATTAATCCAAACAAAATTCTAAACTTAAATAAATTTTCGGATTACGATAATCCTTATTATCAATAGACGCTTCTATCCTCAGTCTACCTTTTTGCCAACCTTGAGAGCCAATATTTAGCAGTTGACAATCTATCCCTTCTCTAGGGAAAATCCACTTGCTATCTACTATTGGAATTTGTAACTCTCCTAGTGATAACCGACTATGAAGGTGATCCATTATATTCAACACGCCTCTTCCTTCATCTTGATTTTCCTCTAAGCATTTGAAGCGAAAAAACCTTGTGTGTAGTTTTTGAGATGCTATCTCTTTAAATCTCCCTACTGTAAATGTATCTTTCTGTATCAACAATATATCGTCATCACAGTCCAATGGTTTAAATTGATTGTTCGTCTCAGTTTGAGGTTCCATATTAGTTATTAAGTAACGTTACAGCTAATCTGTTTCACGCTCAGCAGTTGTCATTTGTTGAATTCGCACAGTTAGATTTTCTTCCCAAAGGCTATCATTCAAGTCTATGCTAATCATCCGCCCCGCAGCTTTTGAGCGATCGATATATTGATGAAAAGCATCAACATCTTCTCTATTAGTCAGAACATATCGGCGTAGCTCATCAAGGCTCAT
>DATGYA010000113.1:0-2358 GCA_035298405.1 Kamptonema sp. | reverse complement strand
TTTTCTGTCAAGTCTGTGATTGACGGCAAAGAACGCAACCTTCAACGGCGGAAGTATTGCTTGGAATGTTCACCGTTTGGCAGCCGTAACACCAGGCGGCTTGTTCTCGATAAAAGACCACCAATTGAATATTATTGTTCAATTTGTGGTCGCTGCACAACAGCTAGAAAAAGGCGACGTTGTCAATCCTGTAATACAAAAATCAGGCGTTACCTCGCTAAGTTAGCTGCGGTAGAATACCTTGGAGGAAAATGTCAGCGATGTGGGTGGAAAGGACTGCTACCGGCTTATGAGTTCCACCACCAAGATCCTAGTAATAAAGACTTCAATATTGGAAATGTAGCAAATCGGAAGTGGGAGGTGATTTTGCAAGAACTTGAAAAGTGTGAACTACTTTGTGCTAATTGTCACCGAATAGAACATAGTAAACACGACCAAGTTTTAATAGCGGAAGCTGCAAAGTATAAAGGTCGTTTATTAGACATCCACCGAATTTAGGTTTTTGTCCAGATAGGGCAAGGGTTTCAAATTCTTTTTCTGAGATGTCTATTGGGGAGGTAGCTGAGGCGGTTTTAGCGCTTGCCTGAAAAGCAAGAGAGGCGGGTTCAACTCCTGCTCTTCCCATTGCTACTAAATGATCGGGTAGCTGTTGTTGCACTCGCGAGCGAGCGCACTTCAAAAATTGCCGAGTGGACGAAAGGCAAGTCGCATCGCTCTGAACGATGAGGTTGTAGGTTCAAAGCCTACCCCGGCAGCCAATTATTGGGAAGTCGCCTAATCGGTATGGCACCGCTCTTTGAAAGCGGACAAATGTAGGTTCAAACCCTACCTTCCCAGTTCTGCTATTAGCAAAGCAGATTAATTAAACTCCTGTAGCCCAATTGGAAGAGGCCGCAAGCTCAAACCTTGTGTTGTGTGAGTTCAAATCTCACCAGGAGTAGTAACGGGATGTGGCGCAACTTGGTAGCGCGGCGGCTTTGGGAGCCGAAGGGTGCAGGTTCAAATCCTGTCATCCCGATTTGCCCCTGTGATGTAATTGGAAAACATCGCTTACTTAAGATAAGTGTCTTGCAGGTTCGAGGCCTGTCAGGGGTATGAGCTAAGTGTAATTCAGTGTACAATATTTTTATTGTTTAGCTGCATTGCACCCATGCCTACTTGCTTTAACTGCCAAAAACATTTTCCTAATCGCATAAAAGTTGACAATGAATGAAAAGTTTTAAATTCCAGAAAATTTTGCTTGGAGTGTTCGCCCTACCAATCACACAATACTTCAAAAATTGCTCCCGTTACTACAGAAGGTTATCGAAAATGCTCTACTTGCCATCAGATCAAACCTCTTTGCGACTTCTATAGAAGATATACCAAATCGAACAAGGAATTATGGAAACATGAGTGTAAGCCATGCCATAATAGCAGAGCCAAGGAAAGGCTCAAGAATCTAAAATATAAGGCTGTTGAATTCAAAGGAGGAAAATGCTATTTGTGTGGATACTCCAAATCTATAGCTGCTTTAGATTTTCATCATTTATCTCCTAAATATAAGGATTTTAAAATTTCTGGTAGGTCAGTTTCATTTGATACGATCGTCCCTGAGTTAAATAAATGTATTCTTGTTTGCGCTAACTGCCATAGAGAGATTCATGCAGGACTGATTAATCTACCTGAAGACAAGATTTGCCTCTACTGTGGAAGATTATTAACTAACCCACAGCAAGACAATTACTGCTCGCAACAATGCTTCTGGTTAGCATCCAGACGAGTTGAACGTCCTTCAAAAGAAGAGTTGTACAACCTAATTTGGTCAAAACCAACTTCTCAACTAGCCAAAGATTTTGGAGTTAGTGACAAAGCAATAGAAAAATGGTGCAAAGGTTATGAAATCGAAAAACCACCAAGAGGTTATTGGGCTAAGAAACAAGCTCAATCTTTAAAGTGACACAATAGTAATTCCATTTTTAAATCTTGCCCCTGTAGCCCAATTGGAAGAGGTAACTCGCTTAGAACGAGGAGGTTACTGGTTCAAATCCAGTCAGGGGCATTTGGTAATAATGGGGAATGAAGTAAGAAGAATTGCTCGTCTGGTTCGTATCATAGAAATGAGCGAACGCAACTCACATTCCTGTTACCAAAAAATGCTGGTGTAGCTCAATCAGGCAGAGCAACTGATTTGTAATCAGTCGGTTGTAGGTTCAATTCCTATCACCAGCCTCAGAATGCGGGTGTGATGTAGCGGCTAGCATCTGAGTGCGCCACACTCAGCGCATGGGTTCAAATCCCGTCACTCGCTTTGATAGTCCTGTAGCTCAGTTGGGAGAGCGCCTCTCTTACAAAGAGGATGTCGCGGGTTCAATCCCT
>DATGYA010000112.1:0-2589 GCA_035298405.1 Kamptonema sp. | reverse complement strand
GTTGGGATTGAGCTGAAAGGAACCGAAGTTAAATCGATTCGGGAAGGCAAAGTCAATTTGCGTGACGGCTATGCCTTAGTTCGCAATGGCGAAATTTGGCTGATTAATGCCCACATCTCGCCTTGGGGAAAAGCGAGCGACTATTTTAACCACGATCCCCGCCGCACCCGTAAACTACTAATGCACAAGCAGGAAATCCGTAAGTTGCTTGGCAAAGTGGAGCAACAAGGCTTGACTTTGGTGCCATTGAAGATGTATTTCAAGAGCGGCTGGGTGAAACTTGATATCGCTTTGGGGAAGGGGAAAAAGCTTCACGATAAGCGGGATAGTATTAAGGAACGGGATGATAAGCGGAGTATAGAACGAGCGATGAAGCAGTTTTAATTCTGTCTATAGATTTATAAGGATTCAAAGGTGGCGGTGAAGCCATCTAAAGTCAAGCATTCTTCCATAAATTCCTCTGCGTCATTGACGTTTTCAAGTTGATATTCCATGATGCGATCGCCATCGCCTCTCATCTTTTTGGAAGAAACAGGCGTACCCGGATATTTGGCAGCGATCGCTTTGAAAGCTTGAGAATGGAAATCCCAACTAGCAGCAGAACATTTAATGATTAAAAGCCACACGATCGCATTCCTTTTCTGTAATCTGAATGTTAAATTGGTTGGGGTTTCGTCGGATTATGCTAATGACTTGGTGCAGTTTGAGGAGACTGCTTATTGTAAGGAGTCGTATCCCAGTACACATAGATGGACTCATTGGCAAGGCGATAAATCTGCCCTTTGTCGCCTAATCCGGCTTGTCTATAGGCGGCACGACCATTTTGATCGCGATAGTTGCCCGGTTCATTGCCTACCGGTTGCAGATCGTAGCGTTTGCCATCTTCCAATTCAATGCTAACAGCCCCCTGCCGTTGAGAAAAGCTACAGAGACCAGAAGCGGTGGCGCGATCTTCCCCTTTGGGATAAACATCGCAGCGGGCCTTGACCGTATCGGCTTTGGCAGATACTGCAAACCCTAAAGAGGCGATCGCCACTGCGGTAACTAATAGTGAATTTGAAAGCTTCATCCGCATCTTCAATTACAAAGCAAATCTGTCTGATTTTAGCATAAAATTTACCCAAATAAAAGCGATCGCGCTTTAGTAAACTAGAGAGCGATCGCTAACATCAAGCCAAAGAGGTTTCCGTGACAGGTTTTGAGGGTTGATGATTTGGCTAGAATAGACCTACTATAAATATGGTTTTTACAATAGGTCTAATATTCTATCAAACATGAGCAGTCAAAACTTGATGCCGCACTTGTAAAACCTGTGGATTCTCTTCACAATATATCTGAAAAGCAGTTTTTTCTTTCGGTTCAGTTCCTTCTTGATAACTAACCTCGGCTTCTAAATCTTCGGCTAAAGTCCAAGCATCAACAGCTTCTTGGCTAGTAATCCCCTTAGCAGCAGAAATTGATTTCGCATTCTCAATAGCTTTTTCCATTTCTCGCCGCATGAGAGGAGCTTTAGGATTTTCTAAGAAATCTCCTTTAAAAAGAATATCGCTTTGGGAAATGATGCCAAGCAAACTATTGCCAATCACTGGGGCAACGTGAATGCCAGTATTAGCAAACAATCTTGCTACATACTCTACTCCTAAATCTGGATTAACCACAATACAAGGCTTAGTCATAATCTCATAGACACGGATTGTCTCTAAGTCTTTTCCATAGGCAACAACCTTAGAAACAATATCCGTTTGGGTGACAATGCCATAAGCATCTTGCTGATTACGGATATCTACAATTAAAGCACGTAAATTTTTTATCCGCATCAATTTTACGGCTTGAGCCACCGTTGCAGAACCACGAATGGTAGCAACATCTTGAGTCATAATGTCAGATGCTTTCAGCATATTTTCCTCCTCATTTACGCTTCGTTGTATCTAAAAAATTGGTGTGTAAATCAATAGGTGCAAACCTGTTTTTGCCCCTAACCTAACGTAGTCAAATTCTTTATATCAGTTGTATTCTAGGAAACACTTTTTTTAATTAAGCCTGTACTCAAAGTCCAAAATTCATAACTGAAGGACTTTTTATTTTTTTTTTGGGAATAGGTGCTAGCATTTTTAATGCTAAGCATTAAGCAGAGATCGGGATACTATTGGCAAAATATTATTAATATTTAAGATTTGAGAAAAACTAGAGGTAACGTAAATATTATTTTATCGTTGACAAAAATTGTGATGCTAACTATCTGGACTCGGTAGCCGCCGATCGGTAAGAAATTTGCAGACCTTACGGTGATAGAGATTTTCAATCCAACATTGGGAATTTTTGCCCCATCACCGCTGAAGTTAAGCTCTTAGTTCTTAGTTCTTAGTGGCGTTCAACGCTGTAAATTGCCTGCAAACGGAACTCACCACGAGGGGGAACTTCGACAATATCTGTAGCCGCATTGGTGGTTTCTACGCATAGTAAGCGCTGATAATCTGCATCATCAAGGTCAGCCATATTTGCAGAAATTGTCACCCAGGGATTCCATACTACAGCGGATTTACTACCAGAGGATTTAATGTGAATGCGACGATTGAGAGCAGTATCATC
>DATGYA010000111.1:0-4223 GCA_035298405.1 Kamptonema sp. | reverse complement strand
GCAGTTGCCGATCGCATGATTGATGGCTATATGTTGGCAGGGTTTAATATTACTGAAATGTGGCCTTGGAATCACGACGAGCGAGGTCGATGGCATTTTCGGGAACTGTTTGCTGAACAATCTGATTTGAAGGGTTTTGGGGTGATGGCACCAGCTTTAGATGCAACTCCCCTTACCTGGTCTGGTAGATGGAATAAGGGGAATAATAAAGAGGTCTGGGAACGGCGAATGGTGACGGAAATGCGCCGCTATCGCAACCATCCTTCGGTTTTGCTGTGGTCGGCAAGTCCCAATTTTTTTGGGCATCAGGATGACCAAAACCCGATGCGAATTGGTAAGAAAGAGTTAAAAGGAACTATTTCTCAGGAGGAAGATCGGCGTTGGGGCGATATATTTCCGATGGGGGAAGAAATCGTGAGGCTGATTAAAAAGTACGACTCAACGCGACCAGTAATGATTCACCAAAGCGCGTCTGTGGGTAATGTCTATGCTCTGAATAATTATCTGAATGTGATTCCGCTGCAAGAGCGGGAGGAGTGGCTTTCTGATTGGAGTAAGAATGGGGATATGCCTTATATGGCGGTGGAGTTCGGTACGCCGCTACACGCGACGATGATGCGGGCTCGTAATGGTTTTGGCAAGGCGATCGCGAGTGAGCCTCTGATGACTGAGTTCAGTGCTATTTATTTTGGTAAGCTCGTTTACGAGTTGGAAACTCCCGAATATCGCGGCAAAATTCGAGAGAAATTTATCAAGGCTCAAGACTACAAAAACTGGAACTTAGATAAGGATTTGGATTTTGCACCTGCTTTTCAGAAGTTACAGTATTTATTCAGCACTAATACTTGGCGTAGTTGGCGAACTTTTGGGATGAGTGGGGGTATGATTCCCTGGAGTAATGGACATGGATGGGAGTTAAAGGAGTCGGCTAAGGAGAAGGTAAATCTACCAAATTTCAAGCCAGGTAGTCGGGGTGTTCCTATCAAGAAAGTTTCTAAAGGTTTGTGGTATTACTTTCAGCCGGAAGCTAATATTATCCATCCCGGCGGTCAAGCGATTATGCAGAATAATAATTCGACGCTGGCTTGGATTGCTGGTTCTAAGGCGGCGTTTACTGCGAAAGACCACAGTTTTGCAGCGGGCGGGAAGTTGGAAAAGCAAGTTGTGCTGATTAATGATACTAGGATAAAGCAGGATTTTTCGTTTAATTGGCGAGTTAGTGTGGGGGGTAAGGAGGTAGGTTCTGGAAAGAATCAGGGGAGTATTGAGACGGCTGGGACGCTGTTTTTTCCTGTAGAGGTGACATTACCCGATCGCTTCCCAAATAAGGTTGATGGGGAAATTTATTTGAGTGCTAAGATTGGCGATCGCAAGCATGAAGATCGCTTTAATTTCAGAGTTTTTCCGATTTTGCCCAAGGCGACGGCTAATGTTGTGGTATTTGACCCTGTTGGCAAGACGACAAAGATGTTGTACCAGTTGGGTTATAAAGTTGCACCTTGGGATGGTTCTCAAACGCGATCGCTTTTAGTTATTGGTAGGGAAGCATTATCAAGTGGGCAAAAAATGCCTGGTAATTTGGAGGTTTTTGTTCGCAATGGCGGCCGAGCGATAATTTTCCCTCAGCCGCGGGAATGGTTGCAAAAATTAGGTTTTCGGGTTGCTGAACATT
The DNA here is from genome assembly GCA_035298405.1 of Kamptonema sp. Lineage (GTDB taxonomy): Bacteria > Cyanobacteriota > Cyanobacteriia > Cyanobacteriales > Microcoleaceae > Kamptonema. Next base: position 2,551 of record DATGYA010000111.1, on the reverse strand, counting down.
TGAGTCGCCGAGTTTTCCCGGTTGATAGTAATCATCCAATTCTGAAGGGTTTAGACGAGGTGGATTTGCGAGATTGGACTGGAGAAAGTACCCTGGTTGAAGCTTACCCAGATACGCGAAATTTGGGTGATAATCCTTATAGAAAGTACGGCTGGCATTGGGGGAATCGGGGAACTGTTAGCAGTGCATCGGTGGAAAAGCCGCATCGCAGTGGATGGCGACCGATTTTGGAGTCTGAGTTTGATTTGGCTTATTCGCCGTTGATGGAACTTGACTATGGGAAAGGTCGGCTAATTTTGAATAGTTTGGATTTTGAAGATCATTTTTTGGTGGATACAGCAGCTAATAAGTTGTTGGAACAAATTATTAGTTATGGTCAGAATGCTCCTCTATTTTCCAAAGCAGATAAGGTAGTTTTGATTGGCAGCAATGAAGATGCTGTGAAGTTGGATAAAATTGGGGTAATTTATCAAAAATCTGGTTCACTTTCGGCTGATACTAAATTAGCAATTGTGGGCGGGGATGCTAAGGTAAATGATGATGATGACTTACGTAGTTATTTGAATCGGGGAGGAAAGATATTTTTCTTACCTCGTAAATCTTTTGTTGGTGTTTTGGGTTTGGGTTTAGATGTGGTGGAGAATTTTGGTGGTTCGCTGAAGGTTCCTAGTTGGCCGGAGGTACAAGGAATTAGTGCTTCTGATTTGCGATCGCGCTCTTTTTATGATACTTGGTTAATTAAGTCTGGCGGTGAAGTTGGCGCTGATGGTTTGTTAAGCCGCCTACAAGTTGGTTCAGGTGTCGCGATTTTCTCTCAGATTGACCCGGATAGTTTGAATGCTGATACTAATACTTATTTGCGTTTTACTCGCTGGAGACAAACCAGGGCAAATGCTCAGATTTTAGCTAATTTGGGTGCGAGTTTTAAGGTGGATGGTAATATTTTTAAGTCGGTTGGAAGTAATGAGTTTTATCACCCGGATTATCGAACTGATTTTGAGTTGGGAGATAATCCTTATCGATATTATCGGTGGTAAGCTGTTGTGCATTAAAATAGGTATAATAGAAACTTAATTCAGTGCTTAATCTCTGAAATTTGAGATGATCCCGTCTGTCAGGAACTCAGGTCTAAAGACACTGAGCTTGTAAGAACAATCGAAGCAAGCTATTCTGACCAGCCTAAGCCTTAATTGGCTACGTTATTTGGGTCACGACACCCTGGGATGCGAAGCTAGTCCCCTGCTCTGTCGTTTGCAATTAAACAGTTCTAAAGTCACTGGAACAGTGTTGCAAGCCTAACAAGCCTTTATAACTTTGGCGAAGCTAACATTACTCGCAAGAGAAACCGGAGGGCAACCATACCCTCCACCCCGCAAGGGGAGTCACGGTGGTTAAAACCACCCGCGTCGTTTCCCTCTCAGGTCTAAAGACTCTGAGTTTCCCACTTAGCTAACTATTTTTATGAAACGTAAACCGAAGTCTTCTACTGTTAGATTTGGCGCTGGCGAACCGTGGGAAGATATGGAATCTGAAGCCCCAACATCCCGCAGCAGTGCGTCTAAGCGTTCAGCCTCGTCTGGTAAATCTCTGTTAAACTACACATCTTTAGGTATTTTAGCAGCGGTTTTCATTCTGGGAATTGGCATCGGCATTGCCTTTAGCTCCACTGCGACAATTAGCCCAGAAAACGTCGCTTCCCGCGAATTTATCGATCGCAGCGCACCTAACCCTGAACTTTGCGTTCAGTTTGGAGCGAGCGCGATGGTGACAGATATGCGTGTTTACGTAACGCTTAACCCTTTTAATGTTTATGTATCTCAGCCTGCTATGACACCGGGATGCGTACTGCGAACGAATAACTGGGCGATTCTGGAACAAAGAAGGCTGCTCACCCAAGAGCAAGTACGCGAGTGCAAAAACCGCATGAATACTTTTGGCTTCACAGGTACTTTGGAAGGCAAACCCGACATTAATTGCATCTACCAAAACAACAGTGCCAAAAATCTATTCTTGAATCAACCGGGGGCTGTCGCACCTGGCCCTGAAACTGAAAAATTCTAGTTAACTGTTAATAGTTAACAGTTAACCGTTAACTGTTAACTAATATCTCAAATCCTCTGTCAAACGAACTTGCACAATTTGACCGGGTTCAATAGTGGCGGGTTGAGGGGCGGTGGCATAAGTTGTAGCCGCACCTGCTGCGGCACCTGCTAACAAACCAATTCCGGTAAAGCCGCTAAGTACAAATAACGCCACTCCTCCTATTCCGGAATTACGCAAAAAACTCCTCTGTGAAGGTTTGCGATCGCCACCTAATCGCTCCGATCGCGCTTCTAGAGGAATGCTGCGGCCGTTAAGATAAATCGCTTGCACAACAAATCGAGTGCCTTCGCTATTAGTTTCAAAGCGTCCGATGACGGGGGTATTGGGCGGTACGATCGTATTGCCGCTGCTGTCAAGAATGCCTCCTTGCAGCAGTAATACTTCTTGCCGGGAGGGTTTGGGATCTAGGGCCAAAGGCTCTACGCCGGGATAAAGCAGGCTGAGCCTA
>DATGYA010000110.1:0-11138 GCA_035298405.1 Kamptonema sp. | reverse complement strand
TCGCCATTAAAACATCCACCCTAATTTCAGATAAAATACTTAAACTTGGAAAAATATCTACACCTGAATAAACTAGGGGTAAATCATCACCTGCCAAACCCAAATTTGTTGACAAAATAGATCGATTAACCATGCTAATTGTGTGCCATTACTGAGACAATAGAGAATCTTATTCTGTAAGTCTAAAGTGCTTCGATCCGGCGATCGAATTTCAATTAACCAATCTGGGGCTCCGTAAAATGGCCCATCTGCATCGGAAATGCGATCGCAGGCAATAATCGCGATATCTGGCACTGGCGAGTAGGGAGGCACTAAGCAGCGTCACTCTTGCACCGCTTCAAAGCGATCGGTGCGATCGTTGATATAATTAACTAAGTTGCGTATCTCTAACCTTATAATAACAGAAAAATGTTTATAAAGTGCTAAACTTTTCCCAATTAGCAATTGACATAGCAATGCCAACTAATAAAATTATTGTTCCTTTGGATGTCCCTAGTCTAGAAGATGCGATCGCACTCCTCGACCTCCTACCGCAAGTATCTTTCTGGAAAGTCGGTTTAGAGCTATTTGTTAGCTGCGGGCCGTCAATTCTGACTATTCTTAAGGAAAGGGAAAAGCGGATTTTTCTAGATTTGAAATTCCATGATATTCCCAATACTGTAGCTGGTGCTTGCCGTGTTGCCGCTAGGTATGGCGTAGATTTAATTACTATCCATGCGGCTGCCGGGAAAGATGCACTAAAAGCGGCACGGGAGGCCGTAGAGGAAGGCGCGATCGCAGCGAACAAACCAAGACCTAACTTAATCGCAATTACCTTACTAACGAGTTTGAGCTCACGACAGTTAGCTTTTGAATTAAAAATACCTTTAGAGTTGCCTGAATACGCTTTGCAAATGGCTATTTTAGCTCAAGAAGTGGGTTTAGCTGGAGCAGTTTGTTCTCCGCTTGAGGTGGCACAGCTAAGGGATACTTGCGGTAAGGATTTTTTATTAGTTTGTCCGGGGGTACGTCCGAAATGGGCCGAAGGGGGAGATCAAAAGCGATCGCTTTCTCCAGAGGCGGCTTTGAAATCTGGTGCAGATTATTTGGTAATTGGTCGGCCAATTACTGCGGCGGCAGATCCGGTGGCGGCTTTAGCTCGGATTTGCGAAGATATAGAAGTAAAATAGGGATAGTGATTTCTATAATCAGCTTTTTTGCATCAATTGTGTGGAGTTTTGGCAGACCTGTTCAAGCGATAAATGCTGTCATCAATAAGACAGCTTTAGTTGCGGTAAAGGAAAGTAAGTTTCGCTCTCCTTCATCACCTCACTCTGGTTGTCCTGCGGATTTAGAAACGTTAATAGACCAACTTTTAAGAGATTTGCCAAGTTATGCTAATCGGGAATTTCTGCGATCGCGCAACTTCCCTACTAATTATTTCCATAATTACATAATCGTAGCAAATCGTCCGCAGTTGGAACCGCTACCGCTTAACTTAGATGAACCGATCCCGGATGCTACCGAAGTTTTTATTACTACTTTGTCACGGCAGTATAACGGTAGCAAGGTAATTGAATTTGAAGAATATCACTGGCTATTTCTGGCTCAAAGTCCGACTGGATGGCAATTAGTGGGAATGTTTTCCCAGGTTAGCGGGTATGCAGAGAAATCTCCCTCACCACCACAAGATAGCAGTAACGGCGTAATTGCTAAAGCTATTCGTTTGTGGTTGCGAGATTGTCAAGCTAATGGGAATTAAGCTAATTGCCTGTCTTCAATACTTACTTATTTTTCATGAATAGCAGCCTGAATTTGGTCAAAAACTCCACCTTCCTTAAAAAACTTATCTTGAACAAAATTCCAGCCTCCCAAATCTCGAATTGTAAATAGCTTCTTAATAGCGGGATACTTGCCAGTAAATTCTTTAGTAATCGCAGGATCGAAGGGGCGAAATCCTACCTTAGCAAACTCCCTTTGCGCTTCAGGCGTGAATAAAAAAGCCACAAATGCCTTTGCTACCTCGCGAGTCCCCCTACGATCGACATACTTATCAACAACTGCAACCGGAGTCTCAATAGAGATATTAACCTGGGGAATCACAAAAGGCGAAGTCTTTGCCAAACCTTCCTGGGCTGCAACCAGCAATTCATTTTCATAATTAATTAAAGCATCTCCTTGATTGCGCCGCCAAAATATATCCGTTGAATCCCGCGCATCTTTAGCCAAAATCGGCACATTTTTAAAGATTTTAGTTGTAATATCTAAGGCCTGTGCTTCTGTCCCACCTATCTGCGTCACCGAACCCCAAAAAGCTAGGAAATTCCAACGCGCAATTCCCGATGTTTTAGGATCGGCGGTAATCACACTCACCCCTTCTTTAGCTAAGTCAGACCACGCACGGATATTTTTAGGATTGCCTGGGCGAGTAACAATTGTACCCACTGTACGAGCTACAATACCATTATTGGGAACTCGCTGTTGCCAACCTGGTTGGATCAATCCTGCTTTTTCAATTTGGGTGATATCTGGTTCTAATGCTAGATGGACAACATCGGCAGGCAACCCTTTGATGACAGCGTTAGTTTGAATACGAGAACCAGCAAAGCTAGTACGAAAATTAACTTCTTGCTTGCGTTCTTTGCGCCATTTTTCTTTAAATAGTGGAATGATATTTGTATATGCAGGTCTAGTTACAGCAAAGCTAACCAAGCTGAGATCGACGCGATCGCGACTCTGGCTAAAAGCAGGTAGCAAGATACTAACACCTAAGCTAACGGCTAACAATGTTGCCCAAGCTTGGTTGCTAGGTCTCCTAAAGAGTTGGAATACAGAGTTTACAACTTTAAAACCTCGATCTAGCCTACTAATCGCAGGTTTCCATAAACTTAATTTATCTGCCATAGACATCAACTATCTTAGAAAGTTTCTTTACATTTAATTGTAAAATACACTAAATCGGTCAAGTTACTGTATATTCTATAGGCAAGGTGCATAAAATCTACGCGCTCAGTAGGCAGACACAGCCATTTCCGCGAGAAATCAAGCATGGGAATGGGGAGAAATCAAGAAAATGCACAATATGACAGCAGCATCAAAATCTACGACAGGCAATTATCAAAACCATGCCTCAAACACTAGAAAAAACCAAGGCTCGATTACTCGTAAAACCATGCTCAATATGGGCATACGAATTGCTTTAGTGATTATTGGAGCTACAACACTGAGCTACTGGCATATAGTTTCTACCCTAGAAAAACAATCTCAAGGACAACTAGAAAAGTACATAGTGGAACGGGGACACAGGGAAAATAGTATTTTTCAACTGGTAGAAGATAATCATGCTGAACTTAGTCAGGATTTAAAGCGTAGACTAGATGAATTTGGCGATCGCGATCCCAAATTAGAATTCGATCGGCTATTTGTCTTAGAAGCCGATGGCATTGTTCGTAATAGAGAAGAAATATTCGATCGTTCGCTTCAACCTGGAGTATTTATCGGTAAAAACGTCAAAATTGATGCCGAAATTCGTCGCCGCGTTTTCAATTTTTATAATCTAGTTGCTACCTACGGACTTGCATGGCGCAGTCGCTTTCAAAACACATATATTAGTACATCTGAAAATATTATGGTGATGTTTTGGCCGGAAGTTCCCTGGTCTCAAAATGCTACTGCCGATCTATATGTTCCTAATGAAGAATTTCATTATGTAGCTGATAAGAAACACAATCCCTCTCGGAAAACAGTTTGCACGGGTCTTTACTACGAAAAGGTAGCGAGAAACTGGATATTATCTTGCGAAACACCTATTGATATACAGGAGCGGCAGATTGCCACTTTAGGTCAAGATATTATCTTGAATGAACTATTAGATCGAACTGTACAAGACCGTTTGCCTGGTGCTAAAAATATTATATTTCGCTCCGATGGTCGCTTGATTGCCTACTCCGATAAGATGGATCGGATCAAAGATCGGGGCGGTAAGTTAAATATTATGGATGCTAATAATCCACACTTAGAGAGAATTTTTAAGCTAGTAAAAAACAGGGAAGCCGACAAGGTAGTAGTAGAGAATGTTCAAGATAATGAGTATCTAGCGATCGCCTACCTAAAAGTTCCTGACTGGTATTTCGTCACCATCTATCCTAAGTCTATCTTAGCAAATGTTGCTTTTGACAATGCACTATTTGTATTGATTTTAGGTGTGATTTCTCTGCTAATTGAGATTTGGATATTATATTTTGTACTCCGCCAGGAAGTCGCATCTCCTCTGAATAATTTAATGGTCGCAACCGATCGAGTTGCCGCCGGAGACTTTAATATTCAACTAGATACAACCAGACAGGACGAATTAGGGCGATTAGCCAACTCCTTCAATGCGATGGCAAGGGAAGTCTATGCTCGTGAATCCAGCCTAAAAAAAGCACAGGAAGAATTACAGAGGATTGATAAACTTAAAGATGAATTTCTCGCAAATACTTCCCATGAAATTCGCACTCCCCTTAATGGAATTATTGGTATTACCGAATCTCTAATTGATGGAGTCACAGGTAAACTGCCGACAGCAACTATTTCTAATTTGGTAATGATTGCTGTCAGCGGTAGGCGTTTGGCAACCCTGGTTAATGATATTCTAGATTTCTCCAAACTGCGACACCAGAATATTGAACTACAAATCAAAACTATAGCTGTATGGGATATTGTGGAAGTGGTACTTACCCTCAGTCGTCCTTTAATTGGACAAAAGAACTTACAGCTTATAAATAACGTTCCCTCACTTTTACCTCTGATTGCTGCTGATGAAAATCGCCTGCAACAAATTCTGCATAACCTCATCGGTAATGCCCTCAAATTTACAGATAGTGGCAGAGTGGAAGTATCCGCACGACTAAGCATAAATCAGCAACAAGTAGAGATTACAATTGCGGATACAGGGATTGGGATTCCTACCAACAAGCATGAGAGTATTTTTGAATCTTTTGAGCAAGCCGATGGTTCTACTGCTAGAATTTATGGTGGCACTGGTTTAGGTCTAGCTATTACTAAAAAACTGGTAGAGCTACATGGTGGTAAGATTTGGGTTAAATCAGCGATAGATGAGGGTTCCCAATTTACTTTTACTTTACCAATTAGCCAGGAGGCAGAAGTTAGCAGTCGCCATCTTCAAGTATCAAGCGTTAGTAAGTATGCTCTATCTAACTCTGTATTTAGTAATAGTTTATCTAGTAGCGATCGCCAAATACCAGAATTGACTCACCATCGAGAACTTACCTTAGTAAATAATGAACGCTCCTCAACAGAACGCAGTCAATCTTATCAAGTTTTGGTAGTAGATGATGAACCGATAAATCGCCTAGTATTAGTTAATCATCTCTCCTTACATAATTATAAAATCACCGAGGTTTCTTCCGGGGATGAAGCCTTATCTATTTTAGCACATGGTTTTAAGCCAGATGTGATTTTGCTGGATGTAATGATGCCACGAATGACAGGCTACGAAGTTACCCGCAAAATTCGTGAAATGTGGCAACCAAATGAGTTACCTGTGCTTTTACTAACTGCTAAAAATCAGGTTTCTGATTTAGTAGTAGGCTTTGATGCTGGAGCTAATGATTATATAACTAAACCCATATCGAAAGATGAACTACTGGCTAGAATTAAAACTCATTGTTTTCAAGCAGCTATCTTCCTAGAAAACTCTCGCATCCGTACTGAATTAGAAAAATCAGAAGCCAGAGAACGGGAAAGAGCAATGCAAATCGAGCAATCTCTAAAACAACTTCAACAAGCACATATCCAACTCATACAAAGTGAGAAAATGGCCAATATTGATGCTCTAACGCAAATTGCTAATCGTCGTTGCTTTGATACTTATTTACAACAAAAGTGGCAGCAGCTATTACTGAAACAAAAGTCTTTATCTATCATCTTGTTCGATGTTGATTATTTTAAACTTTACAACGATTGTTATGGACATCCAGAGGGAGATAAATGCCTGTTTCATATTGCTCAAGCTGCTCAACAGGTATTAGATCGTCCAGAATATCTGCTTGCTCGCTATGGAGGTGAGGAATTTGCAGTTGTTTTACCTAATACCAACCAGGAAGACACAATTCTTGTTGCCGAGCGCATTTGTGCTGCAATTCACGCTTTATCCATCCCTCATAGGGACTCGGAAGTAAGTGATATTGTTACTATTAGCTTGGGGATTTCTACTATGACAGCTTGTGCAGACGCATTTCCAGAAATGCTAGTCGAAAAAGTTGATAAAGCACTCTATAGCGCCAAACATCAAGGGCGCAATCGATGGGTTATGGAATAAACCTGAATCTATATGTTAACCGTTAACTGTTAACCGTTAACTGTTAACCGTCAACTGTTAACAATTCATCAAATTTAGCTTTAACTGCTTGAATGTCTTGCCACATCAACCATTTAGGACTACCGGGTTCGCGGGAGGGATTGCGTAAAAGGTAAGAGGGGTGAAAAATTGGCATACACTGCCGTCCTTCCCACTCAATCCACTGACCGCGAATTTTGCTAATCGCTTGCTTTTCACCAGTCAAACCTTTTAATGCTGTCGCGCCTGTCAATAAAATAATTTTGGGGTCTACTATGCGAATTTGTTCGAGCAAATATGGTTTGCAAGCTTCTCTTTCTTTTGGTGTGGGTGGGCGATTATCTGGAGGTCTGCACTTGTTAACATTACAGATAAATACGTCACGCTCTGTAGTCAACCCAACAGATTCTAGAATTTTCTCTAGGAGTTGTCCAGATTTCCCCACAAATGGCAATCCAGTTTCGTCTTCATTCTGACCGGGTGCTTCTCCTATAATCATAATTGGTGCTTGCAAATTGCCGCGCCCGATAACTGCATTCTGGCGGTTGTTGCCTAATTCGCACCTATGGCAGCGGTTGCAGTGTTCTGCTATTTGCTCCATAGTTTCATAAGTGCCTGGAGGAATGGGAATTTTGGCATCATTTGGAATTGAGTCCCGCTGTAAAGATGCTCCAAAATTCGTGCCGTCAAAAAGGTTAAGTTGTTTGTCGCTGGACATAAATTGAGGGGATGAGGAGATTTTTAAGTCTAGAGTTTATAGTTTATAGTTTTGGAGTAAAAGTTGATAGTCTAATCGCTGTTAAGAATCAATGATGATAGAGGTAGGTGATGCTAGGTAGGCAACGCTATGTTATCTAATCCGTTGTTTTGCGATCGCGCCGAAGCTGGCGAAAAACTAGCTGAGGTAGTTTTATCAGAGATAGCTAAATTTAATGAAACTGCACAGGAGGCAGCCAGGCCGATTGTTTACGCCTTACCGCGAGGGGGGTTGCCAGTGGCAGTGCCGATCGCGCGTCGCCTCTGCTGTCCTTTGGATGTGGTAGTGGCAAAAAAAATCACTCGACCAGATAACCCAGAATTAGCGATCGGCGCTGTGACAGCCGACGGTCATATTCTCTGGTCGCCGCAAAAACCGCGCAATTTCCGCGTGCAAAATTCTGCACTCCAGAAAGCTCAAGAGAAAGCTCAAGCGCAATTAATTGATTTTTCCCCAGGTCGCCCAAAAGTAAACCCAACGGGTGCTTTAGCAATTTTAGTTGATGATGGCATTGCTACGGGAATGACAATGATGGTGGCAGCTCAAGCTTTGCGGTTGTACTCTCCGGCAGGGGTTTGGATTTGTTCGCCTTTAGCGCCGTTAGAACTAATGGAATTTTTAGAGGTCGAGGCCGATCGCGCGATCGTCTTAGAAACTCCCGATCCATTTTTTAGCGTTAGTCGCTTTTATGGTGAATTTCCGCAAGTTGAAACAGAAGCCGCGATCGCCTGTTTGCAACAACAAGTTGAGTGGCTTTCCGAAGCATAAATTATTCTTGATTCAAAATTACTCTCTCCTTCTTACCCATGAGAATTTGGCAATTTTGGTGGCACACCTTGATTTTAGCCACTCAGCACCATCCGCCTCGGTTTGTGGAACTGGTGATGTTAACCTTGGCAATGATTTTACTTTTGTTGTGGAGCCTGACATTAGAGTGGCCCTACTTAGTGCTATCTCTGAGCTATGTTATTGGCTCATCTATTTCCATTTTAGTGCGGGAAGCTCTTAGTCCCTCGCCACATATCCAGCCAACTCAGGTGACAGCAGTGCTGTTATTAATTATCAGCTTCTACAGTTTTGCGGAGTTGATCCGCTAAGCAAAGGAGATGGGAAGATTGAGCTTTGACTTAATGAGATTGCAAAAGGCAAGCTTCAGAATCGCAAACTTACTCCTCAAAACCCAAGCGAAGCTTAGCGTTTGCGCCCAAGTGTGCCAATTTCTCAAAACTCAACACTCAACACTCAAAACTCCCCAACCCTAGCCCCCCTATTAAATAGGTTCTAGCTCGTCTTCAAAGAACCAGGTAGCAAAATTCGCTTCATCAAACTTGACAACAATGCCCACTCCACTACCGTCAACCATTTTGAAGCCCTCAACTGTACCGACTGGATTTTGCTTCAACTTGCCGACTATATTGGCAGGTACCCGATCTCTGAGACGGCGTACCTTGACTCTCTGACCTACATCTATTGCCACTTAAAATGTTCTCCTCTGGGTCTCAACCTATCAAAGTTTATCTGATTTGGGGCATCGGAAATTGGTAACGACCACAGAGCATAATACAGAGGTTCTTTCTTAAGCAGGTGATATGTTAGCTAAAAGAATTTTGCCTTGTCTGGACGTAAAAGCTGGTCGCGTAGTCAAAGGTGTCAACTTTGTCAACCTTCTGGATGCAGGCGACCCTGTAGAATTGGCGCAAGTTTACAATGAGGCGGGTGCTGATGAGTTGGTGTTCCTCGATATCACTGCAACCCATGAAGACCGGGACATTATTGTTGATGTGGTATATCGCACGGCGGAACGGGTGTTTATTCCTTTGACCGTCGGCGGCGGTATCCAAAGCTTAGAAACAATTAAAAATTTGTTAAGAGCTGGGGCAGATAAGGTGAGTATTAATTCGGCCGCGGTGCGCGACCCCGATTTTATCGATCGCGCCAGTTCGCGCTTTGGTAATCAGTGTATTGTGGTGGCGATCGATGCACGGCGGCGCGTCGATCCTGCAAATCCGGGATGGGATGTTTATGTGCGGGGCGGTCGTGAAAATACGGGAAAAGATGCGATCGCTTGGGCTCAGGAAGCTGAGAAACGCGGCGCAGGGGAACTGTTAGTAACGAGCATGGATGCTGACGGCACTAAAGCTGGTTACGATCTGGATTTGACCCGCAGTATTGCTGAAATTGTCGAAATTCCGGTGATTGCTTCTGGTGGTGCTGGCAACTGTCATCATATCTACGAAGCTCTGACCACCGGTGAAGCTCAAGCCGCGCTATTGGCTTCCCTGCTTCATTTTGGGGAACTTAGTGTCGCTGAAATTAAGAGTTACTTAGCAGAAAAGGAAGTACCTGTGCGTACTCTCTAACGGCACGATCGGGGAGTTATTCTCCCTTTCCAGAAACTTCCAAATTTATTCCGTAGCAGCATCGGCAGAAAGCTTAAAATTTTGCTAGAATCAAACAAACTGTTACAAATTGTAACTATGCTGGTTCCTATTCTAATAATTGATGTTGCTTTAGTTGCCTGGTCTTTGCATCTGATGCAGGAGGCGATCGCGCACCGGGAATTTTCGCTGATGCTGGCTGGTACTTTAGTCGCGATATCGGCGGCGGCGCTGGTAGTGGTTTATTTCTTGATGGGCTCTTGTCTGGTTCATTTAACCCAAATATCCCAGCACTACGGCGTATGATTCTAATCGACAGAATTAAAAATTAAAAATTAAAAATTAAAAATTAGAATGAAATAGGCAACAGAGTTCTATGACTTTTGTTTGCAGGGTAGATACCTCTTCAGCGCCTCGCTTCAAAGAAGATTCTAGTTCTAGCAATAAAGGTAAAGTTTTTTGCAATTGTTCTAACCTGAGATTCTTGACTTCTTGCCGAAAATAGTATATGCGTTTAGGATTGCTGATTTCTGCGGCTTGAGCTACCTTCTCATCGGGCTCGCCTGCTTGTAATGCGAGTTTCACCCACAGCCAAGTCCGAAAACAGCCAGTTAAGGTAGCTACAATCTTTAAGGCGGGTTCGTTATGGTTGATGAGTTCTGCGACTAGCTGCAAAGCTTGGGCTGTATTTCCTTGGCGAATAGCCGCAGCTAGTTGTAAGCTGTTTTGGGTGTTTGACCGAACTAAGGCGGCGATCGCTTCATCACCTAAAGGCTTGTTGCTATTACCTGCATAAAGCTCCAATTTGTCCAATTCACTATTTAGTTGCCTAGTATCGTTCCCAACACATTGCGCTAAAAGTTCGATCGCAGGGGTAGTCAATTTTACTCCCCGTCCCTCAGCAGCTTGACGCACCCGCTGCACCAACTCTTCTGTTTTCCAGGGAGGAATAGGAGAAAACTCCCGAACTTCAGTACAACATTTGACTAGAAACTTAGTAGACTTCAGCCGACTATCGGGTTTGTTGCGGGTAGTGAACAACAGCACTGTGGTAGAGGGAATAACTGGTAGAGTCCGCTCCAATTCCGCAAATAGTTCTTGAGAACACTGCTGAGCTATGGAAGTGTCAGCTAGCCAGACAAAACGGCTACCCGTGCCGAAGGGCGGTGTCATGGCTTGGTTAAGCGCAGAGATAACAGCATCAGACTGGTCGGGGAGAATTTTATCATAGTTGAAACTAGCCCAGTTGGGGTCAAGGACTTTTTGGCGCAGGGTATCAATTGCTTGCGTCATAGAGAAGTCATCGTCCCCCCAGAAGAGGTAAATTTGCATAAGGAGTTATCAGTTGCCCAATTTTAGGATTAGAGATTGGGGATCGGCGGCAGGGAAAAATTAAAAATTAAAAATGCAAAATTAAAAAGATTAAATCCAATTTTTAATTTTTAATTTTTAATTTTTAATTAGTTAGTCGTCTATTTGGACGATTTCAGATTTTGATGCTTGCCAGCCCCCTCTACAATCTAAAATCGTCTGGGTGCTGAAAGCTATTACTTAGCGCGAGGCAATCGAGATTGGACGATACTTATCAAGCTTACGTGAATCGGGCAGCGCGGCTGACGCTGCTGGACACCTACAAGTCCCAGGTGGAGCACATTCAGGAATCTCCCAAGTTTAAGCTCCAACC